>CASEGC010000001.1 GCA_949287365.1 uncultured Parabacteroides sp.
CCATAGCTGCATACTGCTTCTTTGAAAAGAAGCCCACCATTGATATTTGTTTTGTCAAAGACGGGCAACTTATGATGTTTTGAATTATTTCGAACTCACGTTAAAGGAGATTTTGGGATGCTGGTCGGATTATCGAAATCATAAGAAAGAGGACGCGTCGCTCATTACGACACATTCTCATGATGATATGCTATTCGTGGGGGTATCGTGGCTGTTTCTCGCGCCTTATCTCAACGAGAGAATATAGACGATGGCCGCTTCGATGATGGTGTCTTTTCCCTTCTCCATGTCCTCCTCCGTCATGTCTACACGAATATCCGGGTCGATGCCGAACTCCGTGTGTCGTAGATTCACGTCCAGCATGGGCGAGGCGGAGAAACGGACGCTCCAGCCGTTGGGCAACTCGGAGGTGAAAGGCAGGCCGCTACCGCCTCCCGTACGGTCGCCCATGATGGTGACGTAAGGCGCCATGCGGACTTTTTGCGTAAGGTCGTTGGCCGCACTGTAACATTGGCGGTTGGTCAGCACGACCACCGGACGCAACCAACGAATCCGCTCCGAGGGGGCGAGGTAAAGCGGATATGGCTCGGAGAAATCGTCGTGCCCCTTGCCGGTCTTGTGCTGGATGTAGCCGGTCAATATCTCCTCCTCCAAGAAACGAGAGGCGATACGGTCCACGTTCGACAACAAACCCCCGCCGTTGTCCCGTATGTCGAGGATAATCCCTGCGCAATCGCGAAACTGGTAAAAGATATGGTCCATCCCGCTCTCGCCCGCCGAGCCGGAGAAGCTCCCGTAATAGATGTAGCCTACCCGCCCCTCGGCCAAGGTCGTATAATCGAACCCGCCGGCGATGCCGTAATCCCGTCCGAGATAATTCTCCTGTATCTTGGCGTCGAAGTTGTCCGGATAATCCAGATACCAGTCCCAATAACGCGAGGTGTTGAAGGTAGAGACCAGATTGGTATGGCCATCCTTCAGCTCGCCCAGCATCGCGCCCAGCGTGTCGAACAAGGCATACTGGCTCATCGTGTCCTGAATAGAGAGGGCGTAGCGGTCGTGTACCTCATCCCAATCGATATCCTTGTAAGAGAAGAAGCAATAATTCTCGTCTAATATCTTCCAAAGCGCCTCGAAGTTCTCGCGGGGTGAGGCGATATACTCGTCCGCTTTCTCGCATGCGGAAAACAGGAGAAACAAGCAGGCGGATAACCAAACGAATCGTCTCATAAGTGTTCTCTTTTAATAATACGCGCTTTTATACCGGTTCGTGTTCCGCAGACGTTTCCCGCCGAAAGAGATGAACTCTTTCACCAACCCTATCATGAAAGAATGGGAAATGACGTGAGACTTCAGACCGTTCACGCCCGTGCGATATGAGCTGTTTAAATAGCCCGCCCGTACCGTGAAGTTACAAACCGGAAAATCGACCGTGAGGAAATTCTTCATCGCGAACTTGTTATGGAAAGAGTTGAACCGTACGACTCCCGATGAGTTCCCCAAGTCGAATATCTCGTAATAGGATTGCCCATAATGTGGGGAGAAGAACACTCCCATGAAAGGAAGTGTCAACTGGTAACGGAATGTCAAGGGATATTCCTTAATGCGCAATCGGTAAATCGCCATCGCGGAAAGGTTCAAGTCTACGTCCGCCTTGGCGGAAGCGGGATTGTTCCCGTTGCGAGTGTTATAGATAAACCCCGCCATAGCGTGCGCCGAGGCTCCCGCCAGCAGTTTCAGGTCGGGATACGCCGAGGGAAAATGATAATGATAGCCCAACGTATAATCCGCGAATCCGGCGAGGTCCGTGGCGGTAGAGGCACCATTACGGGTGGTCGCGAGCTCCACGTTGATGACTTGTTGCCGGGAAATACGGTATTCCGCCAATCGGGTCATTTTCATCCGCTCGTTCATCACCCGGAATCCCATACCAGTGTAGTTACGCTCCACCCCGGGAGACAAATAGGTGTCCATCAGGTTGTAACCGCCTACACCGACCATCGTCGCCTCGTTCACGGACCAAGGAATCTCATTCCCTTTCTCCCGCGCCTTGAGCGCGAACGTCACGAGAAACAGGAAAACCGCCGTCAGCCCCAAAAAACTCTTCATCCTTTTATTCATCGAACAATTTCATCTGCCCCGTGATCTCATCGATGATATCCGAATGACTCTGGTTGTCATCCGCCTCCCCGCCGTCCGTCTCTTCCCGCGTATCCAATGGCACTGTCTCTTTCTCGGAAGGAGCGAAACGGGTTGCTTCCAGTTCGTTGATAGTCTCTATCTCGTAAGCGGAAAGCCGTTTCCCCTTCGCCTTGAAGCCCTTCACGGCAATAAACTCCTCCGCATCCAACACGAGCGAACCGCGGAAAGCGTCATGCCCGCCAAACACCACCTCTATACGGGGATAAGCCTCGTCCGTCAGCAAAACCAACCGGTTCTTCGGGTTATCGCCCAAGAAACTCTGCCTCCGGCTGTTCACCTCCATCAGGAAACGCTTGATATAATAACATTTCTGGTCGGCATCATACAACACGGCGGTCCATATCTTACGCGGTTGATACTTCTCGATAACCATTATATTTGACTCATAATGGTTACTCAGGTCGAAATTCGTGGCGTAGAACTCTCCGTTCGGCAAGACCATCAAGATTTGGTCCTCACTATGAAATTCACCCAGCTCCTCGCCCCTGCCGTCGTAATTCAGGCGGAGCACGTCCCAGTCGAACCACACCCTCCGTCCGCCCAACGTGGAGGAGCCGCGTTGCTTAAGAGTCACTTTATGTATCTCCGACTTGGTGAGGATATTCCCCTGCGAGCCGCGTCCTTTGATGACAATCTCACTGAAATTTTTCTCGAAGACCAGCAACTTCTGACGAGGTTTCGGCTTCAGGATAACTTTCACGGTCTCTGCCTCCCCGTTCGGGTTGACACTGAAATAAAGAATCCTCGAACCTTCCGTTCCCTTCGTCAGGTCATACTCCTTGTCGCGCGTGATGCTGGTGATGGCGAAACGCTTGATATAATTGTATCCATGTTTGCCATCACGGTAAATGACGTTGTATATCGTACGGTTATCGTTACGTTTGAAAACGTTGACATAGAGGATATCTTTACCGATGAACATCTTATCCGCCACCTTGACGACCTTGTACGTCCCGTTCCGGTAAAAGATAATCACGTCGTCGATATCCGAGCAATTGCAGATGAACTCATCCTTTTTCAAACTCATGCCGATGAAGCCTTCCTGTCGGTTGATGTACAGCTTCTCATTGGCCTCCACCACCTTGGTCGCCTCTATCGTATCGAAATTCCGGATCATCGTCCGGCGGGGATAATTCTTCCCATACTTCTCCTTGAGCGTAGAGAACCACTCCACCGTGTAATCCACGATATGTTCCAGATGGTCGTTAATCCTGGCTATCCGTTCCAAGGTTTGGGCGATAAACTCATCGCTCTTGGCGGAATTGAATTTCAGGATACGCCCCATCTTTATCTCCATCAGCTTCAATATATCGTCACGCGTCACCTCACGCACCAGCCGCGGCTTGAATGGCTCTAGTCGCTTGTCGATATGCGCCACAGCCTCGTCCATGTCGGCGGCGTTCTCGAACTCGGCATCCTTATAGATACGTTCCTCGATGAATATCCTTTCCAGCGAGGCGAAGAAAAGAGCCTCTTCCTGTTCCTCCTTCTCTATCTCAAGCTCCTTACGGAGCAGGCCCAGCGTACGGTCGGCGGAATGGCGAAGCACGTCGCTGACGGTCAGGAAATGAGGTTTGTCGTCCTCTATCACGCAGCAGTTGGGCGAGATACTAATCTCGCAATCCGTGAAAGCGTAGAGCGCGTCAATCGTCTTGTCGGACGATACGCCCGGAGCCAGATGCACCAGTATCTCCACCTCCTTAGCGGTGTTATCGTCCACCTTTTTTATCTTGATTTTCCCCTTGTCGTTCGCTTTCAGTATGGACTCGATAATACCGGAGGTCGTTTTCCCGTAAGGAATCTCCGATATCACCAAGGTCTTGTTGTCTATCTTGCCTATCTTGGCCCGGATTTTCACCGAGCCGCCTCGCTCGCCATCGTTGTATTTGGTTATATCGATAGCGCCACCCGTCTGGAAATCGGGATATAAGGCAAAATCCTCACCTCGCAAGTAAGCGATGGAAGCGTCGAGCAATTCATTAAAATTATGCGGCAATATCTTAGAGGAAAGACCTACGGCGATACCTTCTACGCCTTGTGCGAGCAACAAAGGAAACTTCACCGGCAAAGTAACCGGCTCGCGGTTACGTCCGTCGTAAGAGAGTTGCCATTGTGTCGTCTTAGGATTGAAGACCGTCTCCAATGCGAATTTGGATAGGCGCGCCTCGATGTAACGCGGAGCGGCGGCACCATCGCCGGTCAGGATGTTTCCCCAGTTCCCTTGGCAATCGATAAGTAGTTCCTTCTGCCCCAACTGCACCAAAGCGTCGCCAATGGAAGCGTCGCCATGCGGATGGAACTGCATCGTATGTCCCACGATATTCGCCACCTTGTTATACCTCCCGTCATCCAGCCGGCGCATGGAATGCAGGATACGCCGCTGCACGGGTTTCAGCCCGTCGTGGATATGCGGCACGGCGCGTTCCAATATCACGTAAGAGGCATAATCGAGAAACCAATTCTGGTACATGCCGGACAGATGATAAGTGACGCGGCTGTCCCCCTTTTCCGGGACTTTATAGTCGGAATGCCCCCCCGAGGCCTCCTCCGTCATCTCCTTGTCCGCCAACTCGTCTCCTCCGCCCCCGACAGGCTCGTTCTCCTTATCCTCGATGTAATCCTCGTCTTTATCCTCCGGTCTCATATACGCCTAAATTACTTATCAGGGTGTAAATATAGTGAATTTCGTCCAATCCGCCGAACGTTCACACGAAAAAGGCTTTTTACCGGCTCCATACGTCCCTACCGGCCGAGAGCCGTCACTCGCGAGCCAAACGAACCGTATCCGCGTTGACCGAGTAGCTAAGCCCATAGCTCTTCCGTAAGATTTCCAATACCGTATCCAAATCGGTCGAAGGCAAGGTGCCGCTGAAACTATCGTCCATGAACCGCTCGCAACCGGAAAGTTCGAACGACACGCCGTATTCCCGTCCGATTGTCTTTATCAAATCCTTGAAAAGCGTATTCTTGAAAACCAGCTTTTTCTGGGTCCACGCGACCTTCTCCGCCTTACTTCCCTTCTCTACCCGGAACTCTCCCGTGTTCTTATAGAATATCGCCTTCTCGTTCGCCATCAGTTCCTGCCGCTTTCTCGCGTGCGTGGTGGAAGTCAGCAAGACGTGCCCCTCCAGCAACGTGACCTCTATCCGCTCCTCCTCCTTTCTCGACCTGAAATTGAACGTCGTGCCAAGCACCCGCAAACCCAGGTTTTGGGAAGAGACGATAAAGGGGACATCCGGATTCTTCCGTACCTCGAAGTAGGCCTCCCCGTCAAGATGAATCTCCCGAGAGGACTTATTGAACTCCGCGGGATTATAACGTAATGTCGATTCTACGTTTATTTTCACCAGCGTTCCGTCCGGCAATGTCACGTTGGCCCGCTCTCCTTTCCCGGCGCTGATTACCATCTCTTGCTCGGCGACTACCTCCGCTTTCTTGTAAAAATACAAGGTAGACACGAGTAACAACGGCACGAGCAATATCGCCGCGTAACGCATGAGCTTGCCGAGCCACGAACGCCTTTCCACGCTCGCGATTCGCCTCCGCGTCTCTTCCCGCATCCGCTCGTAACCGATGGGCACGCCTACCCCTTCCTCTTTTTGGAAGGCGAGCCAATCCTCCAAGAAAAGCCGTTCCAGCTCCTCCTCACCGAGCCGCCGGGAACCTTCCCGAAGTTCCCGCAACTCATCCGGAGACAACCGGCCTCTCTTATATTTATTGAGTAAACTTCTCATTCAAACTATATTCTTTATATAAGAAATACACCTAAATCCACCGGGTGTACCTCCGTATTGATACATTTTATTGTTTTATAACAGACCGCAAAAACAATATGAACCATATATATTCCAGTTTGCACAGTCGTTCCCGTATGGTTTTCAACGCCATGGACAATTGATTCCGCACGGTCTGCTCGCTCAGCGACAAGCGTTGGGCGGTTTCCTCCGTATTCAGTTCTTCAAGCAACCGGCATTGGGCTACGCTCCGTTGATTTTGAGGCAATCGCTGGATAATCGACAACAAGGTCTCCTTGAATTCCCGATATTCGACCGCCTTCTCCGTATCCGCCTCTTCCATTAGCGACACTACGTTCGTATATTCCTCGAACATGGGCGAGTTGAGTAAGGCATTATACCGGTTGATTAGCTGGTTCTTCATCAACCGGAACAGAAAATAGGCACAAGTCCCGTACGTGTCGGCATCGATCTCGCTCCGGTGAATCCACAACTTGACGAAAACATCCTGCACGATCTCCTCCGCGTCCTCTCTCGACTTGGTATACTGGTAGCAAAAGGCGTACAAACGCCCGCAATACATCTCATACAACGCGTTGAACGCCGCCTTGGAGCCTTTCTGAAGATCTTTTATGAGTCTGGTTTCTTTCATCCCGCTTTTTTATCCGGAGCTTTCCGAAAGCAAAGATAACCAATTCAAGCGAATCCGGCGCGAACCCCAAGGAGATAAATTGATATCCCGTATGAAAAAACGCGACCATGAGAAGAAAAAACACGCACGTGTTTTCTCGGAAACATCATCGTGTTTTTTTGGAAACATTATCGTGTTCTTGGAAAAAGACGCGCTTGTTTTTTGAGAAGGCGATTCGGAGGATACAAATAAAAAAGGAAGAGGGTTTCTCCTCTTCCTCGCGTGCGGCTGAAGGGACTCGAACCCCCACGCCGTGAAGCATCAGATCCTAAGTCTGACGTGGCTACCAATTACACCACAGCCGCTTAAAAAATATGCCGCGAAAGTAATCGCTTTTTCATGAATCCACAAACTTTCGAACGTTTTTTTTCTTTGCGGAAATATTTCTTTAATCGTTTGCGTGATAGATGGATTTAGCATATCTTTGCGAGATGATTACATAGTTTAAGAGAAATGTCTAAATACAATTAAATAACTTAAATTATTATCTTATGTGGTTACTTAATTCTTCTATCGGGAGGAAGCTGATAATGAGTATATCAGGTCTCTTCCTAATTCTGTTTTTGGTGTTCCACCTGTGTATGAACATCGCGGCGGTATTCTCCGGCGAGGCTTACAACACGGTTTGTGAGTTGCTGGGGACGAACTGGTACGCATTGGTCGGTACATTGGTGTTGGCAGCCGGCGTGGTGATTCATTTCGTGTACGCGTTAATCCTGACGCTGCAGAACCGTAAGGCGCGCGGTAATGACCGTTACGCGACGAGCGCTCGTCCGAAAGGCGTGGAGTGGGCTTCGCAGAACATGTTCGTGCTGGGATTGATCGTGATCCTGTTCATGATCCTGCATTTCTCGCAATTCTGGTATCACATGATGTTCGCGGAGTTGCTCGGGAACCATGCGGTAGAGTTGGGCGGTGCCGCTATCGGTACGACAAATGGCGCGGCGTTCATCGATTATTATTTCAAAGGCAACGTGCTGAACCTTGTTCTCTATTTGGTATGGTACGGCGCTTTGTGGTTCCACTTGACGCACGGCTTCTGGTCCGCTATCCACACTTTGGGTTGGAACAACAACATTTGGTTGAGCCGTTGGGAGTGCATCTCGAAGTGGGTAGCTACTATCATCTGCGGTTTGTTCGCGATTATCACGATCATCTTCTTCGTGAAGGGAGTGGATGTTCCTGCCGCTAACATGATTGAAGAAGTAATCGAATCATTGTAATTAAGTAGACAAGGCGTCAGTAAACAAGGCTACATCTTGTCAACTGGTTTCCTCGTCAACTAATAAATTAAAAACTAAAAAGATATGGCAGAAATTAATTCTAAAATACCTCAAGGCCCGTTGGCTGAGAAGTGGACAAATTATAAAGCTCACCAGAAATTGGTGAACCCTGCTAACAAGCGTCGCTTGGACATTATCGTCGTTGGTACTGGTTTGGCTGGTG
>CASEGC010000002.1 GCA_949287365.1 uncultured Parabacteroides sp.
CCCGTCCCGTTCGCCGACGAGGCGTTCATGGCGAAAGTGGAGTCGCGCATCATCCGCCCCACGGTGGAGGGATTGCGGGAAGAGGGCCTGGACTATAAGGGCTTCATCTTCTTCGGCCTCATCAACGTGAAGGGCGAGCCGCTGGTTATCGAGTACAACTGCCGCATGGGCGACCCGGAGACGGAGGTCGTCATGCTTCGCGTCGAGAGCGACTTGGTAGACCTCTTGGAAGGCGTAGCCGCGGGCGACTTGGCGGGCCGCGCGCTGGCCATCGACCCCCGTGCCGCCGTGACGGTGATGCTCGTGAGCGGCGGTTATCCCGAGGCGTACGAGAAAGGCAAGGCCATCTCCGGTCTGGAGCAAGCGACCGACAACATCCTCTTCCACGCCGGCACGAAGGCCGATGCCGACGGGACGATCCGCACCAGTGGCGGCCGCGTCATCGCCGTCAGCTCTTACGGCAAGGACAAGGAGGAGGCACTGGCCCGCTCGTTCGCCGGCGCGAAGCTGATCGACTTCGAGAAGAAATACTTCCGCCGCGACATAGGTTTTGATTTGTAACAAGGCAATGCCTGAGAGAGGAACGGCACGCGGCGGTTGGATACGATTGATCGCGTGATGAGTCCCGTGCGGTCAGGACTGCTGTCCCGAAGCGTAAGGACTCCAGTCCTGAGCTATTAGGACTGGAGTCCTGTCAGCACAGGATTAATTCTATGTCACCCGTGCGCTAATACATAAGTTTAAAAGATGCGAGGATTCAGTTACCATAGCGAGAATAGGTATTCGGTCACGCTACCCGGGACGTATGGATATATGGCGTGCGTTTGCGTGGTTTGCTGGCTGTTGGGGTATGTCGGCTCTATAGGTTATCCGGTTTACGGAGAGGTGACAGCGCCTCCTCTATGGAACGCGCTTTGCCTCGCACTATCGGAAAAGCCGCTGGTTTATGCGGTGGGTTTCCTGCTGATGCTTGGCGGGGCTTTTCTCGTGCAACGAGCGAATTACGCTTTGATGTTGGTGCGCGAGAAGACGTTCCTGCCGTTCCTTTTCTACGCCTTGCTGACCAGTTCGAATCCCGATTTCCTTCCGTTACGCTCCACCTCTTTCGGAGTATTCTGCCTGATATTGGCGCTTTACCAGCTTTTTCTCTCGTATCATGACCCGGAGGCGACAGACCGGGCGTACAACGCGTCACTGATTATCGGTGTGGGAAGTTTGCTTTGGGTACATATCCTTTGGTTCCTGCCGCTGTTTTGGTTTGGGATGTATAGTTTCCGCTCGTTGGGGTTAAGAAGCTTCGCCGCTTCCCTGATGGGCGTGCTTACGGTCTATTGGTATGTTTTGGGTTGGTGCGTGTGGAACGATGATTACACGGCGTTTTCCATCCCTTTCGCTTCTCTGTTCAAGATTCGTTTCCTTGCCGTGTGGGGAGCGGGGATAGTCGATTGGTTACAAGTCTTACTGGTCACGGGACTGACGATTATCGCGTCTTTGAATATCATCGCGCATGAGTATGAAGATAATCTGCGTACACGCCAGTTGCTTTTCTTCCTAATCGCTATGGTCGTTTGGTCATTCGGCCTATTCTTTTTCTATGAGCAGTCGTCAGAGGAATTTTTGGAGATGGCTTGCGTACCGGTATCTATCCTTGTCGCTCATTTCTTCACCGTGAAGCGGGGAAGGTCTGTTTTTGGGTTGTTTCATCTCTCGATAGTTTTGTTTGTCGCGTTGTTTGTCGTTAGGATATGGAGTTTCTTATAGCATACGGATATATTGGCGTGTTTATCGCCGCGTTTCTTGCCGCTACGGTTTTGCCGTTCAGTAGCGAGGTGGTTTTGACAGGTGTATTGTTGGCTGGCTCGGCGTATTGGCCTTGCATGATCGCCGCCACGCTTGGTAATTTCTTAGGTGGAATGAGCTGTTATTGGCTGGGCATGTTGGGTAAGGTGGAATGGATTGAGAAATATCTGAAGCTGGATGCCGTCAAGTTACGTAAAGTGCAAGATTGGATTAAGGGACGAGGCTCGTGGATGGGTTTCTTCGTCTTCTTGCCCGGCATCGGCGACTTTATCGCGGTCGCCCTCGGTTTCTTGCGGGCGAATGTCTGGATCGTGGCCATCTCGATGTTCTTAGGGAAAGCGATCCGCTATTGGGTGTGGATGGAGTTCGTCTACAAGGTACAGGCGATGCTATAGCCTTTCTTGTCCGCTTAAAAGGGATAGATAGTATAAAGACTTCATGCACATGCTATTAGTCTTGGAAAGGCATATATACTCGTTTTTTTTCTTGAAATCTTTTCTTTGGATGATTTCTCCCGCGATATCCAATGCGTTCCTTTCTTTCGGGAACGTGTATAGCCCGAGTCTCGACAAGAAGTTTTTAATGAGGTAACGTTCGCTATGGGAAAACAATCCCTTCATCCATCTGATGGGTAAAGATGGAGCGGTCTCGAATGAAGGTTTACGATAATCCACACGATAAGGCTCGAAAAATTCCTTGAATAAATAATCATTATAGAGTCTTGAGTCTATGCGTTTCAGGCAAGGTATCGCGCTCCAGAACCGCTCGAACTCGTCATCCCATAACGGGAGATACCAGTCCAATCCGTTCAGTTCATAGGCTCTTACGGAATTAATGATGAAATTGGCTTGTCGTGTACGGATATTCCAGGTTTGAAAAGCCTGCAAGCAATCTTCTTTCGTATGAATCGGGAAATAAGCCCGTACGCTTCGGTCGAGATAGTCGATAAGTTCTTTGCGATATTTACGTTTCAAGATATGGACCTCGAAATATTTCTCGTAAAGCGCTTTCCCTATCGTGTATTTATTGATGTTTGCCGGTAAATGACTTCCGCCCAATACGTCTCCCGTATGGCCGGGTACGACTACCGTCTCTTTGGAGATGACCTTATTCTCCAACAGTTCCTTGATCGCCAAAAGGTCTTGAATATGCGGAATCGTATTTAGATTCCCCCCATATCGGAGATATTCCTCGAATAGCGGACTGTCGATGAGCCGTTCCCATTTCTCCGCCGTATATTCGACGTAGAACCAAGGGAACGATAATCGTTCGGCGACTTTCCGCGAGACCTCCTTTTCCGGGCTGTCCGAGATACCGTACGAGTAGCAAATCACGTTGGGAACCTCATATTTCTTGCATAGGCAAGCGATTAGCCTCGAATCGTATCCTCCGCTTAAAGGGATGACGATGGGACGCTTTTTCGTCGTTTCCTTCATTCTCCGCATGACACGCTCAAGTATGCCATTCATTTCCGGGGCGATTCTCGCGGTGTCTTCTATTGGGGACAATGAATGTTGGGAATAGTAATATGTGACTTTGGCCTTGCCCTCTTTCCTGATGTGTACGTATGAGGCGGCGGGTACGATTGAGCAACCGCGTAACAAGGTCTTGTTTCCGCTCACGTAGCCGGCCGCGAGATATTCCTTGACCGCCAAAGGGTTGAGCGATATCCGGTCAAGTTCTTCCATTACCGTATCCCCTAAATCCGCGATGGTGTAACCTCCGGAAGTTTGGAAATAGAATAGAGGGTATGTTTTCAGTTTATCCGCTATGAGAACCGTATCTTCCTCCCAATGAAGAACGACGCTGAAATGGCCGTTCAACATGCGAAGGAGAGTGGGTAAATCATTCCGCGCGTAAGCGTCTAAACAACGTTTGTAGATATCATCCTCTGTCAACGCCTCCATATCGTCGAACGCATAACCCTTCACGTATCCCCGAGGGTATTTTTTCCACTCATGGACCCGGTTATTATATAGTTTGATATTTACCATAGAGATAGATTAACCAACCAAAGAGAATCAAGCAAATATAGGAAAAGAGGAATACTTTTTGGGTTTTGTTGGCTTTAAAATTCAATATGCGGTAGATAAAGAGACCCTCGACCAGCCAAAGCGATAATCCGCTGACGCTGTAAAGCAGCAAAGTCGTGTCGAAGGATAGGTGCAGGTTTCCTCCCAAAAGGATGACAAACACCCGGGTAATGAACATCGCGATGTTCAATAACATTTCCGTGCGTTGCTGGTCTCTGGCGTCGAAAATCCAGCTTAACGGAGAAAGGCAAAGGACAGTTATCAGCCAAGGGCATAGATACATCGCGTATAAACCGACGGTACTCCACTTTTCTCCTAATAAAAACGAGAATAAAGATTCTCCTCCCCATGCGAGAATGCCGAAAACGCCCAGTCCGATAATCGCGTTGAACGTGAAGAAACGCGTCGCGAGACGATTGGTTCGTTCCGGTTGCCAAAAAGAGGCTTTCTTGTAAAAGATTTGTCCAAGCGCGTTTCCAACTAAAGAGATGGGTAAGTATAAGATACTGATAGCCATGGAAAAATATCCGATAAGGTCTTTCGCGTAAAAGTTGGCGAGAAGGATTATCGGCAGGTTGGTCGATAAGGTGTTCAGCAATCCACTGGGCATCAAGAATAGAGGGAAATTGCGATAAGTCCGGCTTAATTCCTTGATACGTCTCCAAGAGAAACTTCGCCGTAAAGGTTTTATGACAGAGATTCGGGTGAAAACCGCGCAACCGCTGAAAACGCCGATGATAGCCCCTACAATCAGTCCTGTTCCGTAATGGCAAATTCCGAACAAGATTCGGGAAATCGCTTGCGTGACGCTTCTCGTGATCGCGGAGAGCGTGAAGGTCTTGTAGTTTTCGATACGATTGGCATAGTTACTGAGGATTTGTGAGACGGCCATGCACAAGATGTACAAAGGCAGCCAATACGCTCCGGGCAATTGTCCGGAGATATCTAATCCCGTCCAATCGGTGGCGAGGAGCGACAAGGCCAATACCGCGCAAATAGATAACGCTATGATACCCGACAACGCCATGAGATTCAAGGCATCCACCTCTCTTTTGGGGCGTACGATCGCGTATTCATACCGTGCGGAGACGAATACGGTAATGATACCGGCGGTATTGATGAATATGCTGAAGTCGCCGAAATGCTCTGGAGCGTATAATCTGGATAGAATCACGGACATTGCGACGGGAATGATTTGGGAAATCATGTTCCCCACGCTCAAGGTCGCTATACCGCGCGCGATCTCTGACTCCTTGAGCTTTTTGAGGCTTGTCGCGATGTAGGTGTTCATGGGGAATGGAGGTTAGATGCGCAATCCATTCAACAACCGGACATACAGGTCGATCGCCTCGCGTATCTCCATGCCTTGGATATACTCGTCGGCGGAGTGGGAACGGGCCGAGTCGCCAGGACCTATCTTTACCGAGGGGAAGCGCATCAGCGCTTGGTCGCTGAGCGTAGGCGAGCCGAAAGGCTCTTTGCCCATCATCAAGGCGCGTCGCACGAAAGGATGTTCCAATTCCGTGCGGCTGGAGCCGAGGCGGAAGCTACGGGCCTTTATCTGGCAACTTACTTGCTCTTGAATCAGCTTGAACAGCTCCTCGTTCGTATAGAACTCGTTGCTACGGATATCGACCGTGAACTCGCATTTGTCGGGCACTACATTATGCTGCGTGCCTGCGTGAATGATAGTGACGCTCATCTTCACGGGACCAAGGAAGTCGCTTTCCTTCGGGAACCGGTACGTGCTGAACCATTCGATATCTTTCATCGCCAGCGTGATCGCGTTGATGCCTTCGTCGCGGGCGGCGTGTCCAGCTTTCCCGATGGCGACGCAATCCAATACCATTAATCCCTTCTCGGCTACGGCGGGTCGCATACCCGTAGGTTCGCCCACCACGGCGAAAGCGATTGGGGGAAGCTTGCTCAAGGCGCTCTCTATGCCATTTTTTCCCGAAATCTCCTCTTCGCATGAGGCGAGGAAAATCAGGTTATAGGGTTGTTCCGTTTCCGTCAGGAGGCAAAAAGCCTCGTATAGGGAAATGACACTCGCTCCGGCGTCGTTGCTGCCCAGTCCGTAGAGCCGGTCCTCCTCGGTCTCCTCGGGGTTGAAAGGGTCTTTGGTCCAACCGGAGGCGGGTTTTACGGTATCTATGTGCGAGTTCAGCAAAAGCGTAGGTTTGGCGAAGTCGAAATCGGGCGCGATAATCCATAAATTATTCCCTTTCCGGAAAACCTTGTGCCCCTCTTTTCGCCAATTCTCCTGTAAAAAGTCGGCTACGGCGGATTCTTCCCTGCTGAAAGAAGGCCGGGCGATCATGCCTTTCAATAAGTCTATCGCTTTATAGTAATGTTCCATGATTCCGGATTTCAAATTTAAGAGCTCAAAGTTAAAACCTTCAATCTGAATTTTGAAATTTGAATCTTGAAATTAGTTTAACATCCTCTCCACCGTCTCCCGGTCTTTCCCCAGTTGTACCTTGAGCGCGTCCAAAGAGTCGAATCGGATGTTTCCCCGGACGTATCGGACGAACGATATACGAATCTTGTCATTATATATGTTTTCCGAGAAATCCAGAATATTCACCTCCAGCGAGATATCGGTTCCGTTGTGTAGGGTCGGGCGGTCGCCGATATAGAGCATTCCCTTGTACCGTTTACCCTCTATCTCCACCCATACGGCATATACGCCGACGCTTGGTATGACCTTGAAAGGTTCGTCCACTTGTATGTTCGCCGTAGGGAATCCCAACGTGCGCCCCACTTGATACCCGCTGACGATATGTCCGCTCAGTTGGTATGGATAGGTCAGTAGTAGGGCGGCTTTTTCCACCTCTCCTGACTCCAGCAGCCTCCGGATTTTAGAGGAGCTTACGGTGGTATTGCCCGCGTCATAGGGGGGAGCTTTCAGTACCTCCATGCCGCGTTCCGCGCCGTACGTTATATATTGTTCCAGGCCGTCTGCCCGGTCATGCCCGAAGCGATGGTCGTATCCGACCAGTAAAGTCTTCACGTGAAGTTTTTCCGCTAATATGGAAACGATGAATTCCCGTGCGGTAAGTTGGGAAAGCTCGGGAGTGAAATCCAGGACGACACAATAATCTACCCCCGTGGACTCCAGATGCCGTAATTTCTCCTCGAAAGAGTTAAGCAGCTTTGGCTGATAATCCGCGTGCAACACGGCTCTCGGATGCTTAGGGAACGTGATTACCGCCGAAGGCAACGAACGGGCATCGGCTATCTTTCTCATCTCCTCGATTAGGAAACGGTGTCCGAGATGCACGCCATCAAAAAAACCAACCGTCGCGACCACCCTGTCTGCGTCCCATTTATTCAAGTCATTTACGATAATCATCGTTCTCTTTTTCGTGTCTGTTCCAATCCGCCCGCGAAGTTAGGGGATAATTTTAATAATGGAAACGTGATTTTCCGTAAAACTGATTTAGTTCGCGGAGAACTACGTCCGATAGCCGTATGTCCGGTGTCAAGAAACACGCACGTGTTTTTCCGGAAAGACACACGTGTCTCTTGGGAAAGACGTGCATGTCTTCCGAGAAACACGTGCGTGTTTATTTTTAGAGGCGAGGAGACGCGTATCGGAGCAGTTCGAAAAAGGCGGGAGCGTCGAGGAGCACGATGTTCGGGTCTTGCTTTCGAACCTCTTCCATCACGCGGTGATACCATTCCGGAGATTTCAGGATGGCCCTGAACCAGTGGAAACGGATGGTGTTCTCCCGCTCATGTACACGCTTCACCAATACACGTGCTGCGGCGACCGGGTCGTTGTCCACCAAATCCAAATCGGCGCGGAGGACGGGCATCCCTTCGTGAATGGAGAAAAGGGGACATTTTTGCGGAACGATGCCATGCGGACTGAAAGCCGTATAAGCGTCCAATCCCTCTTTGTTAAGTCCCGGTGCCTGCCCGTCGATGACAAATCCGGTGACGCTCAATCCCCATCGTTCGTAGTAACGTTCGCAGTGCCGTTTCCATGCCTCTATTCCGGAGGGCAATCCGGATATAGGCCGTGGAACCTGCAACATTCCGGGCATCAAGTAACCCGCCCCGTTGTCGGCGGAGGCGAAATAATCGTTGTCGGACGCCGTGGAGCGTATATAATGCATGACGTGTGGCACCCGTTCCGACAAGACCGGGCTGACGCACCACATCAATGGCTCTTTCCCGCGGTCGGGGTGGTTCCATAAATCAATCATCCGTTGCGAGAGCCAAGAGGAAGCGTCGTAATCTCCTACGTAGAAGATGACGAAGTTCCGTCCCTCATAATTGATATTTCCCTCTTTGGTGAGCAATCCCCGTTTTTCCAGCTCCTCGCGGCCGGTCCATTTTTGCGGATAACGCTCCTTCAAAGGGAAGTGTTGCCAGAAGGAGGCGTTCGCCAACGCGCCGTATCCGATCGCGTCTGCGTCTTTGAAAGCGTTATATGCGCTTATCAACCGGCTGAATTCCCATTCGGTCGGGACATCGTCATGTTTTCCGCCCGCATGTCTCGTATATTTGAATGCCCACGCCGGAAATCCGCCTATATAACACATCTCTTTTCCCTCGTTTTGTCTATACGCCTCCAGCAGGAACTCTTTCAATACGTTTAAATCCGTCCCGACGGGTTGGGTGGGGTCGTCCGTAGCCGGCTCGTCACCCCATGGCGAGAGGTCGAAGAAAAAGGCTTTCCGGCTGACGAAGAAATCGTGGTTGCAAAGCGTGTGGTGATTCCTGACCGTGGCCGTGGGATTGTCCATCCAGCTTTGGTCGATATAATAGGCGCCATAACGGGTGTCGCATTTCCCGGTTTTCATGTATTTCTCGATAAACCAAAGGTAAGGGTCCGCTTTCGAGGAGCCGGACGACTCGCGTGTCGTTTGGGGGATTACGCTCCCTTTCTTTCCCGTGAACAATCGGGAGCCGTCGGGATTGACCAGCCAGCGTTTGACCTCCAATCGGGGGCCGTGAGCCACGAGCCGGTCGTACACGCTTCCGGGTGACGTGTCGTAGCGGATGGCTATCAAGTTCTCTATCCCCGCTATGGCGGAAGCGACGTTGCTGGTCGATGGAACCTCGCTATCGTACAACACGACTCCTTGTATATCATCTTTATAAGCGGTGATGAGCTCTTCGATGGAACGATATCGGGTCGTGTCTTTCCCATCTAACCACTCTCCCGGCCGACGATACATGTTCCACCAGTAAGCGTCTACGTCCGTCTCTCCGTTCTTGACGAAATAGACATACAGTCGGGGACTTTCCCGGTTGACGATACCTTGGAGCGTGGAGACGGTGTGTACCTCGTCCCACGTGGCGTGAACGCCTTCCCGTGTGCTTAAATCCGTGGTCAGCGTGTGACGCAAATCATAAAGTCCGATTGGATAATCCGCCGAGGAAACGACGAACGCTTGAACTAAACATAAAAGTAAAATGAACGCTTTTGCCATGTTGTCGTGTTTAATGGTTGATTAACATTTTGGCGAAAGTAACGATATTCCGTGAAATAGCCAAACCTTGTCGCACGGGTTTGATTCCGGCATAGGCGAGAAAAGTGACGGATACGGGGAGAAAAGATTCGTTCGTGCTGGAGAAAAATCCGGATTTATATGGAGAAAAGTCTATCTTTAGCTTAAAGATACATATCTTTAGTCTGCGGATACGTATCTTTAGGTTAAAGATATATATCTTCAGCCTAAAGATAGACTTTCTTTGCGGGAGTTTCCGTTTTTTCTTGTATATCTCGACTTTTTTACCGCCTGTTTCCTGTTTTTCTCCCGCAGGTTGCCGGTCTTGTCTCTTTATTTGCCTTGCGCTTGGCTTGTTTCATGTTACAATTCGGTTACAGATTCTCTAAAATTTTTTATATTGGATAATCTTATGTACTTTTGCGCCGCTAAAAACTGATATCATGGAGATTGGCGAATATATGTCGCTTTTACTGAAAAAAGCGTTAATGGCTGGGGCGTTGTTGTTGGGCGTGAGTTTGATAAGCGTCTCTTGCCAAAGAGAAAATCAAGAACGGTCTTATTCGATTATCCCTCAACCGAACGAGATGACGGAAAAAGGCGGTAGCGTGACGTTGCGAGGAGAGGTACGGGTCGCTCTTCCGGAGAATGAGCGTTCGCGTTCCACTTTCCTTTACCTGAAAGAGCTGATGTCGAGCCGGGCGAACGTGGAGTTGGTCCCTGTGGCTGAAGACGATAAGAGCGCGACGATTCAGTTCTCCGCGGACTCGCTCCCCTCGGAAGCGTATGGGTTGGAGATAGGGGAGGGAAAGATACGCCTGACGGCCAACGCCGATGGCGCTGGTTTCTTTTATGCCGTCCAGACCTTGTCGCAGTTGATGCCTTACGATTTGTACGAGCGTGGCGCGGTGACGGATGGATTGACCATTCCCGCCGTGTCTATCAAGGACCGTCCTCGTTTTCCTTATCGGGGCGCCATGATTGATGTGGGGCGGAATTTCATGCCGAAAGAGTTTGTCTTGAAGTTCATCGACCAGATGGCGCTTTACAAGATGAACCGTTTGCATTTCCATCTGACGGACGACCAAGGCTGGCGAATCGAAATCAAGAAATACCCTCGCTTGACCGAGGTGGGCTCCAAGCGCGGCCGTACGCTGATTGGCCATTCCGATTATTATTGGCCTCGCCGCTACGATACCATTCCCCGCGAGGGATATTATACTCAGGAAGAAATCAAGGAAATCGTGAAGTACGCTCAAGATCGGTTCATCACCGTGATACCGGAGATTGAGATGCCCGGGCACGCTTCTGCGGCTCTCGCCGCGTATCCGGAGTTCTCGTGTGGGTTGGGCAAGAAATATGTGGTACGCGATTATTGGGACATTTTCGATGAGGTATTTTGCCCCACGGAGAAGACTATCGCTTTCCTCGAGGATGTGTTGAGCGAGGTGATGGAGCTTTTCCCTAGCCATTATATCCATATCGGTGGCGATGAATGCCCGAAGAAGGCGTGGAAAAAGTGCGCTCATTGCCAAGCCTTGATGAAAAGAGAGGGCTTGAAAAGCGAGGAGGAGCTACAAAGTTGGTTCATCCATCGGATAGAGAAGTTCGTGAATGGCAAGGGGCGCGACATCATCGGTTGGGACGAGATTTTGGAAGGTGGCTTGGCTCCGAACGCCACGGTATTGTCTTGGCGCGGGGAAAAAGGCGGAATCGAGGCCGCCCGTATGGGACATAACGTGATTATGGCTCCCGGACAGTATTGTTATTACGACCATTATCAGGAAAGCCCGGAGTTCGCTCCGTTGGAAATCAGCGGTTTCCTGCCGTTGGATACGGCTTACGCATACGAGCCTCTTCCCAAGGAGCTGACGGAGGAGGAGCGGAAGTATATCATAGGTCCTCAAGCGAATATTTGGGGTGAATATATCCAGACTCCCGAATATTTGGAATATATGGCGTTCCCGCGTTTGCTGGCGATGGCGGAGATACAATGGACTTATCCGGAAAGGAAGGACTTTGAGGATTTTACCCATCGGTTGGCGAGAGAGTTCAGGCGTTTGGATTATAATCAAGTCAACGCTTGCCGTAATTTTTATGAGGTGAATTTCTCCGGAGCGTGGAACGCTGAGACGGATAGGTACGAGGTGACCATGAAGACCTTCTGCCCGGGTATGGAGATTCGGTATGCGTTGAACGACTCCACGGAAAACGGTTTCGCTCCGTATGATGGGCCCGTATTTTTGGATAAGGAGGCCACGGTATATGCCGCGGCTTATCTGGATGGTGAACGGCTGGGGAAGGTCACCCATAAGACATTCGCCGTGAACGCGGCTACGGGATGTGATTATACGTGTACGCCGGAGGCTGGCTGGGAACATCTGAACAAGGGATTCGGATTGACGGATGGCGTGCGGGGGTATTCCCATCACATGCGCCGTTGGATTAGTTTTTATCAAGATACGGTACGTATAGACGTGAGATTGCGGGAAGGACGGGAAGTCAGCCAAGTGGCTTTCGCTTCGCTTTGGCGACCGTGGGACACGATATGGCCAGCCCGTCACGCCAAGGTCTCGCTTTCGGAGGATGGCGTGACGTATCAGACCGTGAAAGAGTGTCCATTAACCTATGATTTTGCGCTAACGGAGGCGACCCGTTTCCCTGTGACGCTTTCCTTCGAGGGGCGGAAGGCTGCTTTTGTCCGTTTGGAGTTGTTGAGTGGCGGCCCTTGTCCTAAGGGTTATTTTAACGCGGGCGAGCAAAGCGAATTGGCGTTGGATGAGATAGAAATACAATAAACACATAATGTTTATAATTATCCGTTTTATTAAAAAGTTATAGTATGGAGAAAAAGACGAAAGGAAGTAACTCCTTGTTATCGCGTGGTTTCAGACGCATGAACAAGGCGACGGTTTGGACATGCGCTTTCTCATTGTTGTGCATGTCTGCCTGGGCGAGTGAGAAAACTTCTGGCTCGGTTTATCCATCGGGAACGATGATGCCGGGTGCGTTGCGTGTGGATGCGGTTTCGCAAGACGGAACCAAAACGGTCAAAGGTACTGTCGTGGATAATACGGGATTACCGATTATCGGCGCGAACGTGGTGGTGAAAGGGACGACTATCGGTACGGTGACGGATATGGATGGCGTGTTTACGCTGGATGTTCCGGTAAATGCGGTATTGGAGGTCTCTTACATTGGTTATTTGACTTTTGAGACTCCGGTCGGCAATCAATCGGATTTTTCGATTACATTGAAAGAAGATTCACAGGATTTGGACGAGGTGGTGGTCGTAGGTTATACGACCCAGAAGAAGGCGGATTTGACGGGTGCCGTATCTTCCGTGAAGATGGAGGATATGCAGGACCTTGCCGTAACGGGCGTGAACCATGCCTTGCAAGGCAAGATGTCGGGTGTGACGGTTTATCAAAACAGTGGTGCGCCGGGCGCTTCGGCTTCCGTACGTGTGCGTGGTTTGGGTACGATAGGTAACAATGACCCGCTGTATATTATCGATGGTATGCCGGCCGATAACATGAATGATGTCAATCCATCGGATATCGAGCGGATTGACGTGTTGAAGGATGCCGCTTCCGCCGCTATCTACGGTTCTCGCGCGGCGAATGGTGTCGTTATCATCCAGACGAAGAAAGGACGTAAATCGGAGAAGGTGAACGTTACTTTTAATACGCATCATGGTTTCTATACGCCGATGCATAAGGTGGGCGTGTTGAACGCGCAAGAGCGTAACATGATCCATAAGGAGGCTTACAACAATGATATCGCCGCTTATCCTACGCAGTCGATAACGATTCCTTCGTATTATGATTCTGATTATGCCCAAGTGACCCGTACGAATTGGCTGGACCAAGTGATGAATAATTCTTATACGGGTAATTACGATTTGGGTATTTCCGGAGGTTCGGACAAGGCTACTTATAATATGGCTTTGGGTTATTTGGAGCAAAATGGTATTTTGGAAGGTAGTGGATATGATCGTTTGAACTTCCGTGTCAATACGGAATATCAAATCTTCAAGAACTTCAAGGTTGGCGAGAATATGTCGTTGATGCATTCTACGCAAGATGTAGTGGATAGCTACGGTTCCAATGGAGCGGTGTCTTCGGCTCTCCAATTCGACCCCTCTGTTCCTGTCTATACGGAAGATGGTTCTTATAGCGGTAGCGGTGACCTTGGGGCGGATCTTCGTAACCCAGTCGCTATCGTGGACCGTATGGACCGTACCTATACTCGCGATCGTATCTTTGGTAACGTATATGCCGAATGGGAGCTTATCGAAGGTTTGACCGCCAAGACCGATTTCGGTTACGATTGGTCGCAATATCGGGATAAATGGTTCGTTTCCCGTGTTCCGGAAGCGGGTCGCGCCAGCAACTCTAACGAGTTGAGCCAAAGGGAAGAGACCGCGACTCGCTGGATGAATACGACGACTTTGCGCTTCGACAAGCAATGGGGCGGTCATAAGTTCATGGCGTTAGGCGGTTGGTCGTATGAGTCTTATAAGATGGATTATGTCGATGGCCGTGGTTCGGATTTTGTCTCCGAGGATGAGAGCCAGCGTTATTTGGAGTGCGCCTCTACGATTAACTGGTTGACAAGTGGCCGCGAGGAGTGGGCGTTGATGTCCGGATTCGCCCGGATTGACTATTCATATAATGACCGTTACCTTTTCTCCGCCAGCTTCCGTGCGGATGGTTCCTCTAAATTCTCGAAAGATAATCGTTGGGGATATTTCCCATCCGTGTCAGGAGCTTGGCGTATATCCGAGGAATCCTTCTTTGAGGAGGCGAAAGATGCCATCAGTAATTTGAAGATTCGCGCCAGCTGGGGACAATTGGGTAATCAAAATATCTTCGACAATTATCCTACTTATGCGCAAGTAAGCAATACGTACGATAACGATGGTTACTATGCCGTGTTCGGTAAGGGCGAGACTATCGCAGGTGGCCGTTACGAGTCATCGATCGCCAACCCGGATATCAAGTGGGAGGTGACCACGCAAGTAGATGTCGGTTTGGACGTGAACCTGTTCAACCATTTCGACTTGACGGCCGATTATTATGTGAAGACTACTTCGGACATTTTGTTGCAAGTGCCTATCACTTCGGTCGTGGGTATCGAGAGCGAGCCGTGGGTGAATGCCGGTAAGGTTCGCAATAAGGGTTTTGAGATGAACCTGGGTTACAATGGCTCGACCGCGAAAGGATTTAACTATAACGTATACGCGAACTTCAGTACGATTAACAACGAGGTGCTGAACTTAGGCTCCGGTAGCGAGGCCATCTATGGAAGTACTTATCGGGACCAGAATATCACGCGTACGACGGTCGGCGAGCCGATGTTGCATTTCTTCGGCTACAAGACGGATGGTATTTTCCATAGCGAGGAGGAAATCAATAATTACGTGAACAAGAATGGTGAATTGATGCAACCCGAGGCGGTTGTCGGTGACGTGAAGTTTGTCGATGTGGACGGAAACGGCGTGATTGACGCGAACGACCGTACTAATATCGGTGACGGTTTCCCCGATTTCACCTATGGCTTCGGTTTCAATGGCGATTATAAGGGATTCGACTTGTCGTTGTTCTTCCAAGGCGTGGCAGGTTATGATGTCTTCAACGCGTTGAAGTATGAGGGTATGTTCGTGGATTCTCGTTACAACCAGTTCGCCGATATCTTGGACCGTTATCATCCTACCGCCAATCCGAGTGGAGAGTGGCCGCGTGTCAGTACGCTGGACATGAACCAGAACAGACGTTTCTCCGACTTGTATGTGGAGAACGGCAATTACCTCCGTTTGAAGAACATCACGTTGGGTTATACGATTCCGAAGTCGATATCTTCCAAGTTGGGCTTGCAACGATTGAGAGTGTACGCTACCGCGCAGAACCTTTTCACGATCACGAAGTATAGTGGTTTCGATCCGGAGTTGGGAGAGTCGAGCGAGAGCTATGGCGTGACTGAGCTGGCGGTTGATCGCGGACAATTCCCGCAAGCGAGATCCTTTATATTTGGTGTTAACGTAAACTTTTAAAAT
The DNA here is from genome assembly GCA_949287365.1 of uncultured Parabacteroides sp. Lineage (GTDB taxonomy): Bacteria > Bacteroidota > Bacteroidia > Bacteroidales > Tannerellaceae > Parabacteroides. Next base: position 15,357 of record CASEGC010000002.1, read on the forward strand.
CGAACAGGTATGAAATTCTATAAGTATTTATTATTCCTTCCGTTATTGGCTTCTTGCGAGATGGACAAGGAACCGAATGGTTTGGCCGGGCTTTGGACTTCGGTCGAGAACGTACAGATGGCGCTGGATGCCGCTTATGTTCCTCTCTATGGGGAGGAGGCGTTTGGCGAGGGCCATTGGTGGGCCGGTCCGTTGAGTGACGACATGATTTACAACCGTAACCAGCCGGAAGACGAGCCGTTGAGTTATTTCACGACTCCTACCAACGGTTCCGGCGGTATGGCTACGAACTGGTCGTTGATGTATCAGGTGATTCGCCGCGCCAGCGACGTGATGAAGAACGCGCCCGACATCGTGACCGACGAGGCCACGCTGAACACCATGATGGGCGAGGCGAACTTCCTTTGCGCTTACTCTTATTTCTTCTTGGCGAAACGCTATGGTGGACTGCCTTTCTTCGACGTGAACAACCCGGAGAATACGAACGTTCCTCGTTCCACGAAGCAGGAGACTTACGAGAATATCGAGCATTATCTGCAAGAGGCTATTCGTTATTTGTCCGACGTGAACGGCCAGCCGCTGTGGCATCGTACCGATGACGATTTCGGTCGTCCGAACTTGGGTGCCGCATACGGTCTGTTGGCGAAGGTCTATGCGCATTGGGGCAAGTTCGAGGAAGCTAAGCAAGCCGCTGAGTCGGTTATCAATTCCGGAGAATACGCGTTGGATACGACCGACGGCAATGGTTACGCTCATTTGTTCTCTTTGGCGGGTGAGAAGTCTGACGAGGTATTGTTCAACCTGAACAACACCAGCACGCGTCACCAAGGTTCTATTATCAGTGTCGTTCCATTGTCCGGGACATTGACCGGCGGTACGGGATGGTATTATTTCGCGCCGACGCGCGGTCTTTATAACGCTTTCGACGAGGGCGACCAACGCCGCCGTGTCACCATGCGCGGCAACGGCGAGACCTTCGAGGCGCTGGGCAATACTTACCGTCTGACGACCGGCGACCCGGATAGCCCCGTGACCGCCGGTGAGGGCGAGATTCTGGGAGATATCTCTGATATGCAGACCGGTTTCATGTGCACGAAATACGCGGCCGCTTACGAGTCGCTTACCGGGTGGAACTGGGAAGCCGGGGCTGACGTGCCTTTGTTGCGTTACGCCGACGTGTTGCTGATTCACGCCGAGGCGGTGATGCGTTTGGCCGGCGCGGGTCCTGACAACCGTACGACGGGCGTGCCCGCCGCCGCCGGGTCGTTCAACCAAGTGCGTGTACGCGCTTTCGGTAACGATGAGTCAAAGGCTATCGCCGCGCCTACCTTCAACGATTTGGTGAAGGAGCGTCGTTGTGAGTTGGCTTACGAGGACGAACGTCATTACGATTTGGTTCGTTGGGGCATGGCGCAAGAGGTCTATGCCAATACGACAACCGCCGAGGACCCGCGCGGACCGCGTTCGTTCGACCCGGCCACGGACGCTCACATGCCACTGCCGCAAGTGGAAATCGATAACAGCAACGGGGTCTTGATTAACAATCCGGCCGCGGGTTATTCCGATTTCGGTTCCGCCGAATAACGGGCGATTTCAATTGATTTTATATCCGGACGGCTGTCTCGAAAGAAAACGGGACAGCCGTTTTTTCGTGCCCATTCCAATGGACGTGGGGTTGGAAAAAGAAAAACCGTGTGGGAATAAATCCGTTAGCCCACGGGAAAAAGTTCGTTTCTATAGGGACAAAACTCTATCTTTAGCATAAAGATACATATCTTCAACCTAAAGATATATATCTGCAGCCTAAAGATACATATCTTTAGCCTAAAGATAGACTTTTTCCAAGCGCATTCCCGATTTTTTCCTATGGGCTTTCCTTTTTTTTGACGTGGAGAGGCGGATTATTTCTCCCAGCTTATATCTTGTCCCACGTATAGCGGATTTCAAATCCCTATAATCTTTTGCTATATGATGACAACTTCGTATCTTTGAGACCATTAATCAATCTAAATGAAAAATAACATGAAAATTGTCTCAATTTTAGCAGGTTCTTTCTTAAGCGCGTCGATGATGGCGATGAGCCTTGGTGACCATTCGGACATCTATCACAAGGGATGGATTGATTTTAATAAGAATGGAGAAAAAGATATCTATGAGGACCCGGAGCGGCCGTTGGAGGCGCGGGTCAATGATTTGATGAGCCGGATGACGGTGGAGGAGAAGGCCGGACAGCTGTTGGCCGAGTTCGGGTGGCCACTCTTCGAGCGTTCCGGAGAGAAAATCTCGCTGACCGATGAGGCGTACAAGGTGGTGGTCGAGCATGGGACAGGAAGCCTTTGGGGATTCATGCGCGCCGACCCGTGGACGCGGAAAACGCTGAAGAACGGTTTGGACGCGCGTTATTCGGTGGAGGCGGTCAATATGTTGCAGCGTTATTGCGTCGAGAAGACTCGTTTAGGCATTCCGATGTTCCTCGCGGAGGAGTGCCCGCATGGCCACATGGCGATAGAGGCGACCTCTTTCCCGACCGGAATCGGGCAGGCCTCGACCTGGAACCCCGATTTGTTGCGTAAGCTGGGCGAGGCGCAGGCGATGGAGATTCGTAAACGAGGCGGGCATATCGGATATGGTCCGGTGGTCGATTTGGCGCGCGATCCCCGTTGGTCTCGCGTGGAGGAGGGATTCGGAGAAGATACTTATCTGTCGGGAGAGCTCGGGAAGGCTGTCGTGGAAGGCATGCAGAACAACCCCGATTATCCGTTGATTTCCACCGTGAAGCATTTCGCCGCTTATGGCTGGACGGAGGGTGGCCACAATGGGGGCACGGCGCATATCGGCGAGTATGAGATGAACGAGGTGATTCTTCCGCCTTTCCGTAAGGTGGTAGACGCTGGTTTGCTATCTATGATGACCTCTTACAATGAGGTGGACGGGAAGCCTTGTACGGGAAATCGGGATTTGGTTACCGGTTTGTTGAAAGACAGTTGGGGGTTCGAGGGATTCGTGGTGTCGGACTTGTTCTCTATCGATGGTTTGACAGGACATGGCGTGGCCGCCGATTTGAAGCAGACGGCGGATATCGCTTTCAACGCCGGGGTCGAGTCGGATTTGGGTGGACAGGCGTATCGGAATCTGCCGGCGTTGGTGCGTGAGGGTAAAGTCTCTCAAGAGGCTTTGGATGCCGCTGTGCGTAAGATGTTGACCCTGAAGTTTCAATGGAAATTGTTCGATTCTCCTTTCGTGGACTCGAAAGCGGGATTGACCGAAGAGGATTTGCGCGCGCATCGCGAGCTGGCGCGGGAGGTCGCCCGTCAGTCGGTCGTCTTGCTGAAGAACGAGGGACAAACTTTGCCGTTGAGCAAGGAGATTCGTTCGATAGCCGTTATCGGTCCGAACGCGGATACGCCTTACAATATGTTGGGCGACTATACGGCGCCACAGGCGGAAGACGCGGTCGTTACCGTGTTGGATGGCGTTCGTGCCGCGGTTTCGCCGGATACCGAGGTCCATTACGCCAAGGGTTGTGCGATACGCGATACCTCTTCGGCGGATATGGCGAACGCCGTGGCGGTGGCGGAGAAGAGCGACGCTATCGTGTTGGTGCTGGGCGGTTCCAGCGCACGCGATTTCTCCGCGGAGTTTGAGGCTACCGGAGCGGCGAAGGCGAAACAGAACACGCTTAGCGATATGGAGAGCGGAGAGGGATACGACCGTTCTACCTTGGGGTTGATGGGACGGCAGAATGAGTTGCTGGATTTGATGAAGGCGACAGGCAAACCGTTGGTGGTCGTGCTGATAAAGGGCCGTCCGCTCGTGATAGGAAATTGCGCGACGAAGGCGGACGCTATCTTGGACGCTTGGTATCCGGGCATGGAAGGCGGGAACGCGATAGCCGATATCCTTTTTGGTGATTACAATCCGGCGGGGCGTTTGGCGATTTCCGTGCCGAAAAGCGTAGGGCAATTGCCCGTGTTCTATAATCCGAAGCGGAGCGCGAACCGGCGCGATTATATTGAGAGCGACGCTAAGCCGTTGTACCCGTTCGGTTTCGGCTTGAGCTATACGACCTTCTCTTACGATAAGATGGAGGTGATTCCGGCGGAAACGAATATCAAAGTGCGTCTGACTGTCTCCAATAACGGGAACAGGGACGGAGACGAGGTGGTTCAGCTGTACGTGAAAGATGTCGTCTCTTCCCATACCACGCCGGAGAAGCAGTTGAAGGCTTTCAAGCGGGTTCATATCAAGGCGGGCGAGACGCAAGAGATTGAGCTGATTGTCGATAAGAAGGAGTTGGAGCTTTATCAAGGCGACGGGAAATGGGCTTTCGAACCGGGCGATTTCGTTTTTATGGCGGGATCTTCCTCGGAAAAGTTACCTCTTCAAGAGACATTGAACATTGATTGATAGTTTTGTGGCTTCGTCGGATATGCCGGGAAGGAGGGCAATCTCCTTTCCGGCGTATTTTGTAAATATGAATCTTTTATTTTTTTGGAAAAAGGAACGAATTATTCCCATATTTTCAATATATTTGCGAATCGTGCGACAGGGACACGAGGCAAGTTCCCTTCCGCGTTCGTTTTCTTTTAAAGTAGTTCGGAGGGAACTATATAAATTCATAAGGTCAAAAGTGGCATTATAAGGTAGGTCCAAAAGGAAAATCTCTTGGAAAACACCGCGATAAAATTATGGATATTAATGATAGACAGGAATAAAGTGTCTCGAAGATAACATAGTTCCCTCCGAACTATTTTAGTGGGTTAATGTCTGGTTCTATAGATCCGTTACATTCGAAAGACACGAATACCATGGTAAAAACGAGATATGTTTAACTTTAAAAGATAATGCCTATGACATAGAGAGTATCGTATCATGAATCGTATGGCGGGAATCGCGAGTTCGTTTTCCCGTAACTATTTTTCAGTTATAAACGTGCTATGCACAAGTTACTTATCAGATCTAATATCAAATATAAATATGGATTTATGGAATTATTATAAGGCGGGGAGAAAGTCCGGTCAGGGCAAATCCTTGTCTATCGTGGGATTGACCACGTTGTTTTCCTTGGCGTTTTCGCTTCAGGCCTCGGCGTCGGCTTATTCCCCAGAGAGCGGCGGGAACCATTCGGTCGCTTCCGCGCAAGCCGTTTCGCAAAAGAAACAAATCAGTGGCGTGGTGAAAGATGTAAATGGCGAACCGATTATCGGCGCTAATGTTGTGGTGAAAGGAACGACTACCGGTACGGTAACGGATATAGATGGAAAATTCACGCTTGAGGCGGATCAGGGTGCCACGATTCAAGTCTCCTATATAGGTTACTTGTCTCAAGATATAAAAATCGGGAATAAAACCTCTTTGGATGTCAAGCTGCTGGAAGATAGCCAGAATTTGGACGAGGTGGTGGTCGTAGGTTATGGAGTCATGAAAAAAAGCGACTTGACAGGCTCTTCCGCATCCGTTAAAGATGAGGTGTTGGGGCAACGGACCGTTACCTCTGTCGGACAAGCCTTGTCTGGTCGGGTATCGGGTGTGAATATCTCGACCAACTCCGGACGGCCGGGTGGACGTACGACAATCCGTATTCGTGGAAACTCTTCTATCAGTGTGACCAATGACCCATTGTATGTGGTGGATGGCGTTATCTTGAACGTGAGTACGCTACAGAACGGAACGTCTCCCATCGATTACTTGAACCCGAATGATATTCAATCCGTGGAGGTATTGAAAGACGCTTCCGCCACGGCGATATACGGTGCCAGAGGCGCGAACGGCGTTGTCTTGATTCAAACGAAGAAGGGGACAGGGCAAGGATTGAGCGTTCGTTATGACGCCGATTTCGGTATCGGTATCTTGCCTAAGAAACTGGATGTGCTGAACGCGGAAGAATTCTTGAGAGCCGAGGAAATCGCTTATCAGAACGCCGCCAAATTTGACCCGGAAGGGTTCGCGAACGGGGTTTATGTAGATCCGAAGACAAAACGTACGGATCCTCGTTTGTTCGATTCCAATGGGAATCCGCTCTATGATACGGATTGGCAAGATGAGGCTATCCGTAACGCCTTTTCCCAGACACACCAGATCTCCGTGGCGAATTCGGATGGAAAGAACAGTTACGGATTATCCGTCGGTTTCCGCGGTGAGGATGGTTTGATTGTCGAGTCGTGGCTGAAACGTTATTCCGCTCGTTTCTATATGGATAGCCAAATCAATAATTGGTTGAAAGTGGGCGGTAGCTTGAATTATACGTATCAATCGGAACGGCAGACCGACTCTATGGGTGATGGTGGAATCACCGTCGGACGGCAAATCGTAGAGGAGCTTCCGATTATTCCGGTAAAATACGCAGACGGAACTTGGGGTGGTAATAACGATTATCCGGGCATGGAGGGTGGTAATAACCCTGTTCATGTGGCGACGGATCGTAACAATAGGCTCACCACGCAAAATATGTTAGGTAATGTCTATGCGGAGATTACTTTCATGAAAGGGTTGGTATTCCGTTCGATGGTGGGAGCTAATATCATCAATCAGCGTAATGATTACTATGCGGGTAAGGAGTTGATTTGGATTTCTTCTCCAAACGGTAGCGCTTCCATTTACAACAACCGGAACAACTCATGGCAGTTCGAGAACTATTTGACTTATACGAAAGAGTTCGCTCGGAAACATTCGTTGACCGCCATGGCGGGTCTCTCTTGGCAGCATGTGGATAATTCCTCTTCGACCGCGAGCGGTACGGGATTCGAGGATGACTTTTTCCAATATAATAATTTGGGTGTCGCTACATCGCCTTCCGTTTCTTCGGCGGCGAACGCTTATGGCTTGAATTCTTATTTCGCTCGTGTGAACTATGGGTTCGATAGCCGTTATCTGTTGACCGCCACGGCTCGTTTCGATGGTTCGTCTAAGTTCGGTTCTTCCAATAGATTCGCTTTCTTCCCCTCCGTGGGCGCGGCTTGGCGTATTTCCCAAGAAGGGTTCATGAAGGAGGCTTCAAGAGTCTCAAACTTGAAATTACGCGCGAGTTATGGTGTGACGGGTAACTCTGAGACAGGCGCTTACGCTTCTCAAGGTGCGTTAGGAAATTACACGTTGGTATTCAATGACGCTAAAGCGTCGGGTATTGGTGTTTCCAGCTTGGCGAATCCGGAATTGAAATGGGAAAAGACCTCGCAAGTGAACCTTGGATTGGATGTCGGCTTATTTGATAGCCGTATCAATATGGAGTTCGACGTTTATTACAAGAAGACGACGGATATGTTGCTTGACGCTCCCGTTCCCGCTTCCAGCGGTTATACCACAATGGTTAAGAACATAGGTAGTATGAGTAACAAGGGTTTCGAGTTCTCCATTAATACCGTGAATATCCAAACGAAGGATTTCAGTTGGGAGTCGAGCTTTAATATCTCGTTCAACAAGAATGAAGTGTTGTCCTTGAGCGAAGGAAACACCGACATTTTCCCGGGACCGGATATCTTGTCCGCCAGCAATAATATCATCCGTGTAGGAGAGCCGGTTGGTTCTTTCTACGGATATAAGCGTTTAGGTACTTGGGGAACGGACGAGGCGGAAGAAGCGGCCCGTTATGGTATGCTTCCCGGAGACTTGAAACTCGCGGACATGAATAACGATGGACAAATCAATGACCAAGACCGTGTGATTATAGGTAAAGGTATTCCTGATGGTTATGGAACATTCTCGAATACTTTCCGTTATCGTAATTTTGACTTGGTGGTCGATTTGCAATACATGTTCGGAAATGATGTTTTGGATATTTCCAAGCACTCAGCGGAAGACCGTACGGGTATAGCGAATAGCTATAAGACGATTTTGGACGCATGGACTCCTGAAAATCAAAATACCATGATCGCCCAACTTCGTCCTACGGGAGCCGGATATACGACAAACATCGACTCTCATTTCGTGGAGAATGGTTCGTTCTTGAGAGGTAAGAACCTCGTGCTGGGTTATACGTTCCCGTCCGAGTTGACCGAGAAAATGCATTTGAAGTTCTTGCGTGTTTATGCGAGCGTGCAGAATTTCTTCTTGATCACGAAATATTCGGGATATGATCCGGAAGTTTCTGACGCTACACAAACTTTCGCGCAAGGTATTACGGTGTTCGGTTATCCTAAGCCAAGGACGTTTACCATAGGATTGAATGTTAATTTTTAATCGCTTAAAAAGAAATTCTTATGAAAGTTAATTCTATATTATTGGCGGCTTTATCGCTGGTCGTTTGTGGAAGTTGTACCGATTTTCTGGAGGAGTCCGACCCCTCCAATTTCACGCAGGAGAATTATTTCACAAGCGCGGAACAAGCCCGTTCTATCGTGAACGCTATATATGCGGATTTTCGTTATGGCGCGGATAATGATTATGGAGGAAATCCTTATTTGATGACTGATTTCATGACCGGGTTGGCAGGTACGCGTGTCGGGCAGAATTTGAATATAAATAAAGTCCGTATGTGTATCAACGACTCTGACAATAGCTATAGCGAGAGCTGGTGGAATTATCCGTATCGCGCTATCGCCAACGCTAATTTGGCGATTACTCACATCCCGAATATCGAGATGGACGAAACGGAGAAAAGTAAATGTTTGGGTGAGGCCCATTTTTTGCGCGCTTATAATTATTTCAATCTGGTGCGTTTGTTCGGCTCGGTGCCATTGGTATTGGTTCCCGTTGACGCGGCTTCTCCTGAATTGTATCCTCAACAGGCTTCCTTAGAGAGTATTTACGCTCAAATCGTGAAGGATTTGCAAGAGGCGGAAAACTCTTCCCTGCCTTGGACGGACACCAGTGGCCGGGTAACGATGGCCGCGGTCAAATCTGTTTTGGCTCAGGTCTACATGACGATGGCCGGTTATCCATTGCAAGCGGGGGCCGAATATTATGGGATGGCGGCCGCTAAAGCCAAGGAGGTGATTGATAGTGGGGCTTGTAGCTTGTTCACTTCATACGACGATTTGCATAGCGAGGCGACAGAGAACCAGCAAGAGCATATCTTGATGATTCAATATAAATCAGGTGTCGTAGAGGCGAATGGATTCCAGATGGTTTATCTGCCCTATAATTTGGATATTTCCTATTATTCGACGGAATATGGTGGAATTTACGCGTTGGATGAGTTTATCGCGACATACGAGGAGGGCGATAAGCGTATGGAAGAGAAAGCTTTCTACTATACGAATTATACCTCTAACACGGATCGGTCGAAAGTGATAGATTTTGGTTCTTACTATATTTATAAATTCTTCGATACGGACGCGAACTTGAATACGGCTCAAAGCAGCCTCAATTATCCCTTGCTGCGTTACGCCGATATCTTGTTGCTTTACGCGGAGGCCGCTAACGAGGCGGAAGGTGGACCTTCGGCGGACGCGTATAGCTGCGTGAACCAAATCCGTCAGCGGGCCGGATTGCAAGACTTGTCCGGTTTGTCACAAGCCCAATTCCGGGAGGCCGTATGGACAGAGCGTTACCATGAGTTGGCTTACGAGAATAAGATTTGGTTTGATATGGCTCGTACCCGTAAGGTGCTTAACCTTACGACGGGCGGTTTCGACGATTATGTAGGACATCAGTTCACCTATGGTCCGACATTGGCCGAGAAAGACCTTCTGTTCCCTATCCCGACCAGCGAGATAAACAGTAACGAGAATTTGGTCCAGAATCCGGGATATTGAGTCCTGATATATAGTACATTTGCTTGAGGAGACATTTAGCCTCAAGCGAATGTCTATTATAAGGGATTGAATATTTTATAATTGAAGACGATATGCGGTATTTATTGTTTTTGTTGATTTTGGGCGTTTCCTCGTTCGTGAACGCTTTTGGGGAAGTGAGGAACGAGCCTTCTTCCGAGACATCGCGTGAGTTACGGCAACATTTCATAGACTTGAAGTTCGGCATGTTTATCCATTTTGGTATTGGAACTTATATGGATAATGACTGGCCCGACCCTGACGCTCCCGTAAAACTATTTAATCCGTCGAAACTGGACTGCGGGCAATGGGCGCACGTGGCGAAATCGGCCAAGATGCGGTATGGATGTTTGACCACCAAACATCATAACGGTTTCTGCTTGTGGGACACGAAAACGACAGATTACAATTCCCTGAATGCGCCTATAGGACGTGACGTGGTAAAGGAATATGTTGATGCGTTCCGGAAAGAGGGTTTGAAAGTCATGCTTTATTATTCAATCTTGGATATACATCACCAGATACGTCCGGGGTTGATTACAAGGGACGATGTCCGGATGATTAAAAGGCAGTTGACGGAATTACTTTCTAATTATGGAGAGATAACTGCGGTCATTATCGACGGATGGGATGCGCCGTGGTCTCGGATCTCCTACGAGGATGTCCCGTTCAACGAGATTTATTCGTTGATAAAGAGGCTCCAACCCAACTGCTTGGTGATGGATTTGAACGCCGCGAAATATCCCGCGGATATGTTGTTTTACACGGATATCAAATCGTACGAGCAGAACGCGGGGCAACATATATCGAAAGAGACGAATACCTTGCCGGCTTTATCGTGTTTGCCAATCAACTCCAGTTGGTTTTGGAAGACCGACTTCCCGACTTCTCCGGTGAAAAGCGCGTCGCGGATATTGGATGAGAACGTGAATCCCATGAACCGTATCGGATGTAACTTCATCTTGAACGTGGCGCCCAATCGTGATGGCTTGATTGACGATAACGCGGTGGAGGTATTGGCTGAGGTTGGCCGGACGTGGGATGACCAGGCGGTTAAGGTGCCGGAATTGAAAGATTATGACGCGCCGGTCATTTATCCGAATTTGGCGAAGCATCGTCCTTGTTACTCCAGTTGGTCTTCCGACATGTGGATTATGGATTTCGCTAATGACGATGATTTCAAGACGGCTTGGCGTTCCAATCCCGCCGTGGAGCGGCCTTGGTATGTGGTGGATTTCGAGAAGGCGGTCTCGTTTAATACGATAGTTATCTCCGATTTGGACCGTACGTTCAAGGACTATAGCCTTTATTATGAGAAAGATGGGGAATGGTTGCCTATCTCGGTGACTCCGAGCGACAAGCCCATAAAGGTCCACCGATTCGGACGTGTCTATGGCGACAAGGTGAAGATAGAGATAAACAAGGGTTCGGTTTCTCCTTCGATTATGGAACTCGGGGTTTATGACGAGATATTCGCCGTGGAGTGAGTAAGGATAAGAGAAGAATAAGCGACAAAATGATAGGAAAAAACCACTTTTAGTAACGCACTATTTTCGCGAAAATCGCGAGATAGAAAGAGAAAAGGCCCCGTGAGGGGCTTTTTCTTCGAAAATATCGCTTTGTCGGAGGTGAAAAATAGCGTTTTTTGAGGTTGAAAATAATCGGCATCGAAGAAAAATAAAACTATCTCCGAAGGAAAACACGGTTATGTTCGGAGGAAAAGTTCCTTATGTTCGGAGAAAAACATAAGCATGTTTTCGCGGGACGTTTCTTTTGGGCGAGTCCCGCCTTGTCTTTTCGCTCTATTTTGAAAGGCTATTTTTCGATATCTCTTTAATATATAGATTGTTGTGAAAATTTTTTCTCGTTTTTGCGAGCGTGCCGCACTTTGGTCCGAAAAAATCGATTCTCCGGAGGTTTAGAATACAAAGTGTCAGAAACTATCATTTTGACAACCTCGCTCCGATGGGTCGAGATATTAGAGATTCGTTTCATTGTTTTTCGGGGCAGATACAATTTATTCGGATTTATGGCGTTTGTCTATAGGAACATGAAGTGAATGTAAGATGTAAATGAGAAGAATTCTTCCGCTTTTGATGGTCGTCCTGCTTTGTACCTGCACGGGAATCGTGCGGGCGCAATACGACGCGCGCCTAAGCCAATACTTCATGGCGAAACCTTACTATAACCCGGCGGTGGCGGGAGCTACGGAAGACCTGAACATCTTGGCGCTCGCCAGGCTGGAGTGGGTAGGGATGAGCGGCGCTCCCATGTCGTTCTTCATTACCTCGGATATGCCGCTGAACATTGGCAAGACCCAGCACGGTATTGGGCTGGCGGTTTATACCGAGTCGATCGGTTTGTTTATGAACACGCACGTCGGGGCCCAGTACGCGTACAAGCACAAATTGTTCGGCGGTGTCATCAGCGGCGGATTGCAGATTGGCTTGGTCAACCAGTCTTTCGACGGAAGCAAGGTGGAGATGGTCGAATCAGAGTTCCACCAAGAGACCGACGCCGCCATCCC
>CASEGC010000003.1 GCA_949287365.1 uncultured Parabacteroides sp.
TTAATCGAATCGATATCGAAACGGTTCGCCCGTATCAAATCCTCCACCTGCCACATGTAAAGCAGGTATTCCGCTATATTCTCTTTTCTTTTCCGTCGAGCGACTATCATAAAGGCAACGATAAACTATATTCCGACAATGCCTGGTAAAAATCCGCGTCCTTCACGCCCAACTGACGGCAAGCCAAACGGGCGGCGTTCAAGTTCATCAGGAAATAGGGATTCGGAATCCGCACCGGATAATCCCCGTAACGTGTAGGCAAGAAGGTCTGCCCGTCTCGCTCCACCACCGGATGCCGGTCATACGGAATCGCGGTGATATCGCTCCGCACCTCATCCGCCAACCGAGCCACGGCGGGATCGCCTCCGTAATAAATCAGCTTACCCTCGCGCTCGATAGACTTGGAAAAAGAATTATACGTAGACAGATAGGCCTCCGGCGTATCGTAGTCGGTCTCCTCCGACCACGCCAGGTTCGTCAGTATCGCGATATGCGGGCGGTAAAACTCCAATTGGAAACGCTTGTCCAGAGCGGAGGTCACGTGCTCATCGCCCTCTATCAACGCAATCCGGGCCTCATAGCTCAAGTGAATCCGGCTTTCCAGCACATCCACCTCGCTCGTCAACGCATAGTCAAAGGCCAGCTTCTGCCTTCTCAACGCGCAAACCATCATCGAGAGAATGGACTTCTTCCCGCGACTTCCCGCCACCACGACCCGCGTTTTCAAACGTGTCCGCTGGAACAGGAACTCAGGAATCGACTGGAGCAACACGCCCAGCTCCTTCGCACGAGATAATTCCGGGTTATCTTGTTTTACTTCCGCCCCCAGAACGACGGAGTGAATATCTTTACCTAATCTCTCCGGAAACCATCCATCCCCATAGCAAGTACACCCCGCGTCATGAAGTCTTCCTATCGTCTCTTCGCTCAAACCCACGCCGGAAGCGCTTACCTCGTATCCTTTCTTCCGGAGCGCCAAAGCCAAATCCAAGACCAAAGGTTCGGTTACGGAGATTAAATGAACTTTTCGCATCGTTTTGATTTTAACGCGAAAGTACGATTTTTATAGATACTCACGGCACAAAGGAAGAAAAAAATAATTTACTTTGGAGTCCTATAAAATCGTACGAGAATGGACTTGCGAATCATAGATACGGGATATTTCCATGCGGACGGCGGAGCCATGTTCGGGGCCGTCCCCAAGACGGCATGGAGCCGGCGTTATCCGAGCGACGAGAAGAATGGCTGCGTGCTGGCGATGCGTAGCGCGATTATCCGAACGGATGACGGACGTGTCATTTTAATCGATAACGGAGCGGGCGACAAGCAATTGAAACGCCTCAGCTATTACCGCTTTTTCGACCTCATCGACCTGAGCGACAAATTGCGGGAGAACGGCGTCCGGCCGGAGGCGGTCACGGACGTGGTTCTCACCCACCTGCATTTCGACCATTGCGGTTACACGGTCCAGCGGGATTCCTCTTCCGGGGAATTATCCCTCGCCTTCCCGAACGCCACCCACTGGGTAAGCCGAAGGCAATGGGAAAACTTCCTCCACCCGAACGCCTTGGAAGCGGAATCCTATTTCGAGGAGAATATGCGGTTGGTGGAGGAGAAAGGATTATTGAGGTTAATCGACGGGGATACGCCTCTCGCCTCCTCGGTGGAGCTTCGCCTTTACGATGGGCACACGCCCGGACAAATCGCGCCTTATATCCACACGCCGGAACGGACGTACGTTTTCGCCGGCGACGTGATTCCGTTGGCTGCCAGCGTATCCCCGGAATGGATATCCGCTTACGACACCTATCCAGTCACCTCCTACGACGAGAAACTCCGGATGCTGGAGGAGGCCGCGCGGGAGAAGCAGGCCCTCATCTATTGCCACGACGCTTACACCATCTGTACCACGGTCAAGAAGGTGAACGATTATTTCGTACGAGAGAAAAAGATAACGCCGAGTGCGTTTTGACGCGCCCATAATATACGGATAGTCAAATACAGTTTAAGCATACCACTCCCGTTTACGGTTCTTCAGGCTCTGGAGCGTATCGATACAGACATTCACGTCATTGACCACTTGAAAATCGAACATTCCGACACAAATGAAATCCGCGCCATTCTCAAACGCCCAACGGAAACCGTCCTGCGGAGCTATCGCGCCCGCCGCCAATACCTTGAAGCCCATCACCGGAACCTTCACGCGATTGACAAACTCTATCGTACGGTCAGGGAACGGACAGAAACAATTATCGTGAAACCTGTCGTGCTCCAAATACTTCTGGCCATCCACCTCGAAAGGTTGCCGGTTCGCGCGAGGATGGGCCGACCAATAATTGTCATGGTGCATCGTCTTCATGTAATAATCCGGAATAATTCCATTCTCCTCACAAAGAATCAAGGAATCAATCGTATGGGCCGCCAAACCCGCCACGTATCCTTCAGCTCTTATCCGGTCCAGCATACCGGCTATCACGTCCAGCCGATTGTCCCTCACCAGCCAATCGCACCAATTGCCTTGCAGCTGGATGATGTCCATCCCGTTGTCTATCGCTTGCGTGACATTATCGTAAATGTCTTTATTTTGTTCATCCAAACCGACTTGTGCGATCACCTTTATCTTGCTGCCTGTCAGTTTCCTATATTTTACCATCATCGGAATGGTCGGATAGCCGATATTGATGCAGTTGATTCCCGCCTGCTCACAAAGCATGAGCGTCTCCACCACTTTCTTCTCCGTGTTATAGGCCTTGAAAAGGCTCTCGGCATAAAGCAAATCCCTCGCGTGCGCCCAGCCTCCAATCAAATTGCCGCCCATGACCAAACGGCTGAGCTCGAATCCGCCCAATCTCCCTTTCGGCAGCTCGCCTTTCAGCTTGCTTAGTTCCACCCGATTGACTTGTATCGTAGCGCCGGTCGAAGCGTCTATGTCATATTTCCGGTTGTTCCACCAAGCCGCTCCGCCCAACGCGCCCAAGACCGGAAGCGACACGAGATGCTTGATGGCTTCCCGCCGGTCGTTGACAGCCCGTTCCGCGTCGTTGCCGGTCGCCTCGTTCTCATTCCTTCGCGCCTTGAGAGAAGCTATCAGCCCGTCGATGCCATATCCTTTTTCCTTGGAGAAGAAGAGAAGGACAAGTATGCCCGCCTCTATAAACTGCCGATTGACGATAAAGACACTCTCGCCTTGGGTTGTCATGAGCGAGATGCCGAACGGCGGATAGGCGAAATAATAAAGGACGAGCAACGCGAAACCACCCAACGAGGCCCACCGGACACGGCAACCGACAAACAACGCCAAACCAATCAATATCAGTCCGTAAATATTGAGCAGGTCCACCACCTGCATCCGTACGGGCGAGGCGGCGAGCCACTGGTAAAAGCCGGACGCGAAACCATAGGTATTACTAAGGAAACCTTCCGCCGACCAACTCTCGGCGAACAACTTCGCGGCTCCCTCATAAAGGAAATGCCACCCCACGGCCATCCGCAGGAGGGTAAAGAGTGTTTTCATGATGATTACTATTGCGATTCAGCGGCAAGGTACGAAATATATCGCGTTCCCCATAGCGTTATCAGACCTTTATCTATCAAATACCGACCGAGAATCGCAAATTTTTATATAACCTCACGATATCAAAACCAAAGCGCGGCAAGGACGGCGAAGCCATCCTCGCGCACGCTTCTCTTTCATTTGTTTAATGCCTGATTGAGATTTGCAAGGTCTGGCGCAGGTCGTCGCTCACCCGGAGGGAAAAGACGTAGATGCCTGTCGGCAGATGGCTGAGGTTGATGGTGCTTCCCTCGCGGCTCACCGCACCGTTCGCCACCTGTACGCCGGTGTAGGAGTTATAGACCTCGTACGGCATACTACCCGACAAGGTGCGCTCGGTCGGACGGAGTAACGAGTATTCCCGTCCCTCGTTCGGCTCGATGGTGATGATACCGTCGGAGGAGGTCAGGATGCTGTAACCGCTGGAGCTGTTCACGTTGGCGCCTATCAGTCTTTTACTACTCCAACCCACATTGTTTCTCGCTCTCAACGATATAGTGGTCGGAGAACCTATGGAAGTACTAGTAGCCCGTAGGTAAACCACCGAGTTATTCGATGTTTGCGCGTTAAACACCTCGAATCCGTTGGCCTCCCACTCGTATTCCAAGATGGAATTATTGCCGCCTGTACCTCGATAGTTTGCCCGGCAATCGTTCCGTCCGCTATGGTACACGAATAACGTATAATTAGAGCTTTGCCCGCCGATTGTCACATCAATCAAGTTCTCATCGGGAATGCCAACTGTAACCCCTCTGGTCGCACGTGTCGTTACGGATCTACCTTCGAATACATGTGTCATACTAGCTGTTATACTTCCCCTATCTGAACCTATACCCTTTACAACAATCGCATCCGTACCTTGTCCGGAAATAATTTGCATATTAGAAGTAACAGACCAAACAATGTTTCCCGCAGGTTTATAAGATAATCGATAAGTCGCGGTCTGGTTATCCAGAATCGTTTGACTTCCTTCAATCGTCATTAAAGAAGTCTTTACAAAGTAACGAAGAGTCGCACCCGCATAATACCAACAATCTTCAGGAGCGTGCCGTATCAATGGATAATCGGCCCATTTCGATATAAACTTACCTGAGTCATCTGTTACTACAGCAGAATGTTCATCCGCAGAACTTGCATTTGCATAAAAAACTTTTAATGGTCCGGTCTTATCTAATACTTCCGTATAACTTCCATCATTCATATATTTATATACGTCTGTATAAATCAATCGAGTAGGACCTCCCTCTGTCATACACCACGCATATCCATGGCAATTATAAGCATGCGTTGCCTCACTTATAATCTCTATATTGGGATAACACGCTTTTACTTCATCAATTGCCGCTTGTTTTCTTGATTCCGAAATAGTGTCATTACCAATCCAAGCCATCACAATAGAACCATTAGGAGTTGTCACATTGGCTTGTTTATCTTCCGCTATTATTGAATTTAAAGCCAATAGACATCCTATAATAAATAATAGTTTTCTCATATCTTATATTTTTATTCATTATCAAACTCATAAAAAAATCCGCGTTGCAAATGCACACCCATCCATCTTCTCCATTCGCGAAACTTTCCCGTAAAGTTTTCGTTACTTCAGAATCATCATCCATATAATTACCTTGGCAATCGTAAACCGCTCCGGTTATATGACCAAATTTGCCAATGACTAACTTCATGGAAGATCCGGGTTCATCTGTCATCAGATAATCTTGCCCTTGATACTCTTTTACGAAAACCTGACGGACACCACCCGGAATCTCCCTCAGCCATCTTAAATTCTCCATGGCGTCAGTCGTACCACAAACGTCATGATTCGGGTCGTACAGAATCCCTTCGGGAAGTTCAGGCACGTAAATTTGTTCCTCTTTCTTATCATTATCATCACAAGCCGTAAAAGGCACAATTGAGAATAAAAACAATAAAATCAATAACTTATTCATGGAAATTACTTTTGAATTAACTGATTGGAAATAACATCTAAGTTCTCCACCGGTTCCGCCAACGTTCCCACACTACGAGTCAATCGTTTCATTTCCGGTGTCGATAAAAGAGAGGAATCTATCGCGTTAGCGCGAGCGTACACGTTCGATTCAAATTCAATTTTCTTGTTTTCAGCGGGTGATTCATACTTTTTTTGATATCCTTTCATCAATGTTGAAACTACCTGCTTCCGCTTCGCTTCCGTTAAAGAGACTTGCATCTGCGGGCAACCTATAAAAATCTCAATGTTGGATACACGAATTTTGTACTTTCCTTTGGTCAATAAAGGCACTACGCTATTGTTCAAGATATCATTCTGCTTCTCCAACTCCTCTTGATACAATGCGGACAAAATATCTACCGCCTCCGGGCGTTTCGTTAATTCACGAAAGCCGTTGAAACTGTTATAAACGGCATCTACACCATCCGACAATTGGTCAAACACACGAAAACCAATTAACATAGGATAATCCAAACATAGTCGTATCAATCTTTCTGTACTAACAGATTGTAACACGCTTTCAGGAATCTGACAGGCGTCCACTTTCTCTTGATGGGTCTTGAACGCTTTCTACTCCTCCGTTCCGGGGACGACGGGGTAAGTCCACTCCTCGGCTTGCTGGGCCTCGCCCATCCAGCCATACGCTAACGCGCATAAAAGCAAAATCCATTTCTTCATGGCCATTGATTTTTATAAGGTCAGACTATAAATTTTCGGTCGCAATATACGGAAAAATATTACAAGCAACACAAATAAGATAAAAATATATATTCTATATTAATTTAGGAATAAAAGCTGAGGCTATCCGATTGGGTATGGCGTCGTGCGAGATTCCTGCCCAAAGCAGGGAGTAGGATAATTCTTTACCTTGTCTTTCCGGAAACATGACTTGGTTTTCCGGAAAACATCGTTATGTTTTCCTCGAAACATGACCATGTTTTTTCTGGAACACGGCGGGAATACGTATCTTTGCGTGAACAGTTGAGAAATGATTAAGAAATGATTGTGAGAAATTGGAGAATAGGTATATCGGTATGCGCGTTGCTTCTTCTCGTCGCCTGCGGAGGCGGGCGGGAGAGAGGTAAGATGGTCAGCGTGACGATAGAGCCGCAGCGTTATTTCGCGGAGCGGATAGCGGGCGACCGGTTCGAGGTGAACCTTGTGGTCCCGCCGGGGCAAAGCCCGGAGACGTACGACCCTACACCCCGTCAGATGGCGCGGATAGGCGAGAGCGCGGCCTATTTGCGGATAGGCCCGATTGGTTTCGAGCTGGCATGGATGGACAAAATCCGGGAGAACAATCCGGATATGCCGGTCTTCGACCTTTCCGAGGGCATCCCCGCGCTGAAGGAGCCGGAGGGCTCTTCCGAGAGACATGAGGTGACGCGTCATCATTATCACGCCGGTGGCGCGGACCCGCACGTGTGGAGCGGTATCATGGGAGCGAAGGTCATAGCGAAGAACACGTTGAAGGCTTTCGTCGCCTTGGACCCGGAGAACGCGGATTACTACCGGCTGAATTACGAACGTCTGCTGGGGGAGATTGACGGAACGGAGCAGGTGATCGCCGGATTATTGAGACCGTTGAGGCACAGGACGTTCATCATTTACCATCCGGCGTTGACCTATTTCGCGGCGGAGTTCGGATTGACGCAGCTTTGCATCGAGATGGAGGGAAAGGAGCCTTCGCCCGCGAAGTTGGAGGAGTTGGTGCGCGTGGCGAGGGAACATGACGCCAAGGTGGTGTTCGTGCAACGGGAGTTCGACCAAAAGAACGCCGAGCTGATCGCGAAGGAGACGGGTTGCCATCTGGTCACGATAGACCCGCTGGCGTACGATTGGAGCGGGGAGATGATTCATATCGCGAAAGCTTTGGCCGATGGGGAAGTTGATTGAGTTGAGGGACGTGACCGCCGGTTATGGCGCGAAGACCGTGTTGCGCGGCGTGACGCTGGACGTGTGGAGCGATGATTTCCTTGGGATTATCGGTCCGAACGGTGGCGGGAAGACGACGCTCCTGAAGGTGATATTGGGGCTGCTCGCGCCCTTTTCCGGCACGGTACGTTTTTATGACGGAGAGGGTCGGGAGGTCCCTTCCCTGAAAATCGGCTATCTCCCGCAGATGAGCTTGATCGATAAGAAATTTCCTATCTCCGTGCGCGAGGTGGTCGCTTCCGGCCTGTCGGCGGAGAAGCCTCTGTTCCGCCCGTTCAACGCCGCCCAGCGGGAGAGGGTGGAGCGGGTAATCGCCCAGATGGGCTTGGAGGAGCAGGCGGACCGTCCCATCGGCGAGTTGTCCGGCGGCCAGTTGCAGCGGGTGTTATTGGGGCGTTCGATTGTCTCCCGTCCGCGGGTCTTGATATTGGACGAGCCGAGCTCTTATGTGGACAAGCGTTTTGAGTCTCGTTTCTATCCGTTGCTGGAGGAAATCAACAAGGAGAGCGCCATCCTGCTGGTGTCGCACGACATCGGCACGGTACTGACGATGGTGAAGAACATCGCCTGCGTGAACGAGACGCTGCATTACCATCCGGGCACGAACGTGTCGGGCGAGTGGCTGAACGAGAAATTCGCCTGCCCGATAGACCTGATAGGGCATGGCGATTTTCCGCA
>CASEGC010000004.1 GCA_949287365.1 uncultured Parabacteroides sp.
CAAAAGCAACGGCGCCTGGAGGTCTCCCGACACCTTGACATGCGCCCCTTCCTCCAGATAAACGGTTACCCAATGCTTCCTATTCTCCAGAAAGAGCGTAACGCAATGAAACCCACCTTCCTTTTGCTTAAGATCAAACCGACCCGGCTTCGCGCACGTCACCGTATCTACCTTCTTATAGTTGTCTTTCTCGAAAACAGCGTAAACTGTCTGGTCCTCCAAATTCGAAAGCTCTCCCTCAATCCGGTAGACATAATCCTTGCTACACGACAATAGGCAAAGCATAAATCCCATGATAAACATCAATCGCTTTATCATAAAAAACTTCTCCAACTCACGCATAATTATAATTCGGCCTAAAGGTAAGCATTTTTTCTAAACTACATCTTATTTATAATAAAATTAACTTGACGCATAACAAAAAGGCGCAGGACCAAAATCCTACGCCTTCTTCGCTACAATTATTTAATAAACTTACAATCCTTTTTTGGACATTACAATTTCGGACCTGCGGCAACCAAAGCCTTACCAGCCTCATTACCCTCGAACTTAGCGAAGTTCTTGATGAAGCGACCAGCCAAATCCTTAGCCTTCTCTTCCCACTTGCAAGCGCAATCGTAAGTATCGCGCGGGTCAAGAATCTTCGGATCAACACCTGGCAATTCCGTCGGAACAACGAAATCGAAGTATGGGATAGTCTTCGTCGGAGCCTTGTCAATAGAACCATCCAAGATAGCGTCGATAATACCACGCGTATCGCGGATAGAAATACGTTTACCCGTACCGTTCCAACCCGTGTTCACCAAGTAAGCCTTAGCGCCAACTTTCTCCATCTTCTTAACCAACTCCTCAGCGTATTTCGTCGGGTGCAAGCTCAAGAAAGCGGCACCGAAGCAAGCGGAGAACGTCGGAGTCGGCTCCGTGATACCACGCTCCGTACCAGCCAACTTAGCGGTGAAACCAGACAAGAAGTAATACTTAGCCTGCTCAGCGTTCAAGATAGAAACTGGAGGCAATACACCAAACGCATCAGCTGATAAGAAAATCACTTGATGAGCGTGCGGGCCTTTAGAAACCGGCTTAACAATATTGTTGATATGATAAATAGGATAAGATACACGCGTGTTCTCCGTTACGCTCTTATCGGCGAAGTCAATCTTACCATTCGCGTCAACCGTTACGTTCTCCAACAGAGCGTCACGTTTGATAGCGTTGTAAATATCCGGCTCGCTCTCCTTATCCAAGTTGATAACTTTCGCGTAGCAACCACCCTCGTAGTTGAATACGCCCTCGTCGTCCCATCCGTGCTCGTCGTCACCAATCAACAGACGTTTCGGATCCGTAGACAACGTAGTCTTACCTGTACCAGACAGACCGAAGAAGATAGCCGTATCCGTACCTTCCATGTTCGTATTAGCCGAGCAGTGCATAGAAGCGATACCACGCAACGGGTTCAAGTAGTTCATGATAGAGAAGATACCCTTCTTCATCTCACCACCATACCAAGTATTCAGGATTACTTGCTCGTTGGTCTTCAAGTTAAACACGGTAGCCGTTTCAGAGTTCAAGCCCAGTTCCTTGTAGTTCTCTACTTTCGCTTTAGCGGCGTTGAAAGAAACGAAATCAGGCTCGCCATAGTTGGCCAACTCCTCCTCCGTCGGACGGATAAACATATTCTTTACGAAGTGAGCTTGCCATGCGACCTCCATGATGAAACGAACTTTCAGACGAGTAGCGGGGTTAGCGCCACAGAAAGTATCCATCACGAACAGACGTTTACCGCTCAACTGCTTAACGGCCTTAGCCTTCAAGTCAGCCCAAGCCTCCTCGGAGCAAGGCTTGTTATCGTTTTTATATTCGTCAGAAGTCCACCATACAGTGTCTTTGCTGGCCTCATTATATACGAAGAATTTATCCTTAGGAGAACGGCCCGTATAGATACCGGTCATTACATTAACGGCACCCAGTTCAGTAACTTGGCCTTTTTCGTAGCCTTCAAGACCCTCTTTAGTCTCTTCAGCGAACAATACTTCATAAGACGGGTTGTGGAGGATTTCCTTCACGTCGGTAATACCGTACTTGCTTAAATCTAAATTAGCCATCTTGTAAATTAATTTAAATGATTGACTTTATGTAACTTTTCTCTACTACCTATTCGTTCGTCACAAGGTCTTTTCTCATCGTCATCTTTTCGCCTTTAGTCCGCCTTGTAATCGCGGTACAAAAGTAATATATTTTTTTGTCACTCACTGCTTATTAAGGAAATTTTTCAGTATTAATCCCGCTTTTCCATGCTATTAACAAAAGCGATCGCCGATTGTCATCTTGGCTTTGCAATTCGGTCTCGCAACGGTCCAAACAAGACGGATTCCAGCCTTCAGAAACCCTCGTTTTTTCCTTTCGAAGAGAATTTCATTTTCCTTCGAAGGAAAATAGATTTTCTTCCGAAGGGAATTTTATTTTCTCTCAAAGAAAAAAAGTCGGAGCGTACACCAAACGCTTTCCGCCTCATTTATAGCTCAAAAACGTTTGATGTACGCCCCTATCATCCGAACGAGTCACCCGTTCGTTATTTTATTTCCCAAACCTCGCCTTGCATCAGCAAGTCTTTCAGCTTCCGGGTAGGCATTTTCGCCTGCACCTCGGCGAGCTGCTGGTGTACCGCCTCATCGTAAGTCGGTCCCTCCACGTCGCGGATAACTCCCAATGCCACCGGCATATCGCCACCCATCATCGCCAACATCATGTGCAACGTATTATCCTTCTCATGGGCGTCGTGCACCAAGATATCGTCCATCGTATAACCGTCTTGTCCAATCGTGACCGACTTCAGTTTCAAGCCGTCCAATACGATACCTTTATCACGGTTCGCTCCATAAATCATCTTTTCGCCGTGACGCAGGAAAATCGTACGGTCCGCACGGACATCCTTATCGGTGATTTTCTTATGGATACCATCGTTGAAAATCACGCAATTCACCAATACTTCCGTTACGGAAGCCCCTTTGTGACGGGCGGATGCCGCCAAAATCTCCGTCGTGTTCTTCAAATCCACGTCGATAGCGCGGGCGAAGAAATTCCCTCGCGCGCCCAACGCCAGCTCCGCGGGGATAAATGGGTCCTCCACCGTGCCATAAGGCGAGCTCTTGGAGACGAACCCGCGATCGGATGTCGGAGAATACTGTCCTTTCGTCAATCCGTAAATCTTATTGTTGAACAGGACGATGTTCAAATCCACGTTACGGCGTACGGCGTGGATGAAATGGTTACCGCCAATCGCCAAGCAATCGCCATCACCGGTAATCAACCAGACACTCAGGTCCGGACGAGCGGTCTTCACGCCCGTGGCTATCGCCGCGCCACGCCCGTGAATCGTATGAAAACCATACGTATTCATATAATAAGGAAGGCGCGAGGAACATCCGATACCGGAGATAACCGCCATCTGAGAGGGAGCCACCCCGACCTCCGCCATCGCCTTATGCAAACAATTCAACACCGCATGGTCGCCACATCCCGGACACCAACGTACATACTGATCGCTCTTATAATCTTTCGGTTGATATTTCATTTCTTCTGTTGCCATTGCTTATGCCTCCAATATTTTAGTGAATTCCTCGACCAATCTGGCCACGATAAACGGTTGTCCTTTCACGCGGTTGAAACGATACGGATTGAATCCGGGCACTTTCCCGCGCAGGTAATTGGCGAACTGGCCGTTGTTCTGCTCGGCTACGACCACTTTCTTGTACTTCAAAAGGACCTCGGCCGTGTTCTTCGGAAGCGGATTGATAAACTTGAAATGAGCGAGCGCCACTTTCTTACCGTTTTCCTGCATCGTCTCCATCGTCTCGTACAGGTGTCCGTAAGTGCCACCCCAACCCACGATAAGCAGGTCGGCGTCCTCGTCGCCAATCACCTCCAATTCCGGGATGTAATCCGCTATCTTATCAATCTTGGCCTGACGAGTCGTCACCATCTTCTGGTGGTTGGCGGGGTCGGTAGAGATCGCGCTGGTCTCATAGTCCTTCTCCAACCCACCTAAGCGGTGCATGAATCCTTCCGTTCCCGGAATCGCCCAATAACGGACAAGGCTTTCCTGGTCGCGGCGATAAGGTTTCCAAACCTTCTCGTCCTTATAGTTGGATACATAATTCGGCTTAATCTCCGGATACTTATCCAAATCCGGAATACGCCAAGCGGAAGAACCGTTGGCGATGAACGCGTCAGTCAACAAGATAACCGGCGTCATGTGCTCTACCGCCAGCTTACATGCCCAAAAAGCCGCGTCGAAACAATCGGTCGGCGTAGAAGCCGCCACCACTACCGCCGGGCTCTCACCGTTACGGCCATACAACGCCTGCATCAAATCGGTCTGCTCGCTCTTCGTCGGCATACCCGTGGAAGGACCACCGCGCTGCACGTCGATAACGACCAACGGCAACTCCGCGATGACCGCCAAGCCTATCGCCTCGCTCTTCAACGCCAATCCCGGACCGGAGGTGGAGGTAACCGCCAGGCAACCGGCGAAGCTGGCTCCTATCGCGGTACAAACACCAGCTATCTCGTCCTCCGCCTGAACCGTGATAACGCCCAAGTCCTTGCGTTTGGACAACTCATGCAAGATATCGGTAGCGGGAGTGATGGGATAGCTACCCAAGAACAGACGCAATCCCGCCTTCTCCGCAGCGGCTGTCAGTCCGTAAGAGGTAGCCTTGTTTCCGTTCACGTCCGTATAGAATCCCGGCTCGGCCTTCTTGCTCTCGATGCGGTAAGTGGAGACCGAGGCGTGGATGTTATGCCCATAATTGTAACCGTCCGTCAACGCCTTGATATTGGCCTTGGCTATCACGGGTTTCTTCGCGAACTTGTTCTGCAGCATGTGCATCGCCTCCTCCAACGGACGCTCGAACAACCAGCAGACAAGCCCTAAAGCGAACATGTTCTTGCAACGGAGCGCGGATTTGTTGTCCAGCCCGAAATCGGCCAAGCCGTCTTTCACCATCGTGGAGATAGGAGCCGCCACAACCTGAACGCCTGTCAGCCCCAACTCGGTAAAGGGGTCATCGGTCGTGTACAAGGCCTTTTCCAAATCGCTCTTCTTGAAAGAATCCGTGTCAATCAAAACGATAGCGTTGGGTTTCAGATGTTTCACGTTCACCTTCAGCGCGGCGGGATTCATCGCCACCAATACGTCGGCCTTATCGCCCGGCGTGAAAATCTTACGAGACCCCAAGTGCACTTGAAATCCGGATACGCCACTCAGCGTGCCTTGAGGAGCGCGCACTTCCGCAGGATAGTCCGGGAAGGTCGATATCTCGTTCCCGAAAATAGCGGATAGGTTCGAGAAGATCGTGCCGGTTAACTGCATACCGTCTCCGGAGTCTCCGGAGAAACGAATAACGACCTTCTCCAATGTCTTAACTTTTGTCTGTTCTGCCATAATAAACTTTATTAGCTTTATCGCTTTTGGTATTTAGATTAGCCGCGAAGTAATAACAAAACTTATCGAATTCAAAACTTTTCACGCTAAAAAGCGGACAAGTACAAGTCCAAATTATTTGAAGATAGATTAAAATGGTCGGAGACGTAGCTGTTCACCGTTTTCCCGCAATACATATAGACGCCGCGACGGAAACCATTATCGGATTTGATGA
This sequence comes from uncultured Parabacteroides sp., assembly GCA_949287365.1. GTDB lineage: Bacteria > Bacteroidota > Bacteroidia > Bacteroidales > Tannerellaceae > Parabacteroides. The sequence continues at coordinate 5,658 of CASEGC010000004.1, forward strand.
GCCCCTGCACGGAACCGGCGTCGCCCAGCGAGAAGAGCGTCGGCACGAGAATATTGCTGTAAGCCATCGACGTGGTACGGGCCACTCGGTTGCTGATGTTCAGTTTGCAATAGTGCAACACGCCGTATCGCTCGAAGATGGCCGGGTCCTCTTTCGACAGGCAGCAGGTCGTCTCGAAACAACCGCCCTGGCTGACCCGCAAGTCTATCACCAGCGCGCCTTTCTTCATCGTGCGCACCAAGTCGGCGGCGATGACGTAGCGGTGCCGCGTGTTGATGTAGCGCATCGCCCCGATGACCACGTCCGCGCTAAGGAATGCGTTACGCAACACGTTCGGATGGAACGTGGAGGTGAAAAGGCCCCGCCCCAAGGCCTGCTGGATAATCCGCAACTTATGGATGTCGTCGTCGAACACCTTCACCGACGCGCCCAACGCCAAAGCCGCTCTCGCGGCCACCGTACCGGCGTTGCCCGCCCCGATAATCACCACCTCCGTAGGCGATACGCCCGGAATGCCACCCAGCAGGATGCCTTTTCCGCCTTGCGTATTGCTCAGCAGCTCGGAGGCGATGGTGATGGCGGCGGCTCCCTCTATCTCGGAGGTGACGTTCAACACCGGCAAATGGTTGTATTGGTCCGCCATCAGCTCGTAGGCGAGCGCGGTGATTCGCTTCGCCATCATCAGCTCGAACGCCTGCTGGGTGAACATATTGAATTGCACTAACGAGAAAAGCGCACTTCGGGGGCGCATCAAGGCGACCTCCTCCGCCAGCGGGGGCAGCATCTTCAGTATGATGTCGGCCTGATAGACGGCGGCGGGCGTGTCCACGATTTCCGCCCCCGCCTCGGAGTAATGATTGTCCGAATAGTTAATACCCAGCCCGGCGCCCGTCTCCACCAGCACCCGATGGCCGTAGTCGGTCAGCATCCCGACCGCCTCCGGCGTCAGCGGCAAACGCCGCTCCTCCTCGCGCCGCTCGCGGGGAATCCCGATAAGCAACCTGTTATTCACCTGACAAATCTCCCTCAATAATTCTTGCGGGATATATGCGCCCCGCTCCCGCTGGTTGTCGTTCGTTTCCATGGTCTGTCCTGATTTTTAGATAAACCGCATCAAAGAGGCTGATATCTCGCGCACGTCCGAGTCCGTCATCATCCGGTCCGCGTCGAACACGACCGCGGCCCGCGTGTAAAAAGGTTCCCTTTTCGTCAGGCTGTCCGCGATAAACGCGCGCAGCTCCTCTCCGGAACGTCCCGCCAGCACCGGACGGGTGTGCTTGCACAGCTCCAGACGCTTCGCCAACTCCTCCACCGACACCTTCAGGTAGATGGTCGTCCCGCTGGCGTTCATGAACTCCATATTGTCGAAGAAACAGGGCGTACCGCCGCCCGTGGATATCAGCACGTCCTCGAACGCCGCCACCTCATGCAGCATGTTGCGCTCGATTTTCCGAAAGCCCTCCTCGCCTTTCTCCGCGAAAATCTGGGAGATGGTCTTCCGGTAACGCCCCTCTATGAAATAGTCCAAATCGATGAACGAGAGTCCCGCAAGCTTGGCGAGCGCCTTGCCTACCGTGGTCTTTCCCGCGCCCATGTATCCGACCAGAAAAATACGTCTCATAAAATAATCGTTTTCGCGAATGTAGCCTTTTTCCGCTTACGAGACGTCGTTCCGAGGGACAAAAAAACCGTTTCGCGCCCCGCCGACCTATATCGGGAGCGCGAGAACCTTCGTTTTTTTGATGAAGATATAGGTATCTGTCAAAAAAACCTCTTGTTTTTGATAAAGATATAGGTATCCGTCAAAAAAACCTCTTATTTTTGATGAAGATATAGATATCCGTCAAAAACAACCCCTCGGGCGACCCGCCGACAGAGGTCGGGAAAGCGAAAAAGGAGATGCCTTCCGGGCCCAGCCCGTCCGACATCTCCTCCTTTTCGTTTTTCAAGACCGCCGCTCCTCACGGAGAAGCGAGCCTTTTTCTTTTTACTTTACTTTTAGTATTAATATTAATTCCTGTCCGCTTGTTCGCCCTCGCGGGATACTTGACCCCTCAGTCACGCTTCGCATGACAGCTCCCCTATTTTAGGGGAGCTTGTCTTTGGGTCGCACGGACAGTCTTGTTTTATTTAATTGTTCGTTTTTACCTTATTTATTTCACGATAGCCTTTACAGCCTCCTCACCCTCTACGGCTACGGCTACGATACCTGCCGGTACAGTAATCGTGGCGTTGTCGGAAGTCAGTACCGTGTTGGCTACCACCTTACCCAAGATGTTCGTGATTACGACCGTCTTGCCGGCGGCACCTTGGATAGTTACCTGACCGTTGCCAGCCACTACGCTAACGCCTTCTACGGCGATTTCCTCGTTAGAGGTTACCATATCTTGGTCCTCGGTCTTCTGGTAAGCGTTGAAGATTAACGCGCCGTCAGAACCGGTGGTCATCAGGTCGAACTTAGAATCACCGCGAGTCAATACCAGGCAACCGTTCTGGCTCTTCAACCATGCGGCTGATTGCGGAGCGATAGAACCGGCTACAGCGTGATCGAAGCCCTCAGCGGCCTTACCTTGCGTGTCGGTTACGTTGATAGGCTCACCATTCTCATCGTAGATGTTAGACTCGAACAAGAACTCGTTGTTCTCACCCTCCTCACCATCGATGTAAGCTTGAGCGGCCATATCCGGATTCACGTAACGGAACGACCATGTTACGTTCTTGTGCTGGTCACCCTGCAAGTTCACGATGAACTCCTTGTTAATCTTCTGCTCCGTGTAAGCCTTGATAATCATGGCCGTATCCAATTCGGTCGGTTGCATCGTCTCGAAGCCGTTCGTCAAGATATACAAGCTGTCGCCTGAGTGGATAGCCTTCACGAAACCTACGCGGGTGTAACCGCCGTCAACATCCATATACGGTTTCTTGTATTGACCGTCCTCGTCGGACAAGTTAGCCACGGAGTCGGCGAAGCTTACCAAGTACTTACCGTAGTGGAACGGCAACTTACCTTGTGTAGCGTGTACGCATTGATACGGATCATCCGTCGGAACACCTTCCGGTGTGATGTGCGGACCGTCCTCTTGACAAGGAATAGTAGCCACCTCGTCCTGGTCCAAACGGGCCGTAGAGATCAAGTACTGCGGTTTGATGTAACCGTTATCGCGAGTAACCCATGCCGTATCCACGATGAACGCCAAGTGACCCTCGGCCTCTTCCTTGTTCCAGATACCGGCGTAATCCAAATCACCCTTGAAGCTGTCGTTGTTCTCATCCATCAAGTACTCACCACGGTATTTCTCTACGAATACCAAGCTATCAGTACCTTCGGTCTCGCCCAGCAACGTGTTGTTGAAGCGACGATACAGCGGCGTGTTGTCCGGCTCTACCGTAAAGGCGGATGTACGGGTCTCGTTCAGCAATTGTACCTTCAAGGAAGCGTCCTTACCGTCATCGGCGATACCTGCCTTGTTGGTCTCATCGATATCCTTAATGATAGCGTCTGCCCAAGCGTAACCTGTAAGCGTAACGTCAGTTCCTTCAGCGTTAACATATTTAACGACTTCACCTTCGGCATTCTTTATCGCATAAGCATATATAGGATCCTCACCCTCTTTCGTCCATTTTCCGGAAGTCTGGAGGATTGCGTAGTAGTGCTTACCCGCATAATGGTTGTTTTCCTTGAAATAGAAGGAATCGACCACATACGGCTCAACATCATAGTTCGTAACACCCATAGAGTACTTCTTATCGTAAGCCTCAACCATGCTAAGATCTGTGTTCGGCATGTTAATCACGTAGTTCGTACGCTCCAACTTAGCGATACCCAAATCTTCCAAGACCTTAGCCTCCGCTTCAGTCTGTCCATAACCATAACCGGAAGTAGAACCCATAACCAAGGTGTAACGAGAGCGGTCGGTCTTCACGTACATTACGGAATCATCCTCGCCACCGTTAGCTATCCAATACTCATCCGTGAACGGATTCAAGTAGTTGAACACGTACTTGTTCACCATCAACGAGTCAGACGGGATGAAACGATAACCTAATTTCTTGTCGCCTAAGATAGTCTCGTCAGTGATTTGCTCGAATTTACCCTTATCGAATACGAATTCCGTACCTTTGATAGTAGCTTTACCGATATAATTACCATCCTCGTCTTTTTTCAATTGAACGCTAGCTACGCTCAAATCCGTAAATTCACGGTTTACGATTTTCACCGGAGAGGTAGCAGCGGCGCCTTCAGCCTCTAAAGTCTTTGTGATCACCCATTGATAAGCCGGCATGTGTTGCGGATCCTGCTCATCCAAAGTCACCCATTGAGCCTTATTGTTAGTGCCATCATCGTTCAAATGGATAGGAGCCGCCAATACTTGGCCTTGCTCGTTCTTAATCACGTAAAGACCATTTGCCAAAGATGTTCTATCCGTAGAGGCGAAGCAGCTGGCCGCACCAAAGCCGATGTGCGTGTCGATAGGACGTTTACCGATAGTGATACGGTCTCCACTCTGCTCCAAATCTTGCAACTTAACGAACAACTCGTTAGCGTTTGAAGCAACACTAGGATTATTTACCGTCAAATCATCATCATCATCTCCCGAGTAAAGCGGTAAACCAAGATAGTCATCACCATATTTCTTAACGATAGTTTTAGCCGTCTCGCTATACCACAAATTAGACTCATCATGACGATTCAAATAAGTAACTTGCTTTACTTGGATGAACAAGCTATCACCAGACGGCTTGTAGATGAACAGGAACTTGTGCTGGTCAGCGATATCTCCCGTCAAAGCGTCATTCTTAGGTTCAGCGGTATTACTCCAACCGAATTTCAAATAATCCTCGCCCAAGGTATTGTAAGTAGCGGTATCCACTTTCAGATACATCTTCTCATTGTCCTTCTGCGTGATGTAAACGAAGTTACGAGAGTTCATATTATCATCATCATTACCGGTAGTGACAGTCGGCTCAGCGACAAACGCCGTAGTGGAGAACGGGTTCTCAACACCATCCGGAGTGAACGTCAACACGTCCTTGTTGTCCTTCAAGTAAGCGTTAATCTCAGCCGCGCTCAACACATACGCACCGGCGTCTTGGATGGTTAATTCCAAATAGCCCGAAGCTTGATTAGCGATAACCTTAGCTCTTGCCGCAATAGCGTCCTCTCGCGAGATTTTTACGCCATATACATCCGAACGGTTAGGAGTATCGGAAGCTTTTGCTTTTAAAGCCAGCACTTGGCTATCTTCCATTTCAGTATAAAGCATTTGTTTTGTCAAACCTCCTTCATCTTTTTTCCATGTCGGAGAGAATGCCCAACCGCCATAAGCGTTACCAACAGAAGAAATATTCTGATCATCAAAAGCGAAAATAGCCCCCGTAGCTTTATTCACGAAGTCAAAAATAGGATCTTGACCACGGTCTACCTGTTCAGTAATTGTAACACACCACAAAGTGTATTGCAAATCTACTTCTCCCGGTTTAACCATTTGATACTTGTAGCCATCTCCATCTTCAACAACCGCAAGAATCTTTCCATTACATTCCAATTGATACACTCCACTAGGAGTAGCGGACTCAAAGTAAGGCACCGCATACGTACCTGCCCCTTTTAACTCTGTACTCGCTACCGCAGTACTTGCAGGACCAAGGTCGTCCACTGCGGCATTCGCTACAAACGCCGAAGATACAAGCAAGCTAGCGCACAAAAGCGTAGAAAACTTTTTGTTCATAAATCAAAAATTTAATATTAATAATAGTAATAAATCAGTATCTTCCAGTCCTTTAGCGGTTTCCCCGCTCCTCAAAAATGGCCAATTAAACGTACGTCTATTTTACCACCTTTTTGAGCCTGTTTTTGAAGTTCGAAAAAGGCTTTGTTTTGGAAAGCGAAGGTTTCGTTCGGGATAGGCTATCCCATTGATAAGAAAGCGAATAAGAACAGAAAAAAAATCTTCGAGAAGTGTTGCAAGTATCGAAGAAACGCGTACCTTTGCAATTGACCAATTAGATGTACGTTTAAATTTACCACCCCTAAATTCACTTCTACTTATTAATAATCAATTATTTACGAGCGGTTTTCCAAGTGTAAAAACAGGCCATTTTTACTCCCTATTAAAAAATGTACGCACGTACATTATATACAGCCCGTTTTCCCATTTCCGCGAAATCGCAAAAAAACGTGGAAAGCCGTATCCAAACAGTTCATCAAGACCTCCTCAGTCACTTCGTGACAGCTCCTCCTGATGCGAGGAGGAGCGGGAAATCACCCCCTTCCCCTGAAGAGAGGGGAAGGGCCGGGGATGGGGTCGAAAAAAGACGTACGTCTTTCCCAAAAAACATTGTCGTGTTTCCGCAAAAACATGTACGTCTTTTCCAAAGGCTTCGCTCGCTCGAAAAATTTCATTATTTTCGCGTTAGGACATTCATCTTAAAAGACTTTGACTATGGAAGCAAAAGCAGATTTTATGGGCGAGCTGAAAGACAAATACATCCGTTTCGATTGGGCCATCAAGCGATTGCTGCGCCAGAAGGCCAACTTCGCCGTGCTCGAGGGATTCCTCACCGTTTTCCTCGGAGAGAGAATCACCATCAGCGAGATACTGGAGAGCGAGGGTAACCAGCTCACCCCCGAGGACAAGTTCAATCGGGTGGACATCAAGGCCCTCAACAGCAAGGGCGAGATCATCATCGTCGAGATACAGAACACGAGGGAGGTCTATTTCCTCGAGCGTATCCTTTACGGCGTGGCGAAGGCCATCACCGAGCATATCGCGCTCGGCGAGACCTACCGTAGCGTCAAGAAGGTCTACTCCATCAGCGTCCTCTACTTCGACCTCGGCAAGGGAAACGACTACCTCTACCACGGGCAGAACCGACTCGTCGGCGTGCACACCAAGGACCTGCTCGTCATCAACCGCCGGGAGAGGGAGGCCATCGTGCCGAGAATGCCCTCCGAGATCTTCCCCGAGTACATCCTGATACGGGTCAACGAGTTCAACAAGGTCGCCGTCTCCCCCTTGGAGGAGTGGATGCGCTACCTCAAGGACGGCACGATAGACCCCCACACCACCGCGCCTGGACTGGGCGAGGCGAGGGAGAAGCTGCGCTACTACGCCATGTCGCCCGAGGAACGCCACGCCTACGACGAGCACCTCAACGCCATCATGATACAGAACGACGTGCTGAGCAACACCCGACTCGAAGGACTGGAGGAAGGTCTCGCCAAAGGGTTGGAGGAAGGATTAGCGAAAGGATTGGAGAAAGGAAAAGAAGAGCAAAACCGGGAGAACGCGAGGAAGATGAGAGAACTGGGCGTAGACCCGGAAATCATCCGGCAAGTGACCGGAATCTCTATCGAGGCCATCGAATGACAAGCCTCCTGTTTCGTTTCTTGTTTATAGGAATTTATTATCTTAGCGCGACGAAAACAGCAAGGGGATAACGAAAAGAGATGGCAAAACATAAATTCTACGTCGTATGGAAAGGGTTGAATCCGGGAATTTACGATAACTGGGCGGATTGTAAAGCGCAGGTTCACGAGCAGGAAGGCGCGAAATACAAGGCTTTCGAGAGCCGGGAGGAGGCGGCGAAAGCGTTTGAGGCAGGTTACACCCATTATTTGAGGAACGTGGCGTCGCCCAAAGCCGTGAACCGCCTCGCTCCGGAAACGCCTATCGGCAAGCCCATCAACGAGAGTATAGCCGTAGACGCCGCCTGCAGCGGCAATCCGGGCGACATGGAGTACCGGGGCGTATATACCGCCACCGGACAGGAGATTTTCCATATAGGCCCGCTGAAAGAGGGGACGAACAACGTAGGAGAGTTCCTCGCGCTGGTACACGGACTCGCCTTGTTGAAGAAAAAAGGCCTCGACCTGCCAATTTACTCGGACAGCCGAAACGCCATCAAATGGGTCAAGAACAAGAAATGCAAGACGTTGCTGGAGCGTAAACCCATCAACGAGCCTATCTTCGACCTGATAGAACGGGCGGAGAAGTGGTTGCGCGACAACACCTACGCCAATCCTATCATCAAATGGGAGACGACCGTATGGGGAGAGATTCCCGCCGACTTCGGGCGGAAATGACGTACTTCAGAAGCAACGGGTGTAACCGAGCGTGAAGCTATCGTATAAATAATCCTGTATGCCATGCCTATAGCCCAGAGAGACGATGTTCTTCTTTATCTCGTAGCTGAGCTTGGAGCGGAAAATCATCAGGCGGTCGCCCTGATTCTCGTATCCACGGAAACCGGAATAATCGCAGTCGAGCGAGAATCCCTTGACGCCCGCGCCTAACCCCACGCCATACGCCAAAGCGTCATTCTGGCGATGCACCACGTCGTTCGTCATCCAACAATAAAACCCCACCAATCCGCGAGCACGGACGAAAGCGGCTTTCGATACGTCAGTCCAGAGGTCGCGCCCTAACTCGACGGTGAACCAATAAGCGGCGGCGTCCGTATAGCGGGCGTCGCACAAGCGACCGCCACTCGCCGTCTTCAGGTTCGCGCTCACCACCACGTCCGCCCAGCGTTCGCTCCTCAACACCTGATAGAAACAATTGACCACCACGTCGCCCCGGCATACGATGGGCGATCTCGTATCCACGGCGTTCCGCTCATCGCACACCTCCGGCGAGGTCTCGTACCATTCCTGGAAAATCCACGAGACGTTGACACCCGCCCGTCCCTTGGCTATCGGAGCATACAGCTGGACGAAGATGTCCTTCGTCTGGTCGCCGGTCATCGTATGATACTCGCCCCGCAACTCCACCTCCCAACGCGAGGAGAGCTTTCCGCCCGTCAGCTCCGGCACGGGGAACGCGTTCGCCCCGAAGTAACGCGGCGTATACACCAGATATTCCAACTTGTCCCGCCAATCTTGCGCGAAGGAAGACAAGGAGATACACAATCCCAAAATCAACAACACACCTGTTCTCATTTCCATAAAGATTGAAGAAAGCCTTCCGGCGAATTTGAAAGGTGTAAAAGTAAACATAAAAACCTTAAATCTCGAACATTCCTCCCATTATCGTTACGTGCGGCTTGAGGTTTTTAACTAAGTTTGCCTGCGACTAAACAGACATGGCCCCTCGTATCGTGGATTCAGTAAAAGTTATCATACCCATCTATAAAGCTACCTTTTCGCGGGAGGAAAAGATAGCCTTGGCGCGAGCCTATGAGATATTAAACGCTTACCCCATCGTCGTAATCAAGCCGGAGACGCTCGACCTGTCCGAATTGGCGCGGGAGTTCCCGAGACTGGCGTTCGAGGATTTCCCCGAGCTTTACTTCGCGGGAATCAGCGGATACAACCGGCTGATGCTCTCGTCCGCCTTCTACGAGCGGTTCATGGACAGCGAATACATCCTCATCTACCAGCTGGACGCGTACGTGTTCCGCGACGAGCTGGGCGCGTGGCTCGCCAAGGGTTACGACTACGTGGGCGCGCCTTGGCTACGCCGTCCGGTCTACCGGCTTCCGCTCATCGCCCAATTCATGCGCCTCAATCACCTCTACCGCACGTGGCGGGGGAAACCTTCCAAGCAAGACCTATACGACAAGGTGGGCAACGGCGGACTGTCCTTGCGCAAGGTGGCGAGCCATCTCCGCGTGACCTGCGAGCAAGAGGAGCGCATCCGTTTCTTCCTCTCCCAAAAACGTTTCCACCTCTACAACGAGGACGTGTTTTGGGCGACGGAGGCGAAAGGCTTCGTCTATCCGGACGCGCGGGAGGCGCTCCGCTTCTCCTTCGATAAATACCCGGCCTACTGCTACCGGCTGAACGGGCGCCGCCTGCCATTCGGCTGCCACGCGTGGTACAAACGGAAGATGCGGGGCTTCTGGCGGCGTTTCATCCCCGTCCGGCCTTAGTCCCTACAGCATAGGGAAACTATTTCCAAAGAGAAATCAGCTCCCTACGGCGTAGGGAAACAATTTCCGAAGAGAAATCAGCTCCCACGGCGTGTGGGAAACGCATTTAGGACAGAAAAGCGACCGCCCGCTCCAAGGCGCGCCGACAGTAATAACCGCCGGCCAGACGCTCGCCCATGGCGAGGGCGTTCGCTCTCATCTCCCGATAAGCCTCCGGCGACAAGGCGGACAACACCACGCCCAACTCCTCCAGCGAATCGACGCACAATCCCACACGGTTTTCGCGGACGAAATCGGCCAACGCCGCCTGGCTCCAAATGATGACCGGAAGCCCGCAACGCAGGTACAAGGAAGTCTTGTGCGGATTGTTGTAACGCAGGTATTCGCCGAAATCGCCCGAGCAGGTCAAGATGGAAAAGCCGTCCCACACGAGGCCGAAATCGCCCTCCGCGGTCGCTATCAGCTCGTCCGACTTGACGAACCCCTTATAGTCCAGACGCTCCTTGCCCTTCGCCTTGTCGCGGTCGAACCCGCTTCCATAGAGCACGAAGGAGAACGAGCGGACCCGCTCGCCCACCTCATACAGGAAGGTGTTCTTCCGATAGCTCAATGCGCCGGCGTAAATCACCCGATACCTCGCTTCGGCGGGTCTGACGGCGATCGGGCATCTCGTTTCCGACAGATAATCGAATATCTCCAGCGTATCCACCGGCACGGGACAGCCTTGCCCCAAAAGCCAGGCTTTCATGCGGGCGTTGTGGGAGATGATATAATCCGCGTGACTCAACCGCCGGATTTCCTTCTCCGGCGTGAGCCTCTTCCGCCGGAAGCTGCCCAAGTCATGGATAATCGCCACGACCTTCGCCCCTCTCAGATGGGCGAGCCCGCAAACGAGGGAGAAATATTTCTTCAACGGATATTGAAGCACCAAGATATCACCTTTCCGCAAGCCGAAAGGCGCTTTCAAGACGCCCGCCAAAGTGACGAGGAAAGCGAGGACAGGGTTCTTGAAAGCCGTTCGCCGAAGGCCCACGTTCCGGAAGCCCATGTCGCTCATGATTCGCTCGATGTCCGATTTCGCCTTGTTTCCGGCCCCGTTCAAATCCTTGTAATTCCGTGACAGATAACAACAGTTCATGACTCCTTCTCCGATTCTTGGTTCCACATAGCCAACGCCTCGGCGACAATATCGTCCATGTCGGCGTATTTATATTGGGCCAGCCGCCCGCCGAAAAGCACGTCCGCCCGCCGGTCCGCCAACGCCTTGTAACGTGCGTACAGCCTCATGTTACGCACGTCATTGACCGGATAATAGGGATTCTTCCCCTCGCCGAAGGTTTCCGGATATTCATAGGTGATGACGGTGGAGGGCTGCTTGCCGAACTCGAAATGCTTATGTTCGATAATCCGCGTGTAAGGCACCTCCCGCTCGGTATAATTCACCACGGCGTTCCCTTGGAAATCCTCCACGTCCAGACGCTCGTGCACGAAACGGAGGCTCCGGTATTCCAACGGACCGTAACGATAATCGAAGAACTCATCGATACGCCCCGTGAACAAAATCTTCCGCGCGAGCCGGTCGAACGTCTCCCTGTCCGCGAGGTAATCAACACCCAACCGGACCTCCACGCCCTCCAGCAAAGCGTCTATCAGCGTATTGTAACCCCCTTCGGGAACGCCTTGGAACGCGTCGTCGAAATAATTGTTGTCGAAGGTGAAACGAAACGGGACACGCCGGATGATAAACGCGGGAAGCTCGGTGGCCGGACGCCCCCATTGTTTCTCGGTATAGCCTTTTATCAACGTGTGGTACACATCGTCGCCACAAAGCTTCAACGCCTGTTCCTCCAAGTTGGCGGGAGTATCGATTCGGTCGTACTTGGCGCGTTGTTCCCGTATTTTCGCCTGAGCCTCGGCGGGCGTCTTGGTTCCCCAAAGCCGATAGAAGGTGTTCATGTTGAACGGCAAGTTATACAACCTGCCCCGATAATTGGCCAATGGCGAGTTCGTGAACCGATTGAAGCGGGCGAAACGGTTCACGTACCTCCACACCGTCTCGTCATCCGTATGGAAAATATGCGCCCCATATTTATGCACGTTAATACCGTCTATCTTCTCGCAATAGATATTCCCGCCCGTATGCGGACGCGCCTCAATCACCAAGCAACGTTTACCCGCACGGTTGGCCTCATGAGCGAAAACCGAGCCGAACAATCCCGCTCCTACTATCAAATAATCGTACAACATATCGTTTTATCTCCACTTAAACATAGTTCTATTTCCTCTCTCGCTTAGTCCAGCTTAAACTTGACGGGATATTTCCTCGCGTAACGCTTCCAGAAACGATTCCGGTAACGTAAGACCAACTCCACGCACCTCGCCCTATCCACGCCCAAGGTCTCCGCATAACTCTCCGCCATCATCCGGAAAGCCGCCTCGCTTCCCCATATCCGGGCGAAGTTGGCGCACCCCCGTCTCAAGGAAACCGGACCGAAACTCATCCGGTTGATATCAATCAAGACGAACCGCACGCCATCCCGCTCCTCGCGGTACAAGATATTTCCCGGAGAATAATCCTTATGATAAACTCCTTTCTTATGCAATAACGCCGTATAACGTCCCAACGCAACGAAGACATTCTTATATTTCTCGACAGGCCCCTGCCCGACCTCATAAAGCGTATGGAAAGCGTCCGGCACTTGAAGACTGATAAAACAACTCCAGTCCAACAGACCTCCGCTCGAACATAAGATATACGCTACCGGCACGGGCGTGTCGAAACCCTTGGAGAGCAAACGCGAGGCATACGTGTAAGCCCTTTTCGCTTTCGAGGGGCGAAACCACGTATAAATCACACGGTTCAAGAGAATAGGCCGCCTGAAACGCTTGACGTTCAAGAGCAAGCCATCCACCTCGAAGACCTTGAGCCAATTCCGGCCCTCGTAAATCGTTTTTCCCTCCCGCTCGAACACCTCCGGCAAACGCCACACGAAATCATGGAGACGGGCATACGCCGGATTAATCACTACCCTCATCCTACTCGCCGTCCGTTAAAGAAGTGAGCACTTTCGCCACGATTTGGTCGGGCGTGATTCGGGACATACAGGCCCAATCGCCGCGGGCGCAAGGTTTCTCGCCATAGACCGAACAAGGACGGCAAGGCAAATCCAGCTGGACACAATCCTCCGGACGCTGATGATAACCGTAAAAACCGGCGTACGGATGCGTGGCTCCCCATACGGACAAGACACGCGTGCCGACCAACGAGGCGAAATGCATATTCGCCGAATCCATGCAGATAAGCAAATCCAATTGGCTAATCAGCGCCAGCTCCCTGTCCAAGGAATATTTGCCGACCACGCTGATTACCCGCTGATGCTCGAAAGCCCACTGATCCAAGACGGCCTCCTCGTAACCACGACCGCCAAACAGGAAAATGGTGACATCTTCCCGCCGGGAGAGTTCGTCCATGACCCACTCCATCTCGTCGGTCGGATAGATTTTCCCGCGATGCTTCGCGAAGGGAGCGATGCCAATCCACTTACCCTCCTTCTTTCCCGCCAACGGTTCCAACGCCGACAAATCCGGCCCGACCGTCTCGAACAAGGAGGAGAACGACTCCACATAAGCCAGCCCCGCTTTCCGGAACACGTCGGCGTAACGCTCCATCACCGGACGAAGAGGCTCGAACCGCTTGTTCCTCAAGGCGGTCAGGCAGGCTCGCTCCTTACGGGCCTTATCCAAGACAAACACCCGTTTCCCGTACAAGCGGAAAGCCATCCGGATAATTTTCGTCCGCAACACGTCATGCAAATCCAGAACGAGGTCGAAATCATATCTCACCAGCACGGAGATGAAACGCAACAATCCGGAGAGCCTCTTCTCCGTCGTCCGCGTGTTTATCCCCATGACCTTCACGTTCGCCGGACGGTTCATGAACAACGGAATCAAGAACGCCTGGGTCAATACCGTGAACGAGTCATCCGGATTAGACCTCGCCGCGGAATAAATCACGGGGATGCTCATCGCCACGTCCCCGATAGCGGAAAGCCGTATCACTAAAACATTCGCCATTATTTCTTACCGTACAAAACAGGGTTCAAGGATGGGTCGTTATACATCTTCATCTGCTTATACACCTTCATGTATTTCTTGCCTGCGTGGATATCGGACAACAGCTGGTCCAAAGCGAGGGAAAGGTCCTTCTTCTGCTCCAGCAACACGGCGAGCTTACTCTCGCAACGGTTCTTATGCTCGGGAGTGACATCCGGACGGTTCACCTCCTCACGCATGTGATAAATCTTCAACGTAAGGATAGACAAGCGGTCCACCGCCCACGCCGGACTCTCCGTGTTTATCGTAGCGTCCGGCAAAGCCTGCACCTGTTTGTATTTATCAAGGAAAAAACTGTCTATCAACTCCACCAAATCCGTGCGGTCCTGGTTCGACTTGTCGATGCGACGCTTGATGGCCAACGCCTCCACCGGATCGATTTCCGGGTCGCGAATGATATCCTCCAAATGCCACTGTACGGCATCAATCCAATTTTTCAAATACAAATAAAACTCGATACTTTTCACGGCATACGGGTTATGCACCGTCGCGTCTACACTATCGGCGGCGTGATAGGCTTCCGTGGCCTGCTCAAATATCCGGAAACATTTTTCACTGAAATTCATAAGCGCGTTCGTTTTCTTCCTGTAAATACTTTCCGGTACAAATGTAAAGAAAAACCTTCACGATTTCACGTTATCCGGCCAAAATAATCGCACGTCCGCATAGCGAGACAAAGTCGTTTCCTCTCGCGGAGATTCCTTTTCCCACGACATAACATTCATCGTCCATCAACCGATAGACAAACGTCCAAAAGCCGTTAGACAATCGTCCAACAGATGGTGGACATTCGTCTAACGGCCGTTGGACAATCAAAAGACAGGAAACAATCACTTAAATATCCGGCGAATCTGGCTCACTTTCCTCCAGTCTCCAACTCTCCCGAGCTTATCCGCTCGTTCAATTCCTTTACGATATCCTTATATTGGTGACGGTTACCAAGGAAATGAATCTCGGAGAGAGGATGCTTGTCTATCACTTTCCTCATCAACTCTTCCGGAGATGGCGTGACGGGCAAGGCGGCGTATTCCTCATAGGTATAGGAGAGAAACGCCACGTTCCGGCCGATTCCCCGGTTGTCCAATAAATAACCGTCGGCCAACGGCGTGGGATAAGGGAGGCCGCATACGTCGCTCACCGCAGGAAAAGAGACGATTCGCGTACCGTCTGCGCTCAACCCGACCGGTACGTTACGGCTGTAGTCCTTTGTCGTCTTATAGACCACCACGGGCGGCCCCATCGGGACAGGCTTCGCGGCTCTTCCTGAGATTTCCGAAGATATGGGTCCCGCCACAGGCGCGCGGCCGGAAGAACAACCGGTTCCCCAGCCCAGCGCACAACATAAAGCGATAATCGTCTTTTTCATCCGCCCAACCTATTATCGGATAAACACCTTCTTCACCTCCACGCCCGTGTCCGCACTTATCCGGACAAAATAGATTCCGGAAGATAGACCCGCCACGGAAAGCTCCGCGCCTTGTCCCGCTCGCGCCAGATGTCCCGCGGAATCGAACAAGCGCACCTCCCGGACGGGAGTGTCAGATTCAATCAAAAGACGGCCTCCCGCCATACGGATATTCCATTCGCTCGCCGAAACCGACTCCGTCGCAGTCAAGTCGCTCACGCTGAAAGAGGTGAGGGTTTCCAGCATCGGCAGGACATCGAAACCGAAAGAATCGCCCTCCAACCATTCTATCCTATAATCACCCGGAGCCAACTGAATCGTAAATGGAATCTCTATATTCCTCATTTCCATAGGCTCCAAATAAACGCCTGAAGCCACGAACAGCGTATCCAACGTATCGGAGAAAATACGAGCGTACAACGTCGCCTGCGTCTCATACTTCGGAGATAAGTTCATGAGCGAGGCCTCGGCTATCCATGTATAACCGGGAATTTCCGAACGCCTCATAAGAATCGGGCCACCTAATAACATTCGTTCATCCGATTTCCAATAAATCGCGTTCTCGGTAGCTATCAGCGAGAAATTCAAGAACATCGCATCTTCCACAGGTTCCATCTCCTTCCAGTCCTCCTCACCCTCCATACGATAGACCAAACGCACCTGATATTCACCGGGAGCGAGCGTAAAATCCGGAAGATACCAAGTGGTGCCATACCAATAGTCCAATTGAAGGACAAAATCCGTTTTCGTCGTACCGACCACGTCTACAAACTCATCTCCTTTATAGAGCGCGAAGCCGTGTTCAACCGGCTTCGTAGGCAAGACCCCGATATATTGATAAGAATAACTGAACCATAACGTGTCGCCTTGCGTTATCTTTTCTTTCTCCGGCACGAACGAAACCATGCCTACCCGCTCGATTGGCTCAGACTCCTCGGTAGGCTTTTGGATACCGGTCACGGCGCATTGCCCCCACGAGAATCCGGAAAGAAGCCCCGAAAGGTCATACATATTCAGCAAGTCCAACTTGAAATAGTTGTCCAAATATCCGCCCCAGCCCCAATTGATATGGAAATAAGTATCGCCATTATATCCTGAATCCTCGACATATCCATCACAAATGAACAGATGCCCGCCTTGTATGGATTGCGCCATATAAAGCAACGGCCTTTCCTCAGCCAACTCTCTCTTTATGAGCGCACGCCAACTGTCGGAATCATAAAACGTACGACTCAAGTAAGTGATATTCTTATCGTATCCGAAATGCTTAAGAAGTCCTGTTGGGAGCATAGTATAATAAGCGTTACTCACTAACGTCCCATATTCCATCCCGGCAGCGGCTCCCGCGGCGGCCATCAGTTCCGCCACCGCCTCGCATTGCGCCGGAGTGGAATTCTCATCGTACGTATCCGCCATATTCGCCCAATCGAATACGAACCCGCTCAAATCCACATAAGTCGTATCACCTCCTATTTCCGGGATCGTGTAAAAGCCCTGTCCCGTCGCCCGTTCCGGCCATTGGTGATAGTTCATGATTTGTGCCAACGCTGTCGCCCCGCATCCGGTCAGCGTCCGTTGGTCGCCCGCCATCGGACAAAGGTCGTTGTATGGCTCGCCTTGGTCCCATTTCGTCTTTATCAACGGTTCGATACGATTAGGCAAATCCTCGTCAGCGGAAGTCCGCGTCTCTTCCGGGAAAACAGGTTCCGGCAGCGTACGAGCGAAATCGATTTGCCGCTCGTATTCCTTGAACCAGCCTGCCATGTTCGACGGGATAATCGCAGGGTCAAACAAACCGGACAACCCATAACCGATGACCGCGTCCACACGGTCGTCGCCCGAGACCATCACGAACCCCTCATCCTCGCCTACGTTATAGATGTAATAATAGGGTTCGGAAGAGGTAGAACGCAAGCCGCAGCCCTCACCGGTGTAGACCAAGCGGAAATCCGCGTCAGAGATGGAACGTAATACACTTTGCCTTTGATAAAACGACCGCGCGATGTCCAACGCCTCCTCCGCCGAACGAGGAACCGCGTTTATCATCCATACGAAACAACACGCGAACAAAACAACGAAAGTAAATTTTCTTTTCATCGACAATCTATTTTTAGCATCAACATTTTTACAGGCTGAACAAGAACAGAAGTCCCATATTCTGCGCGATATTACAAGGAATCATCACATAAAACAACTATTTGTCTATCATAATTTCGTAATTTCGCGGACAATACAAACAGAAGTAATGATATGAGTACGGACAAAATGGTCACCCCCAGTTTTTGTTACATACTGGCGGCGAATTTTCTGCTATTCTTCGCGTTCTACCTGATCTTGCCGATTCTCCCTTTCTACTTATCGGAAGAGTTCGCGGTCGGTAAATCGATGATAGGTTTTGTCCTGTCGTGCTACACGATAGCCGCCCTCTGTATCCGACCGTTCGCGGGTTATTTGCTCGATACCTTCGCCCGGCGACCGTTATATTTGGTGGCTTACTTCGTTTTCATCGCCATATTCGCCGGTTATATCATCGCCACGGCCCTGACACTCTTTATCGCTTTGCGTATCGTACACGGTTTCGCGTTCGGTATGGTCAGCGTGGCGGGTAACACGATTCTCATCGATATCCTCCCCTCCTCCCGACGCGGGGAAGGTATCGGTTATTACGGACTCGCCAATAACCTCGCCATGAGTTTCGGACCGATGATCGGACTGTTCATGCACGATAATGACAGCATCTCTTACGAGACCATTTTCCTCTGCTCGCTCCTTTCCGGAACGTTAGGATTCCTCATGGCCTACATGGTGAAAACGCCATACAAGCCACCCGTTAAGCGGGAACCTATCTCGTTAGATCGTTTTTTCCTCGTCAAAGGGATTTGGGCGGGAATCTCCTTGCTTTTGCTCTCCATTCCCTACGGAATGACCACTACCTACGTAGCGATGTACGCCGATGAGATTGGTCTCGATGTCAATTCCGGACTCTATTTCACCTTCATGGCGATTGGCTTGGCCATTTCCCGGATGTTTTCGGGCAGGCAAGCGGACAAGGGACGGGTCACATTGGTTATCAGTTTGGGCATGTACCTCGCCGCTATCACCTTCTTTCTTCTGGCGGGATTGAAACTCCTGACACAATGGAACCATACTTTCGCCTCCTACCTTTACATTGGCATCGCGCTCTCGCAAGGTTTAGCGTTCGGAACGATGTTCCCCGCCTTCAATACGCTCTTCGTGAACCTCGCTCCCAACAATCAACGGGGAACAGCGACCTCCACGTACCTCACCAGCTGGGACGTAGGTATCGGTATCGGTTTGATGATTGGTGGAACTATCGCGCAACGTATGGGTGGGTTCGATTACGCCTATCTGTTCGGGGCGTTCCTGACCATCGTGTCCACCGTCTTTTTCCTCGTAAAAGCCGGTCCGCACTTCAATAAAAATAAACTGAGGTAAGAAAATGAAAAAGGAAAAAGAATGATAATCCTCTTGAGGATTAAATCATACTTTTTTAAAGGGGAAAAGAGAAAGAATAATATACAATAAAATCGTTCCGGCAATTCCTAAAACGCCCCATAACAAGACGAAAACGATGGCGCAAGCGAGCAGGATGTAACGACGCTCGTTGCCTCGCCAAGCCAACGATTTAACCTTCAACGAGAACATCGGAATCTCTGATACCAGCAACAATGAAGTGATAAGAGTCAGCATCATCGTCACTCCTACGAAAAGCGGCTCATTCGCATGGATAAACGGCAAGAACGCATAGCCGGCGGAAGCCCACAACAAAGCGTGAGCGGGGACAGGCAATCCAATGAACGAAGTGGTTTGGCGTTCATCGATATTGAATTTCGCCAAGCGCAAACCGGAAAACAGGGGAATCACGAACGCCCAGAAAGGAATATAAGCGTTCATCGCGCCAAAAGGTAAAGAGAACGAGGCCTCTTTCAAAAGCCAGAAAACAACTATTCCCGGAGCGACACCGAAACTGACCATATCAGAAAGCGAATCCAGTTCCTTTCCCATCGGGGAATAGGCTTTCAGCAGACGAGCCGCGAAACCATCGCAGAAATCAAAGACCGCGGCGATGACAATCCAAGTCAAAGCCCAAAGGAGCTCGCCTTCAAAGGCCATCACGCTCGCCACACAGCCAGATAAAAGGCTCAGGCAGGTAATCGCGTTCGGGATATGTTTTCTTATACGCATCGAGATAAACGGGCTATAGGAGTTTGATTACCGGTCACTTTCTGGTCCATCTCGACCAATATTTCCGCATCCACCGGCAAGAATACATCCACGCGGGAACCGAACTTGATAAATCCCATCTGCTCGTTCACATGGCATGTATCGCCCGGTTTGGCGTAAGTCACGATGCGACGGGCCATCGCCCCCGCGATCTGACGGGCCAAGATATCTATTCCGTTTCTCGTGGTAATCACGACTGTCGAACGTTCGTTCTCCGTACTGCTTTTAGGCAAATAAGCCGCCATGAAACGACCGTCTTGATGCGCCACGTATTTTACGGTCCCATTGACCGGGAACCAATTGGCGTGAACGTTAAATATCGACATGAATATAGACACTTGCATACAACGTGTATGGAGAATCTCGTTCTCCATGACCTCCTCGATCGCCACGATAGTTCCGTCGGCGGGAGCGATCACCAAGCCTTCCGAATCGTAGGGGAAGCGTCTATAAGGACTACGGAAGAAATTCAGCACCAGCAAGAACAAGACGGAGGAAAGAAACGCGACGGCATAGAACAGAAAGTTTTTCCCCATTGAATGATACAAGGTTACGTTTACGACAAACAATATCGTAAACAACGTAAGCAGAAAACCTGTCCCCTCCTTATGAACCTTCATCCTTCTTTTCACCGCCGATTTCAATTATGGGTCTGCAAAAATACCTATTTTTGTGGAATATCAAAAATATATCTAATTCACGGACGCTATTTTACCTAATTCCACGTACCAAAGATACCCCGTGACCTCCCGATAACCCATCTCACGAATCAAGCCCAGATAAGCCTTCACCTGCTCGCGATGCCGTTCGGACTGTTTTTCCCCGAATTTATAATCCACGACCGCCACCGCACCATCCGGACGTATCATCACCCGGTCCGGACGTTTGGTCTGCCCTTTACCGAACAGGATTTCCACCTCGTTGAGGACACGCGCCGAACCGTCATACCAAGAGATCACCTCTGGCGTGCGTAACAGACGCTCCAAACGCTCCGCCAACGCGACGGCCTCCTCTTTATCCACTACACCCGACAAACGGTATTCATCCACGGCCACAGGAATATCCTTCACCGTACGTATTCCGCTCAAGACCTCATGCATCAACATGCCATGCTTACGACGGACATCATCGAAGAAGAATTCTTTCCCGCGCAAACGCAACCAAAGCCGGTCATCCGGCGAGATGGAACGGAAACGACCCACGGCGAGCTCTTCCGTCCCGCCCGATTTTTCCGGAACGGGATGCCACCAGTCTCCCAGCTCGAAACGATTATCGTCCAAGTCAAAAGCGGCGGGTAACGACACCAAGGGATTTCCGTCACGGGTATCAGGAAGCTCCGTTCCTAATCCGGCCCAAAGTAAATCTCCGATAGAACCTATTTTTTCCACCTGTCCCGCTTCGCTCAACCTCCTCGGACGAGGAGCGAACACCAATAATTCCTCTTTCGACCGGGTAAAAGCCACATAAAGCGTGTTCAGATTATCAATATAGGCATGCAGTTTCTCTTGAAAATAATCTCTCGCGAAGATTGTCCCCTCCAAGGCTTTACCATATCGTATCGGCACCAAGCGCAAGCGATTGAAAGGAGGCCGGGTCGGACGCGCCCAAAGGATAACCGGCTTCATCGGCTTATGATCGATTTCCCAATCGCAGAAAGGGATAATCACGACCTTAAAGCCCAAGCCCTTGGATTTGTGTACGGTCAATATCCGAATCGCGTTTTGGGAATCCGGCGTGGAGATGGTTTTCCGGTAGCCGGACTCATCCCACCAAACAAGGAAATGGTTTAAGTCCGCGTTCTCCTTTTGGGCATATTCCGAAACTATATCCAAAAACGCTTGGATAAATACTTGCTCCGTCTCTGGAAAGTAGTCGGAGAAGAGACGAACTAAATTCTCGGTCAATTCATACAACGAATGATGGGATATAGCGGACAAATCCTCGGAGAAAAAGTCTTCTTGAGCCGATTCACCGAATTTCTCCACTAAAACTTGATACGCGTATAACGCCTGCTTTTTAGTGGCCAAATCATCCGGATGCCGCAAATAGCGCATGACCGCTATCAAGAAACGCACGGCGGACGAGCGACCCACGAAAAGCGCGTCATCCGAGATAATATCGTACCTATACCTGTCGGAAGTAGATTTCTCCTTATAATTCAGCAACGCGTCCGCCACTAAAGCCCCCTCTTGGTTGGTACGCGTGAGGATGGCGATATCCTTAAGCGCGTAACCATTATCTTGCAGACGCTCCAAAGTGGACGGAAGGCGTTCCAACGCCTCCTCTTTCCAGTCTTTCTCCTCATCACCCGACAGGAAATCGACACGAACGTGCCCCGCCCGCCTCTGAAAAGGCGGCGGCACCCGCTGGAAACATTTATCGTATGCGCTCATTATCCGCGTCCGGAAAGCGGTACGCTCCTCTTCGTCGAGAGTCGAGTTCTCCAGCCGCTCGTTATAGTCGTTTTGCAAAAGAGCGGGAGCTATCGTAAAGAAAGCGTTGTTAAAATCGACAATATGCCGGCAGCTTCGCCAATTCTCCTTCAACGTATCCTCACGTACCTGCTCCGGACCAAAATCTTTCTGGACTTGCTCATCCAATAACTTCCAATCCGAGTTACGGAAACGGTATATACTCTGCTTCACGTCGCCTACTATCAGGTCGGATTCTCCTCTCGAAAGGCTTTCGTTCACCAACGGACGGAAATTTTCCCACTGCATACCACTGGTGTCCTGAAACTCATCAATCATATAATGGTCTACACGCGTTCCGGTCTTCTCGTAGATAAACGGCGCGTCGCTTCCGGCTATCACCTTGTTCAGCAACTCGGTCGTGTCGGCGATTAGCATCACGTTTTTCTCCTCCCTGTAAGCGGCTATTTGGCGGGAGATATCGGTCAATATCCCCAGCGTATAATAATAACGGACTATCTCCTTGGCTGTACGATAGCTCGCGAGGTCGGAAAAGAGCGCGATTACCTTACAAACACAAGCGTTCAGTCCGGCTTCGTAAGCGGAACGGATTCTATCCCGTATGCCGGATGGCGTTTTCTTAGTCATATAAGCGTCAAGGTCGTTCTCCAGCTTGCGGAAGGTAGCGGTAGGCTCTTTCATCTCGCCCCGCGCCAATTTCCCGAAAGCGGAAAGTGGCGAGTTCTTTCCGCCCTTGAAATCCGATGGAGTCAAATCGAATGATTCCATCAAGCGGACCGCCTCCTCGCCCAATCGTTTCGCCTCCGACTCCACCGAGCGGATAATGGCGAAGAGGTCATCCTTATAACGCTCCAAAGCCTGCTTGTTTTCGATATATTTCGCCACATCATCGCTAAACGCCTTGTAATTCTCCTTGAAGACCTCTCGTCCGAGCGACAAGATATCTTGGCGCAGGTTCCAACTACCGCCATCCTCTATCTTATCCTCCGCGAAACGGATAAGCCAACCCAACAGCTCCTTGCTCTCCGGACGGTCCAAGCCGTTCAGCATCCTATCTACCGCCTCGTTCAGCACCAGCTCTTGGTCCATCTCGATACTATACCCGCCTTGCAGACCAATCTCGCGGGTAAAAGCCCGCATCGTCCGCTGGAAAAACCGGTCGATGGTATTGACATTGAACGCGGAGTAGTCGTGCAGGATAGAAATCAAGGTCTTATTCGCCCGCTCCCGCGCCTGCCTTTCGGTCAGCCCGTAAGCGTCGGATAAAAGCGCGAGATAATCCGAGCTCTCGCCGGTAGCTAGCCTGTAAAGTTCCTCCACGATACGGCTCTTCATCTCATCGGTCGCCTTGTTCGTGAAAGTCACAGCGAGAATACGACGATAGGCGGTCGGATGCTCGAAGAGCGACATCAGATACTCACCCGTAAGCTTATGGGTCTTTCCGGACCCCGCGGAAGCCCGATAAATAGTCAGCATAAACAATGATTCAGATGATTCGACTCTTGGTATAACCCTCTTGCAGCAGGATATCCAACACTTTCCGCCGCATATCGCCTTGTATGATGACCTCGCCCTCCTTCGCCGAGCCACCTACACCGCAACGCGTCTTCAATAATTTGCCGAGCGAGGCAAGGTCGTCCGCCGAGCCTTGGAAGCCCGTGACGAGCGTCACCATCTTACCGCCTCGGTTCCGTTTGTCCAACGAGATACGCAAGCCCTGTTTCTCTTTAGGCAGGGTTTCCGCCTCCGGCTCCTCGCCCGTATCGTATTTAAAATCGGGATTGGTGGAATAAACCATACCCAATCGCTCTTTCCAGTCGTTATTTCTCATTTCATCTACGAGTTTTATTCATCAAAAATAGCCGCTTTTTTCAGAAATTCCCACTTCAATCGGGTTGAACCTACCGCCGCTAATGGAAATTCCTACTTCAATCGGGTCGAACCTGCCGCCGCTGATGGAAATTCCTACTCCAATCGGGTTGAAGTACGAATTTCCAACCGCGCTTCCTACTCCAATCGGGTCGAAGTAGGAATTTCCAACCGCGCTCCCTACTTCAATCAGGTCAAAGTAGGAATTTCCAACTGCGCTCCCTACTTTAATCAGGTCGAAGCAGAAATTTCCATCAGCGGCGGCAACTTCGAACCGATTGGACCTCGAATTTCCAAAAAATGCGACAGGCAAAAGCCCGCCGCATCTCACATTATGGAAAAAGTACCCGAAACGGGATTTATCGCATTTCCTTTCTCAACTCTTTTGGATAAGTACCACCGCGTACGCGGATATTCCCTCCTCTCGCCCGGTGAATCCCAACCGCTCCGTGGTGGTCGCCTTGATGGAGATATCCTCCTCTGGAACGTCCATCACCTCCGCCAGCGTCCGTTTCATGGCGGGGATATGCGGATTCAACTTGGGTCGCTCGGCGCAGACCGTGGCATCGATATTTCCCAGCTCATAGCCCGCCTCGCGAAGGAGACCCATCGTCTTCCGAAGCAATATTTTACTATCGATACCGGCATATTCGCCCGCCGTATCGGGGAAGTGATAACCGATATCGCGCATATCGGCGGCTCCCAGCAGCGCGTCGCAAATGGCATGGATAAGCACATCCGCGTCGCTGTGCCCCAGCAGTCCGAGCGTGTGACTGATTCTCACTCCGCCCAGCCATAATTCCCTGCCGGGGACGAGCGCGTGCACGTCGTATCCGAATCCTACCCGAATCTTCATACTCCTAACGCTCTCTTATTGGAAAAGATTCTTGATACCGTCCATGTCGAACGAGAGAGAGAAGCGCAGCGTCTGGTCCAACGGGTTGCTCTGCACCGTACTTATCAAATAAGCCGCGTCAAGCTGGAATACGCTCATCCGGAAGCCGGCTCCCACGGAGAAATACTGACGGTTACCCTGATATTTGTTCTCATAATAATAACCGCCGCGCACGAAGAACTGCTGGTTGTAGTTATATTCCACGCCGATGGAGGCCATAATCTCCTCCAACTCCCCCTTGAAGCCGTTAGGCGAGTCGCCGAACGACTTGAAAATACCCGTGATGGGCGACATATTGTTGTAATCGTCCCTTCGTCGCTCGTAATCCTCCTCGTCCTCCGGAGTACTGCCGTTCGAGACCGGCTCGCTCGGCACGAGATACTTGCTGATATCCACGTAGACTCCCAGCTGGTTGTAATCGTCGAGGGGATAAAGCAGACCGGTGCCCAGCGTCAGCTTCGTCGGGAGGAACTGGTTGGTGTTTCCACCATCGTACGACACTTTCGTACCGATGTTGGAGATGTTGAAACCAAAGCTCCACAAGCATTCGCTCTGCCCCAAGATGACATACTTCTCCATATATCCGGCGATATCGGCGGCAAAAGCGTTATCCGGCACCATGTCCGTGTCCGCCGACGCACCCATATCCGACCGGATGTAGCGCAGCGCGACGGCCATCGAGAAATAATCCGATAGCTTCCGGCTGTAACTTACGTCGATAGCCATCTCATAAGGATTAAGTATCAGCTGATTTCCGGTACCCTGCTGTTGGCTCTCCACCACCTCGCCCAGCGAGAAATAACGCAAGGAAGCGCCGAGAGCTTGCAGGTCGCTGTTACCCAGTTTATAGTATCCGGCCACGTAAGCCAAGGCGACGTCGTTCACTAACTTACGTAACCACGGCGTGTAGGACAACGCCACGCCCGCTTTGCTGTAGGCGAAAGCGTATTTGGCCGGATTCCAGTATTGCGAATTGACATCCGGCGTGGTGGAGACTCCATTATCGCCCATGGAACCACCACGCGCGTCGGGCGCGATGGACAATGACGGAATCGCCGTGTTGACCGGAGCGAACTGATGCTTCACGTCGTCCTGCCCTCCTTGGGCGAAAGCGGTCAAGGTCATCAAAACGCTAAAAATCGCGAGAAACAAACCGCATCGATAGGTATTCTTCATTCTATTCATTTACTCAAAAACAGATTACATCGTTATTATTAAACTCATACGGTACTTTTTTATTGTGCGAGTATGATTAATTTATTCGCCTTCGTAGCCTCCTTCGAACCGTTCGAGCGAATCCCCGCCCGATAGAGGTAAACGCCCGGACGCAGCCGGCGGCCACCGCCATCCCGCAAGTCCCAACTGACCACGTACTCCTTGAACAATTCAGAGGAGCCGGTACGTGTGCCGCTCCATAGGAATCGGCCGGACATATCGTAGACATAAATCGTTACCTCCAAGTTCGTCTCCGGGCGGTCGTGACGCAAATAGAATTCCACTCCCTCGCGCGCCGGATTGGGCGAGGCGTAGACCTCGAACAGGTTCGGCTTCAGTCCCTCCACCACCTCGAAGGTAAAGGTGTAGGTCGTGGAATTGTTCAAGATATCCCACACCTTGAAATCGGCGGTGTGGATGCCCGGATCCAACTCCGGTATGGAGAACTGCACCATCCCGACATTCGCGCTATCGGGCAACAAGGCGTAATAGCTATTCAGCGTATAGCTTCGCGAAGGCAGGCTGTCGATGGTCAGCGTCATGTCATGTCCTAAGCTGCTGCCGGTGATATTCACGCCACTCTGGTCCCACAGCCGGGCGACGAAGTAAGGCGTAGCGTTCACCCGTCCGCCCGACACGAAACTGGAGTCGTTCAGATAAAGCAGCCGCACCTCCGGTCCGATCGTGTCGGTCTCCGCCACATCCGCCGTCCCGCCTACCGTGAAATCGGAGAAAGCGCCTTGCGCCTCCACGCCCAACGCCTCGGAAGAGGCATACAGATTCATTTTGCCCTCCTTACCCGAATAAGAGATATCCTTCGGCACCCTGAAAGAGAAGCGAAACGTTCCGCCGCGCACGGAGTCCTGCCCGATATAAATCGTGTTCGGATAGTCTTCGTAAGTAAACGGTTCGGAGTCATTCCCCAGGGTGGTCATCGTCTCCCGGCTGTCCAGCACCGTCATCCGCAATATGCCGGAGAAATCCGGAGCGGGATTCCCCGCGGGGTCCAGTATCTCACCCTCTATCGTCACGTTCGCCAACGCCTGAAACTCAAACGGCCCCTCCGATACCGGCTCGCCGTTCACCGAGGTCACCCTCGCCCGATAATCCGGATAGGCGAATGGCAAGGCGGGGTCGCCTATCAAGATAAAATTGAGCTTGTTCGAACCGCTTAACGCCCGCTTCGTGTACATCATCGCCTCTCCCAACGTCAAACGTTGGTCAGCCTCCCGCTGGAACAGGTTATCGATTAACCGCTGGTTCAGCGTGAAATTATCGCCGGAGTAAACCACGCGCGTGGTGGTGAACAAGGCGATGCCCCCGCTGGTCGGATTCAAGAAAACCGACTCGCCCGCCGAGGTCGCCACGTCATCGAAACGGGTGAAATCACACGTGGCGGTAATCCATACCGGCAAATGCTCATACGTGGAGTTACTGATGTCGGATTGTGTCCAGACAGCCTCATCCGCCCAATGGGTCGTACCGCCATGACCGGTATAGTTAATCAGGAGCTGTCCGTCGCGCAAAGCCCTCCCTATCGCATTATGCACGTCCGGATAAGTACCCTGGCTGTTTTTGGTATAAGCGTCGAAATAGATTTTGTTCACCATAAATTCCGGATGTTCCTCCTCTATCGCGTCTGCGATCTGATTGGCTTGGTTCATGTGGTTGGTCGAGAAACCATCCGTGTTGTTTCCGTCATCCGCCACGAAAGTGACACTGTTTTTCCACTTTCCCGGATTCTCGTTATTCATGTAAGCGATAACCTTATCCACCATCTGGGTCGCCTCCGCCGTCGTCCGTACGGGAAAACGGCCAACGCCCAGACGCATCATGTCCCGGCTGATGTTTACGCCCGAATCGTCATCCAGCAAGGCGAAATAATCGTCCGTAACGAAAGTGCTAATGTCCAGCGACTCCTCCGACTGGTAAGTCAAGAGCATATTGGTCCGGTTCACGTTTCGTGTGTCGGCGCACAGGCCCCGGTTATCATAAATGCCATCACCGAAAAGCAAAAGATAACGGGGCGGCGTGCCGAGCGTGACGCTCCGGTCGTAGAACATTTTCATGAAACGGCGATAGGCGGTCGCATCGGGTGTCCCACTAGAGAACTCATTGTAAATCGCCTCCGGAGTCACTACCTGTACCGCCAATCCATCCCGCTCGCGGTGTGCCTCCGCCAAGCGTTCCGCCTGCGTCACCAACGAGGGCGCGGCGATAATAATCATGTCTTGCTGCTCCATTCCATGCAGGTTAGAGGCGGAAACCTCTCCTACCACCTCCGGTGCGGGCAAGCTTTGATTCACCTGAACCAAGGCGAATTCCCGCAACGTGCCGGCAGGTATCGTGAACGCAAGTTCCGACCCCTCAAGCGTTGTCTCCATACGCTTCACGTCCCGTGTATCGGTCACGTCGAATACCAGCGTATTCGCGTCCGCTCCGCTAATGACAAAACGGGAGACATTCCCTACGGAAACGAGGCTCCGGAAAAAGGTACAAGCGCCATACGGGCGCAAATCCCGCACGAACTGCATACGGATGTAATCCAAGTAAACGTTATTGTGACCGCTCGAACCGTACGAGACCACGACTTGGTTCGTCTCGCTCTTCTCTCCGCGCCAAGGGACGGTGCTTTCCCGTCCGATCGCGTTCGTATATTCCCGAATCTCCGGCCTTACGGTCTGTATGGATGGGATGGTCAGGCTCAACAGTTCCAAGTCGTTCAGGCTCAACGTGGCGGTCCCGGAGCCGGAAGGAACTTGGGCGATAAAACGCATCGTCACCTTTCCGTCCGCATCCGTGATGCCCGGAATGGAAGAGAAGGTCGCTATCGTACGGGGGCGGGCTCCACTGAAATCCTCCCCGAACAGTTCCCGACCAGACTGGCTCACGGAGACCAGCTCCTGCTCATGCAACAGATAATCGTCATACGTCGTTATCCGCGTCGCCGCGCCTTCCACCTGCCCCGCGACAGCTATATCGCTCGTCTCGGTAGCGTCGGTCACGAAATAATAGCCTGAGGTGGAATAGGGATTGTTCGTATGCGTGAACGCCCCTTCCGAGGTGTCATATTCCCACTTGACCGGTCCCCGCCCATAAAACAGCAGGTAATTGTCGCCTCTCCATACGGGCGTAGCGGGTAAATCGTCGATATATTCTTGGCTGAAATCCTCGTCCAAAGGCCACCCGCCATAACCATGCACGGAAACCTTCGAGGGGTCCGAGAAACCCATGTTCCGCAAGTCGTCATACGAAAGGCGATAAACGCCGTTCTCGCTCACCCGGATTTTCACCCACCGTCCTTCCGACAAAAGAGAGCGGGTAGCGTAATCGCTTCCATCCGCCCAAACGAACGGACAGAGCATCACGCCCCAAACGAGCGATAATATATATATCAATCTCTTCATCTCACATAAAAATCCAGCAACTTCCGCGCGCCGATATACCCTTGCAAATGGTCATCGATTTTCACGGGACCTACGCCCGCCGGAGTACCGGTATAAATCAAATCGCCAATCTTCAACGTGAAGAAACGGCTCGCGTAAGCGATAATCTTATCCACCGGAAACAACATATCCGCGGTATTTCCTTCCTGTACCTTCACGCCGTTGATATCCAAATGGAACGGAAGAGCGTTCACGTCGCCTACCTCCGACAAAGGGACGAACGTCCCCACCACCGCCGAGTTGTCGAACGCCTTGCTGATTTCCCACGGCAAACCCTTCGCGCGCAACCGGTTTTGCAAATCGCGGGCGGTGAAATCGATACCTACCGTCACCTCCTCATAATAACGACGCGCGAAACGCTCGGCGATATTCTTTCCCAACCGGTTAATCTTCACCACGATTTCCGTCTCATAATGAAGCTCATTAGTGAAATCGGGGATGAAAAAGGGTTTTCCATCCTTCAGCAACGCGGAGTCCGCCTTCATGAAGATAGTAGGCTCCGATAATTCTAACGTATGACGCATCTCTTTATTGTGAGCGGCATAGTTCATTCCGACAGCGATAATTTTCATATTTCAATGATTCATAGAGTTCAAGCGATTAAACATCACGGCGAGATGGGCGTAGATGGAGGTGTTTTGCACGACAATGTCTTCCGGCACGCGGATACGGAAGGGCGTGAAGTTCCACAACGCCTTGATGCCGCCGGCGATAATCCGCTCCGTCACCTCCTGCGCCTTCTCCACCGGCACGGTGATTATGCCAATCGTAGCTCCATACTCCTTCTGCTTCGCGGGGAAATCATCCATGTGGAACACGGGAATCCCGTTGATTCGCGTGCCCGCCAGCTCCTTGCGCACGTCGAAACCCGCCACGATGCGCAGGCCATATTGAGTCAAACCCGTGTCATGAAGCAAGGAGGCGCCCAGGCTGCCCGTCCCGAACAGGAACGCCTTGTGCTGGGAGGTGAAGCCAAGGAAACTCTCCAGCGCGTCGACCAACGCCGCGATCTCATACCCGACCCGCGTACGGCCCGCGATATTGACGAAAGAGAGGTCTTTCGCCACTTGGCTGGGGTCGACATTGATTTCCTTGGCGATTTGGGTAGACGAGACAAAGGTCTCCCCTTTCCCCTGCAGCAACTTGACGAACGCCAAATACCACGGCAACCGCCTCAACGTCGGCTCCGGTACTTTCCATGCCTTTATATCCTCACTCTCCATTTCCTACGAACTTTTATCCAAATGCGCGAAAATACGAAATCCACGCAAAGAAAACTTCCCGCGACGGGTTAAAAAACTTGACGCGGACGCCTTTTACCGCACGAAAAAGCCCCGACGGTACGAGACCTTCGGGGCTTATTCGTTTTTCCGCTTTCCATCCTCACGGACGTACCGACGGAGAGCTTAACTATTTTTACTTTAGTATCAATACCTGTCCGCTTTTTCGCCCTCGCAGGATACTTGACCCCTCAGTCACGCTTCGCATGACAGCTCCCCTATTTTAGGGGAGCTTGTCTTTGGGTCGCACGGACAGTCTTGTTTTATTTAATTGTTCGTTTTTACCTTATTTATTTCACGATAGCCTTTACGGCCTCCTCGCCTTCAACAGCTACGGCTACGATACCCGCCGGTACCGTGATAGTGGCGTTGTCGGATGTGATTACCGTGTTAGCTACCACCTTACCCAAGATGTTCGTGATTACCACGTTCTTGCCAGCGGCGCCTTGGATAGTTACCTGACCGTTGCCAGCCACTACGCTAACGCCTGCCTCGACAGCTATCTCGTCGTTAGAGGTTACCATATCCTCAGCGTCAGTCTTCTGCTCTACGTTGAAAATCAACGCATCGTCAGAACCAGTGGTCATCAAGTCAAACTTAGAGTCCGAACGAGTCAATACCAATACACCATTCTGCATCTTCAACCATGCGGCTGACTCAGGAGCGATTGAACCGGGTTGAGCCTCGTCAAATCCAGTAGCGGCTTTACCAAACTGCGGAGTCTCCGTTACATTCTGAGCTTTACCATCCTTATCGTAGATGTTAGACTCGAACAAGAACTCGTTGTTCTCACCCTCCTCACCGTCTACGTAAGCTTGAGCGGCGTTTTCCGGGTTCACGTAACGGAACGACCAAGTTACGTTCTTGTGTTGGTCACCTTGCAAGTTCACGATGAACTCCTTGTTAATCTTCTGCTCCGTGTAAGCCTTGATAATCATAGCCGTATCCAAGTCGGCCGGTTGCATCGTCTCGAAACCGTTCGTCAAGACATACAAGCTGTCGCCTGAGTGGATAGCCTTCACGAAACCTACGCGGGTGTAACCGCCGTCAACGTTCATGTACGGAGTCTTGTAGCGACCGTCCTCGTCAGACAAGTTAGCCACGGAGTCGGCGAAGCTTACCAAGTATTTTCCGTAGCGGAACGGCAACTTACCTTGTGTAGCGTGTACGCATTGATACGGGTCATCCGTTATCTGACCGTCAGCCGTTACGTGAGGACCATCTTCTTGGCAAGGAATAGTAGCTACCTCGTCTTGGTCCAAACGAGCCGTAGAAATCAAGTATTGCGGTTTGATATAACCCAATCCACGAGTAACCCATGCGGTATCCACGATGAACGCCAAGTGACCCTCAGCCTTGTCCTCGCTCCAGATTCCGGCGTAATCCAAATCACCTTGGAAAGCAGGATTATGTTCGTCCATCAAGTACTCGTTACGATACTTCTCTACGAAGATTAAGCTATCCTTTGCGTCCGTAGCGCTCTCGCCCAGCAACGTGTTGTTGAAGCGACGATACAGCGGCGTGTTGTCCGGCTCTACCGTGAACGCCGAAGTACGGGTCTCGTTCAGGAGTTGTACCTTCAAGGAAGCGTCCTTACCGTCATCGGCGATACCTGCCTTGTGAGTCTCATCCAAATCCTTGATAGCCGCACCAGCCCAAGTCAAACGAGCGGCTTGAGAAGCGTTCAAATTCTGTACAAACTCACCATCGTTATTAACAATGTAATAAGTCTCCTCACCAGCCTCGTTCAACTTCACGTATGCCTTAAATGCGATATCGCTATTGTTAACGAATGTCCAAGACGGAGCGGACTCTACGATAGCGTAGTAGTGCATACCGTTCTCTGCCCAGTGGTTGTTCTCCTTGAAGTAGAAGGAATCGACTACATACGGCTCGATGTTATCGTAGTTGGAAACACCGATTGAATACTTATTGTCGTAAGCCTCTACCATGTAAGCGTTGGTGTTCGGCATGTTGATGGCGTAGTTCGTACGCTCCAATTGCGCCAAGCCCGGGATTCTCTCCAAGACAGCGTCCGTTACGTTATAACCATAAGTAGAGGTAGAACCCTCAACCAAGGTGTAACGAGCACGGTCGGTCTTCACGTACATTACGGAGTCACCCTCCTCGCCGTTAGCTATCCAGTAGTCAGCCGTGAACGGGTTCAGGTAGTTGAACACGTACTTGTTCACTCTCAACGAGTCAGACGGGATGTAACGATAACCCAACTTCTTGTCACCTAAGATGTTCTCGTCAGTGATTGGCTTGAACTCACCCTTGTCGAATACGAAGTTGTTCTGGCCGATACGAGCCTGAGCCACCAAGTTACCGTCCTCGTCCGCTCTCAATTGCAGGTTAGCGATTTGCAAGTTCGGGAACTCACGGTTCGTGATGCTTACCGGAGAAGTCTCAGCGGCGCCTGTAGCCGTCAAGGTCTTCAAAACGACCCATTGATAAGCCGGCATGTGCGTCGGGTCTTGCGTATCCAAAGTTACCCATTGAGCCTCGTTGTTACCGCTGTTGTCGTTCAACTCAATAGGAGCCGCCAATACTTGACCCTTCTCGTTGTAGATAACATAAACACCG
>CASEGC010000005.1 GCA_949287365.1 uncultured Parabacteroides sp.
CGTAGTTTCCCCAAAGGGTCGGGACATCGCATTTCCCTGTCCCGATGAAGGGATTGACCAATCGGGCGTTCTGTCCATCGGCCCCCGACAAACCGAGCGAACATCCCAAAAGCGCGAGGCAAAAGCATTTAAATATATTCATCTTTCTGCAGGCTACAAAAAAGGCAAAGGATAATAAAACATTTGAAATGGTTGTTTTACCTCCTTTGCCTCTATGAGCGGTAGGCGAGGCTCGAACTCGTGACCCTCAGCTTGGGAAGCTGATGCTCTACCAACTGAGCTACTACCGCATTGCGGATGCAAATGTACATGTTTCTTTCTTTTTTTAGTAATTTCGCGAAAGAAAAATATGTGAAAAAAGTAGAAATGGAAAAGTTGACTTTGATTAAAGTTGGTGGCAAGATCGTGGAAGAGGAGGAGACGCTCCGTCAGTTACTGAATGATTTCGCCGCTATTGAAGGGTATAAGGTGTTGGTTCATGGTGGCGGACGTTCGGCGACCAAACTGGCCGCCCAGTTGGGTATAGAGAGCCGGATGGTCGACGGACGCCGTATTACGGACGCGGATATGTTGCGTGTCGTGACGATGGTTTATGGGGGATTGGTGAACAAGAATATCGTGGCGGGCTTACAGGCTTTGGGCGTGAACGCTTTAGGCCTGACCGGAGCGGACATGAACCTGATGCGCTCGGACAAACGTCCGGTGAAGGAGGTGGATTATGGTTTCGTGGGAGACGTGAAGGAGGTGAATGCCGATTTGTTGGCTTCGTTGATTCATCAAGGGGTCGTTCCGGTATTGGCGCCGCTCACGCACGACAAGCGGGGGCACATGCTCAATACGAATGCGGATACGATCGCGGGCGAGGCGGCCAAGGCGTTAGCGAAGCATTTTGACGTGACACTCGTGTTTTGCTTCGAGAAAAAAGGCGTCTTGCTGGACGCGGAGGACGATGAGAGCGTCATTCCCGCTATCGACCGTACCGCCTTTAAGAAATATGTGGAGGAAGGCGTGATACAAGGAGGCATGATTCCGAAGTTGGAGAACGCTTACGCGGCGATTGACGCAGGGGTGAAAGAGGTGATTATCACGCAAGCCTCCGAGATTCATCAAGGCAAGGGCACGCGGATTTTTTGACTTCCGTTTGGGGCGATACGCTGTCAGGATATGGGAAAGGGGCTTTAGATGCCCCTTTCTTTTTCCCTTGACGACATGTTTTAAAGACTCCGTATCTTCACGTTACGGAACCAAATCAGCGAGTTGCCGTGTTTGCCTTGCAAGCCGATATAGCCTTTTGTGGGCAGTTCGGCGAAAGGTTTGGGTAGCCAGCTTGGGATATCGCTTCCGTCCGGATTTTTCGTGCCGGAAGTCCACTTGCTCATGTCCATCTCGGTCACTTTCTTCCCGTTGAGGATGACCGTGATATGTTGTCCGGCGCATTTGATACGCATGTGGTTCCACTCGCCGGGTTTCTTCACGACCTTATCTTGCGAAGCGCCCAGATGCCCGTAGATGGCGCCGCACTTCTCGTAAGGCTTGCCGTTGCCCCATTGCTCGCAATGGTCGTCGGCTATTTGAATCTCCACGGAGTTGGGAATCCAATCTTTCGTGTTCGTGCAATAGACCACCACGCCGCTGTTCGTCCCCACGTCGTTCTTGAAGTCGAGGTCCAGCTCGAAGTTTTCATACTCCTCCTTGCTCCAGATCGCGTCATCTTTTACCGCGCTCAGCACGCCGTCGGTCTCGCTCCAGACCTGCGGGTCGTAACTCGCGTTCTCCAGATTATTGCCGAAGAGAGGTTTCCATGCGTCTTTGGTCTCGGCGGACAAAGAGGAAATGCCACCCATACATAGTAAAGCGGTGACCGCTAACAGAAAATGTTTCATGATACCTTAAATTTATGATTAAATGATATTGGCCTCGAATATACGCGAATTTGGAGAGATTGTCATCCGGAAGAGAGAAAAAATGCCTTATCCCACGAGGAAAACTTTCGTATGCCGTTAGGAAAAGTCCGTTTCTTCCCAAGGAAAAGTCTATCTTTAGGCTAAAGATACATATCTTCAACCTAAAGATACATATCTTCAGTCTAAAGATATATATCTTTAAGCTGAAGATAGACTTTTCCTGCCGAGGGAACGAAGTTTTTCCGCGGGGAAAAGGAACTTTTTCTTCCATGGAATACGTTTTTTCGCCAAGGCGTGTGGAGAGGAATGTCTTCTTTATTGGATGGATGCCCCCCGTTCGGCAAGCCGTTCGATGAAGGAATGTATTTGGGGCAGGAGCGCTTGTTTCCCGTCGTTATAGATGACATAATCGGAAAGCTCCTTTTTTTTCTCGTCGGGCATTTGGTTGTCGATTCGACGTTCTATCTCTTCTCGCGAGACGGAGTCTCTGGCCGACGCTCTCTCGATGCGGATTTCCTTTGGAGCGTAGACCATCAGGCTGACATCCACTATCCGGTTGAAGCCCGATTCGAACAATATCGCGGATTCGATGGCGCATAAGGGCGAGTCCTGCTTTCGTGCCCAATCCAGGAAATCCCGGTTTACCTCGGGATGGATAATTGCGTTGACTTGCCGTAAGGCTTCCCGGTCGTTGAAGATGTAAGAGGCGAGCAGCCTTTTGTTCAGGCCTTTTTTCGTATAAATGTCGGTGCCGAAGAGCCGTATCAGTCCATCGCGGATGACGGGAGAGTTGTTTGTCAGTCTTTTGCTTTCCTCGTCGGCGATGTAGACGGGAATTCCCGACAGGGCGAGCAGTGACGCCACGACAGATTTGCCGCTGCCTATGCCTCCGGTGATACCTATTTTAATCATGTCCGTTGTTATGCTCCAGTATGAATTCGATTTTATCCGGCGTCAGGGTGACCGTCCGTACCCAATCCGGCTTTTTGGTGAGCGTGACCGGCAGGGTTCCGGAGATGTTTTGTTCCAGTTCCTTATAAGGGATATGGATTTCGAACATCTCTTTGGATAGGCTTTTGAATCGCGACAAGGGAATGCCGCAAGTCACTTTCACGACAGCCGGGAACATCCGTATCGTATAATGTGGAGGTATATGATCGCAGGAGACGGGAATCTCCAATGTCTTTTCCGTATATTCTTCTATCGGGATTGTCACGGACACCGTTTCCGGGTCGATATTGGCTCCCTTTATTTTCTCCAGTTGGACGGTCCGTTTAATCTCCTTGTCCGCCTTTTTGATTTCCGTGAATACGGTCTTGACCTCGCTTAGGGAGTCTAATAAGGTTGACGTGGCGTATACGTCCACTTCTTGAGGCGTTATTTGTATGTCGTTAGATATCTGGAACCCGGCCGCTGGCTGGATGTCGCCATCGAAAACGACCGGAATTCGTTTACTTATTCTTTGGCTGTAGTTTACGCTTATTTCTTGAGGCTCGAAACCTTGTAAAGAGGTGGTGGCTATCAACTGTTTCAAGATTTCATTCTCTATCGATTCCTTGCTGACAAGTATCGTGCCGTTCTTTTGCTCTTTGTCTTTCATGCTGATGTCAATCGGGGCGAAAGAGCCTTTGAAGGTATAATTCAATAACACGCTGCCTTTGTCTTTCACTTTAGCGACTATCGTTTCAGGCGCTGGAGAGTTAAACGCTATATCCGCGGGAATGTTCTTGTATCTTACGGGAATGGTTAATTCTATCTCGTAGGTTTGTTGCAAACTTTGGAGCAACCAAAATCCGAAGGCCAAGAGCACGAAAAAAAGAAAGACTAAGGTCTCTTTCCATTTTTCGCCGTGGAAAAAAGCCTTAGTCTCCGTTTCTATGGACTTGAAGGAATTGCGTATGTTTTCAAGTCGCGACATGCCGTTGAATTATTTTTGTTGCTGAGCGTCTTCCGCTGAGGCGTAGATGGACGCTTTGTCTACACGGATGCGAACGCCGTCCGCCACTTCTATCAACATATACGTGTCGCCAATTTCTTTAATCTTTCCGTAAATACCGCCAGCGGTAATCACCTTATCGCCTGTTTTCAAGGCTTCGCGCGCCTTTTGAATCTCTTTTTGTCTTTTTTGCTGCGGGCGAATCATAAAAAAGTAGAAGATAGCGATGATAACCACCATCATCAAGATGCCGGACCATTGATTCCCTCCACTGGGAGTAGCCTGAAGTAAAATACCAAGTAAGTTCATAATTATAACCGAATTAATGTTTTCACGAATTAAAATGATGAGCGCGAATGTAAGGATAATAATTAATCTTTAAGCAAAAGCTTCTCTTTTTTTAACTCGTTGACGATAGAATCTAATATCCCGTTAATGAATATTCCGCTTTTAGGCGTGCTGTAATGTTTCGCCATGTCAATATATTCGTTCAGCGTGACACTGATGGGAATGCTGGGGAACGAGAAAATCTCGGCCAAGGCGATTTGCATGATGAACATGTCCATATTGGCGATACGTTCCGTTTCCCAATTCTTTATGTGTTTATTGATAAGCTCCCTGTAATCTTTACCTTTCAATAAACTCTGCCGGAATAATTTGATGGCGAAGGATTTATCCTCCAAATCCTTGAACATCGGCAATAGTGGCTGTTTAGCTCCGTTCGCTTCCTCGAATTTCTTGATGGTTTTCAGCGTGAATGTCTCCACGATCTTGATATCGTCGTTCCAATAAATGCTCTTGTCTTCCAAGTATTCCTCTACCATCTCATTGCCACAAATCACTTTCTTGAAAATCTTGCGCCAAAATTCTTTCTCCTCCTCGTATGAGCTCTCTTCCCGCTCCATATATTCCGTATAGATATCGGAAGCCAAGATCTGGTCTAATACGTTCTTTACGAATTCCTCGTCATTGCTCCAGGAAAGACCGTATTCATCGACATATTTTTTCAGATTCTCGTTTTCCGCCAATTGGGAGATGAAACGGTTATCGATAAAACGCAGATTCGGGTGTAAGTCGTCTTCGCTAGGTCTGTACTTGAACTTGCGAGAATCGATGACTTTTCTTTGTAAATTGGTGACTTCAATTAAAAGGAGTAAGAAATAGTGGTATAAGTCATATGACTTTTGTAAGCTGAAAAGCAATTCGTTTTCCGCTACTTTTAGATCTCTGTTCTCGTTTTGATAGTATGAGTATACTATTTGCAAAACTTTAATGCGGATTAAAATTCTGTTGATCATTGTTTGAAGGAACTACTTATTTTAATTTTGTCCGCAAAGGTAGTTGTTTTTTCGATATAAGGGCTTTTGTTTGCTTAATTTTGTATGCGTTAGATGATGTTTTATAAATTAATCTTCATCCGTTGTATTTTTATTCGTTAAGATAGCGGTTATTAAAGAAAAAATGCACATATTTGAGGCACATTAATACTAAGTGGGTGGGTTTTTAACGAATATTCGTAGTCTATGGAAGAATCAATGAAGAAAAAACATGTTGAAGGTGGTGGTGATCGGGAAATTTTATATTCTAAAGCCATCAAAGCGGGAAAACGGATTTATTATCTGGATGTGAAGAGAAATTTGAAGGATGACTTATTCGTCGCTGTTACGGAAAGTAAAAAGGTGCAGGCGAAAGACAGTTCGCAAGTCTTATTTGAAAAACACAAGATTTTCCTTTATAAAGAGGATTTCGAGAAATTTATGGAGGGAATGCGGGATGTGATAGATTATATCAATAAATCGAGCATAAAGGAAACCGACCAAAGAGACTCGGAGATGGAGCAAGTAGATGGACAAGATGAAGACAGGGAGGAACTTTCGTCGGATGGCATAAAAGATATAAAATTGGATATAGAGTTTTAATCCATGGTCAAATAAAAATAGCGGACCGATATTTTTTCAAGAATATCGGCCCGCTATGTGTCAGGATTTCCTATAGAAAGGATTTATCCTACTTTCTTGCGGCGGAATCATTCGGCTGGATGAATCGCTCCTGTCGGACAAGCGTCAGCGCAAGTTCCACATTCCGTACACATTTCCGGATCGATATGATAGATATCACCCTCGGAAATTGCTCCTACCGGACATTCGTCAATACATGTTCCGCATGCAATACAATCATCGCTAATTACGTAAGCCATTTTTTAAACGTTTAAATTGATAACTATTAGTGGGTGCAAAAATAGAGCTTTCTTTCTATTAAAAAAATATCTAACGGTTTATTTTCTTCAAAAATCTTGTTTTTTGCAATATCTTTGCCGGGTTTTCGTTAGTACATAAAATAGATTGGAAATTGAGACGATTGTTATTTATATTATATGTGATATGTTTGGCTACGACGGGGGTTCTCGCGCAGAAAGAACGAGTAAAGAACCAGCCTTACGCTGATTTGAAATGGTTTCATCTCGGTTTTCATGTGGGAATCCATTCGCAGGATTTGTTGTTGACCCATACGGGAGTCAGTACGAATGGAGAGACTTGGTTCGCTGAGATTCCGTCTTATTCTCCGGGATTTAGCGTGGGAGTGATTGGCGACATGTACTTGAATCCATATTTTAATCTACGATTTACGCCTTCGATTCATTTTGGAGACAAGAAATTCATTTTTCGAGAACAGACGACCGGGGAGGAGTTTACCACGAATGTTCGTTCGAGCTATTTGAACTTTCCATTAGATATAAAATATACGGCTTTGCGCTTGAATAACTATCGTCCTTATTTGATAGGAGGAGTTTATGGGTCGATTGATATCGGGCGGAAGAAAGGGAATCCTATAATGTTGAAAAATAAAGATTTTGGGCTAGAGTTTGGAATAGGTTGCGATATTTATTTACCTTATTTCAAGTTGTGTCCGGAGTTGAAATTTTGTTTCGGTTTGGTCAATTTGTTGGAGAAAGACCGTCCGGATTTAGTGGACCAAGCTACTATGAAATATACGGACGCTTTGTCGAAAGCCACTTCCCGTATGGTTATTCTCACATTTAATTTCGAATAAATAGTTCAATATAAATGTAGGCGGCGGGTGTCGCCATCATGACACTGTCGAAGCGGTCGAGCAAGCCTCCATGTCCGGGAAGGATATGGCCGGAGTCTTTTATGCCTAAAGTACGTTTGATTTGGGATTCTATCAGGTCGCCCCATGTCCCGAATATAACGACTGTTATAGCTAATCCTAACCATGTGCATGGACTCGTGGCGGGAATGAACCAAGCGAACGCTTGTGAAGTAAGCAAGGCGAACGTCAACCCTCCGAAAAAGCCTTCCCATGATTTTTTTGGAGAGATGCGTTCAAATAATTTCCTTTTCCCGAAAAGCGTTCCGATCAGGTAGGCACCCGTGTCGTTCATCCAGACGAATATGAATATCGCTAATGCGAAATAGGGAAGGTGTGCCGTTCCTTTCGCCATTGTACCGTCATCCGTCATGATGAAATTCAGCAACGAGAAAGACCCTGCGCAATAGGTTTGTCCAAATAACGTGAACGCCCAGTTGTTGATGGAGTTGTTGGTCTTGTCGTAGAGTTCGACTATCATCGTGTATATCAAGAATAGGATGTATGGAAGGAAAATGTCTCCGTCCGTAAATCCGTTTGCGTATCCGAAAGTCGCGGCGAACAAATAAGCTCCTCCCGCGGAACTGATCAAGCGTTTAATCGAGGCATTCTCGTAATGTTTGACCAAACCGTAAAATTCCCATAGCGTAAGTCCCGTGATAATTCCGAATACGATAAGGAAATAATAGGAATGGAAATATATTGCGCTTACCAATACCGCCACGAAGATGATGCCGGTTACCGTACGTGTTATCAGATTTTTCAAGATGATGGAATTTTTGATTATATATTCGGTCACAAATATATTAATTAATTCGATACCTCAGCCATGAAAAAAGCCGGATAATCGCCTTCGGGAGGCATGATCCGGCTTTCTTGTCTGTTTTCGTTATC
Source organism: uncultured Parabacteroides sp. (assembly GCA_949287365.1). Classification (GTDB taxonomy): domain Bacteria; phylum Bacteroidota; class Bacteroidia; order Bacteroidales; family Tannerellaceae; genus Parabacteroides. Next base: position 7,843 of record CASEGC010000005.1, read on the forward strand.
AGGCCGTCTGTTCGTTCGGCTTGTCTGCGATGTCGTTTTTAAACCCTGAGTCCTTTTTTTCTTCCGTGGCTTGAGGGTTATCGTTATCGGCGGCTTTCTCTTTATTCGCTTTTTCCTGAAGCGCTAAAATCTCTTGCGAGCGAGAGAGCCATGCCCGTTTTCCGAAAATATGTTCGACATCCTCGGAGTAAATCACCTCGCGTTCCAGCAATACGCTCGCCAATTGATTATGTCCTTCCTTGTGCTCGGAGAGGATGTGTTTGGCTCGTTCATATTGCTCGTTGATGATTTTTTGTACTTCTTTATCGATTACTTTCGCTGTTTCCTCGCTATATGGTTTAGTGAATCCCCAATCTTGTCCGCTTGAGTCATAGTAATTTAGGTTGGGAAGTTTCTCGCTCATGCCGAAATAAACGACCATGGCGTAGGCTTGCTTGGTCACTCGTTCCAAGTCGTTTGACGCTCCGGTCGATATTTTCCCGAGGAACAGCTCTTCCGCCGCTCGTCCTCCCAGCGTGGCGCACATCTCGTCCTGCAGTTGCTCCCGTGTCGTGATTTGCCTTTCCTCCGGCAGATACCAAGCGGCTCCCAACGCTTTCCCACGCGGGACAATCGTCACTTTCACCAAAGGATTGGCATGTTCGAGCAACCAACTCAACGTGGCATGTCCCGCCTCATGCGTGGCGATGCTTTTGCGCTCTTCCTCGGTCATGATTCTCGAACGTTTTTCCAATCCGCCGACAATACGGTCGACCGCATTCATGAAATCTTCCTTTTGCACGAATTTCTTCCCGTTGCGGGCGGCTATCAAAGCGGCTTCGTTGCATACGTTCGCTATATCCGCTCCGGAAAAACCGGGTGTTTGTCTGGCCAAGAATTCCGAGTCTACGCTCTCGTCTATTTTAATCGGGCGTAAATGTACGCCGAAGATTTCTTTTCGCTCGTTCAAGTCGGGCAGGTCCACATGGATTTGTCTGTCAAAACGACCGGCACGTAATAATGCCTTGTCCAATATGTCCGCTCGGTTCGTGGCTGCGAGAATGATGACTCCACTGTTCGAGCCAAAGCCATCCATCTCCGTAAGCAATTGGTTTAACGTGTTTTCCCGTTCATCGTTACTGTTCATGTTCACGTTTTTTCCTCTCGCTCGTCCTACCGCGTCAATCTCGTCGATGAAGACGATACAAGGAGCTTTTTCCTTCGCTTGTCGGAACAAGTCACGTACGCGGGAAGCGCCTACTCCTACGAACATCACGACCAAATCGGAACCGGATAACGAGAAGAACGGTACGTTCGCTTCTCCCGCCACGGCTTTAGCCAATAAGGTCTTACCTGTTCCCGGAGGGCCGACAAGCAAGGCTCCCTTAGGTATTTTACCTCCCAATTCGGTGTATTTCTCCGGATTTTTCAGGAAGGAGACGATTTCCTCTACCTCCTGTTTCGCTTCCGCCAGCCCTGCCACGTCTTTGAACGTCACTTTCTGGTCGTTGTCCTTGTCGAACAATTGGGCTTTCGCTTTACCTACGCTGAACACGCTACCGGGGCCGGCTCCCGTACCTCCGGACATACGCCGCATCAAGAATAACCAAACGGCTATCAATAAGATGATTGGACCGAACGATACAAGGAAGTTCCATAAGGCGTCATCGCCCTCCTCGAACCTTACTTGCGTGTCGATTTGATTTTCCGCTACCGCTTTGTCGTAGAAGTCGGAGAATTTGTCGGCGGATGGTATTTTCACGTAAACTTTCGGTGACGTGCCGATTTGGGATATGTTCGCGTTCCCGAATATTTGGCCGACCTTTTCCGATTTTACCGTGGCCTCAACCAGGTTCTTCTTGTTGTAGACCGTCATCTTGTCGAATGCGTTCTCTTGAGCCAGTTTTTGGAATTCCGTCCAGCCCAACTCTTTCGACGCAGATGTGTCGTTGGTCATGTATAAGGCGATAAGCATCATGAATATCAGTCCGTACATCCAATAAAGGTTGAAACGGAACATCCTTGGCTTTCCACCTTTTGGCATTCTGTTGAAATCTTTTTTGCTTTCCATAATTGTCCTTGAGATTAAGCCGCTTTAACCGACGTCTGGAATTTGCGTGATCTTCGAGTCCGCCCAAAGATTCTCCAAATTGTAGAACGTGCGTTGTTCCGGCAGGAAAATATGTACAAGAACCGTGCCATAATCCATGCCTATCCATTGTTGGCTGCTGTCGATGGATAGGGGTTTCTCGTTGGCGTTCTTACGTGCGAAGTCCCAAACGGAATCGGACAAAGCCGACACTTGGGTCGGAGTGTTTCCTTCACAAATGACCATATATTGGCAAATGGCGCCGGATGTTTGGCTTAAATCCACGGTTACGATATTCTTGCCTTTCTTTTCTTGGAGGCCTTCTACGATTGTCTTTACTAATTCTTTTGTTTGATCCATTATTTTCTCGCTATAATTTCTTCCGAGTCGCGAATATAGTCGTTAATTCATTATATACCTCTTTTCTTTTCATTAATATTATGTAAGCGACTCCCTTAAATCTCATGAACCATAGCCTGAGGCCTTGGTCGCATAAGATTTAGAATATAGTTAAGGTTTTGTTTGGGTTATCAGAATGCGTAGGATACGCCGATGGCTGGCATCAAGGCGGTGGCCTCATAGTGGCCTTCGAATACGCGTGGTTGTCCCGATAGCAGGTCTGTGTCGGTATAAGAACCATCGCGCCCGAAACCTGTCACGTAAGAGAATGCGAGGTCCACGGACATAGCTTTTATCGGACGGAAACTTAGTCCTGCCGTGATTCCCAGCTTATCCATGCTCGGAGTCTCAGGGTTCAGGTATTCGCTTTCCACCGGAGATTCATCGAAATATGCGCCTAAGCGGACATCAAGACGGTCGGTCGCGGCGAATTGGCCCCCCAATCGGTAAATACGGGAGTTCTTGTATTTCTTATCGGCATGGAGGTCATATTGGCTTAAGGATGAAGGCGAGAAATGAACGTCCAAGGCCTCATAAGCACCCCATCCAACGAATTGGATTTCTCCCGATACGGTCCAGCGGTTCGTGGGACGATAGGTGATACCTACGTTCCAGTTGTCCGGGAGCGGCAGTTCCGCCGCGAAGGTGCCGTTGTCCAGTGGTGGGATTTCCAAGCCTTCTTGCCCCATCATCTGCATCAACGCGTTGACCTGTGTCAAAAGTCCTTTTAATTCGGCTTCATTCGTATAGTCGAGCGCGATGCTTCCTTCCTTCACTTTAGCGATTACTTTGGAGCGGTAGGAGAGGCCGACGGTGAACTTCTCGTTGATGTCGTACATCGCCCCGACATTGAATCCAAAGCGGACACCCGCGTTTCCTTTTAATTGAACGGACGCGGCGGACGCGTCATCGTATTTGGAGATAATGCCTAACGTCTCCTCCGGAATCAAGGCTCCCAGCGAAGGATGGGCGGCGATTAGTTGACGCGCCATATTGCTCATCTCGCCCGGCCCGATTAACGCCCGGTTCAAGGAGATGTTGCCGAATTCCATCATCAAGCCCGCGCCAACGCTCAGGCGGTCCATGATTTTCCATGAGATGGTGGGTTGTATGTTGAACGCTTTTAGGGCGATTTCTTGGCAAAGATGGGCACCAGCCCAATCATGTCCCCACGTGATGGTGCTTCCATAAGGCGTGTTGAGCATCACGCCTGCGGCCAGATTGTCGTAAATCTTGAATCCGGCGTAAACGTATAAAGGGGTACTTGGCGTATTGTCTGTCTCGAAGGAATAGTCTTCCCTTTGGTACTTGGCGGTGGCGAACACGCCGGAGACACCAGCCGACAGGTCGACATCCTTATCCATAAAGACCAATCCCGCGGGGTTGAAGTGCATACTTTCCGCCCCTAATTTCATGGCGACACCTACGTGCCCCATTCCCGCTTGTTTCGTGCTTTGCGCGTTCACTTGGAAGCCTTCGGCGTTCGCGTACGAGAATGAAAGCATGCCAAGACAAGCTAAAATGATAACTTTCTTCATAAAAATAATGTGTTAATAGAAATATTTCTTGACGCCATCAGCGGCGTAAACGGGGGCAAAGATACAAATACTTTTTTATTCATATCCCTGATGGGAAAATTGGCGTTCATAAAAAAGGTCGCCCCCAAGAAAGAGAGGCGACCTTTTTATTTTAGTATGAGACGTTTTTATATGATGCCTTGAGCCATCATCGCTTTCGCTACTTTCATGAAGCCCGCGATGTTTGCGCCTTTCACGTAGTTGATGTAGTCACCCTCGCGGCCATGCTCTACGCATTGCTGATGGATGCTGCTCATGATTTGATGCAATTTCTGGTCCACCTCTTCCGCGGTCCAAGAGATATGCATGGCGTTTTGCGTCATCTCCAATCCCGAAGTCGCTACGCCACCGGCGTTGACCGCCTTGCCCGGAGCGAAGAGTTGATGATGCTGGATGAACAAATCCACAGCCTCCGCCGTACAACCCATATTGGAGACTTCGGCCACGCACAAGGTCTTGTTCTCGATTAACATACGCGCATCCTCCTCGTTCAGCTCGTTTTGCGTCGCGCAAGGCAAGGCGATGTCCACCTTTTGTTCCCAAGGCTTTTTGCCGGGATAGAACGTGGAGTTCGGGAATTCCTCGGCGTACGGAGCCACGATGTCGTTGCCCGAGCTACGAAGTTCCAACATATAATCTATCTTCTCGCCCGAGATGCCGTCCGGGTCGTAGATGTATCCGTCCGGACCGGAAATGGTCACTACTTTCGCGCCCAGTTGAGTCGCTTTTGTGGCTGCTCCCCACGCTACGTTCCCGAAACCGGAGATGGCGACGGTTTTACCCTTGATGTCGATACCGTGCGTGTCCAGCATTTGGTGAACGAAATAGAGAGCGCCGAAACCGGTCGCTTCCGGACGCAAGATGGAACCGCCGAATTCCATACCTTTACCCGTGAACGTACCCGTGTTCTCGCGGGCCAGTTTCTTGTACATGCCGTACATGTAACCCACCTCACGTCCGCCTACGCCGATATCGCCGGCGGGAACGTCCCTGTCCGGACCCAAGTTACGCCATAACTCAAGGATGAACGCCTGGCAGAAACGCATGATTTCCGCGTCGCTTTTCCCTCTCGGGGCGAAGTCCGAGCCGCCTTTCGCGCCGCCCATCGGAAGGGTGGTCAACGCGTTCTTGAACGTTTGCTCGAAACCTAAGAACTTTAAGATGGATAAGTTGACGGACGGGTGGAAACGAACGCCTCCCTTGTACGGGCCGATCGCGTTGTTGAACTGCACGCGATATCCCAAGTTCACCTGAATCTCACCCTTATCATCTACCCAAGGTACGCGGAACGTGAAAATGCGTTCCGGCTCTACCAGCCGCTCGATGATTTTCGCTTTCTCGAATTCGGGATGTTGGTTATAGACATCCTCGATGGATAATAACACCTCTTTTACCGCTTGCAAATACTCCTTTTCTCCCGGATGTTTCGCTTCCAGCGCGGATAAAATGACTTCTGTCTTCATAGCATTTGTTATTTTTTAATTGGATAACATTCTGTCGGCAAATGTAGCTATTTATCCGGAATGACCAAGATGTTTCGCTGACTTTTTATCATTAAAACGCGAAAACGATGTGACTTGGGCGGATAAGACGGCGAACTCCGCCGGAAAAAAACGCGGGGCCGGGATAAAAACTTGGAGATACTATAGGGAAAAAACGCGCGCACCCTGATGAAATCTCTATCTTTAGTCTAAAGATACATATCTTTAACCTAAAGATACGTATCTGCAGCCTGAAGATATATATCTTTAGCCTAAAGATAGACTTTTCTCTTGGTCCGGAAGACTTTTTTGTCGGGCATGAGGAACTTTTTCTCCCCGTGTCGGCTTTTTTTCCCACTAGCGCCTAACTCGTGTCGGTAAAGTGGAGGTTGGCTTTTGTTTTTTCCTTATTTTTGGCCCGACTTAATTCTATCCATAAAAATTCAGGATTTGTTATGAGTGGTATACCGAATTTAAAAGCGTTGGTGTTTAGGGACACCTCGTTCGCCAACTTGATGAACAAGCGTATATATAATGTGTTGCTGATAGCCACGAAGTATGACGCTTTCATGTTGGAGGATGACGGGCGTGTGGACGAACAGATATTCAACGAATATACGTCGCTTAGCCTGCGTTATCCGCCCCGGTTCACGCAGGTCACCACGGAGGAGGAGGCGTTGAACGAGCTGAAAAACCGTAATTTCGAGCTGATTATTTGTATGCCGAATATGGATAACCGGGATATTTTCGCCGCCGCCAGCGAAATTAAGGTGCGTTATCCCAACATCCCCATCGTGGTGCTGACACCTTTCTCGAAGGAGGTTTCTAAACGAATCGCCAACGAGGACTTGAGCGCGATCGATTACGTGTTCAGCTGGCTGGGCAACTCGGAATTATTGCTGGCGATTATCAAGCTGATAGAGGACAAGATGAACGCGCCCGACGACACGGCGAGCGTGGGTGTGCAGATTATCCTGCTGGTGGAAGATTCCATCCGTTTCTACTCCTCTGCGCTGCCTCATCTGTATAAGTTCGTCTTGGAGCAGAGCCAGATGTTCGCTAAGGAGGCGTTGAACGACCATCAGCAGACGTTGCGTATGCGCGGGCGGCCCAAAATCAAGTTGGCGCGTACCTACGAGGAGGCGGTGCGCATTTTCGACCAGTATCGCGACAATATGCTGGGCATCATCTCGGACATGAGTTTCATGCACGATGGCGTGAAGGATCCCTACGCCGGTTATAAGTTCGGACAGTACGTGCGGAAGACGGGCTTGATTATTCCCTTCGTGCTGGAGTCGTCGGAGGCGAGCAACAACGTCTACGCTAACGAGCTGGACGCCTCGTTCATCGACAAGAACTCCAAGAGCTACCCGCAGGACTTGCGGCGGGAGATTATGAACCGGTTCGGCTTCGGCGATTTCGTCATCGTGAACCCGCATACGAAGGAGGAAATCATGCGCATCAAGTCCTTGAAGGATTTGCAGAAGAAGATTTTCCAGATTCCGGACGATTCGTTGGTTTATCATCTCTCCCGTGACCACTTCTCGCGCTTTTTCTACTCGCGGGCGATTTTCCCGCCGGCGGAGGTGCTGAAGCATGTCGACGTGAGCGATTACAAGGACATGGACGAGGCCCGCAAGCTGATATTCGACCTGATTGTCCAATACCGCCGGATGAAGAACTCCGGCGTGGTGGCCATCTATAAGAAAGACCGTTTCGACGAGTACAGTAATTTCGCCCGCATCGGCGACGGCTCGCTGGGCGGGAAGGGGCGCGGACTCGCCTTTATCGGGGCGATGGTGAAGCGTTATCCCGCGTTGGAGAGGGAGAACTTCGCCGTGAACATCCCGAAGACGGTCGTTATCTGTACCGATATCTTCGACGAGTTCATGGAGACGAACGAGCTTTACCCGAGGGCGTTGAGCGACGCCGACGACGACACGATACTGCGCTATTTCCTGCGGGCCAGCCTGCCCTCGCGCCTCATTGAGGATTTGATGGCCTTCTTCGACGTGGTGAAGGGGCCGGTCGCCGTGCGCTCCTCCAGCCTGTTGGAAGACTCGCACTACCAGCCCTTCGCCGGTATATATTCCACCTACATGGTCCCGAAGATAGAGGAGAAGTACGAGATGCTCCGTACCGTGAGCGATGCGATCAAGGCGGTCTACGCCTCGGTGTTCTATCGCGACAGCAAGGCGTACATGACGGCCACTTCCAACCTCATCGACCAGGAGAAGATGGCTATCGTGCTGCAGGAGGTGGTCGGCATGCGCTACGGCGACCATTTCTATCCCACGATATCGGGCGTGGCGCGCTCGCTGAATTTCTATCCCATAGGCGACGAGAAGGCCGAGGACGGCATCGCCAACATCGCCTTGGGATTGGGCAAGTATATCGTGGATGGCGGGCTGACCTTGCGCTTCTCGCCCCGGCATCCGCATAATATCCTGCAGATGAGTACGGTCGATTTCGCGCTCCGTGAGACGCAGACCCGCTTCTATGCCCTCGACCTGAAGAACATGGCGGAGGCCTTCTCGGTGGACGACGCGTTCAACCTCGTCCGCCTTAGCGTGAAGGACGCCGACAAGGAGGGCTCGCTGAAATATATCGTATCGACCTACGACCCCTACGACCAGATTATCCGCGACGGTTATTACCCCGGCGGACGCAAGATTATCTCCTTCGTGAACATTCTTCAGCACGATGTCTTCCCGCTGGCGGACACGCTCGACCAGCTCTTGCGTATCGGCCAGCAGGAGATGGGGCGGCCCGTCGAGATTGAGTTCGCCGTCAACATCGACCCCTCGGACTACACGAAGGCGGCGTTCTACCTTTTGCAGATACGTCCCATCGTGGATAACAAGGAGGTCATGGACGAGGACCTGTCGCTTATCCGGAACGAGGAGACCATCCTCGCCTCCCAAAGCGTGCTGGGGCATGGTGTGGTGAGCGACGTGCAGGACATCATCTACGTGAAGACCGGAGCGTTCAACTCCGCCAATAATCCCCGTATCGCCTCCGAGATAGAGAAGATGAACCGTACTTTCACGCCGGACGAGCGGGGCTACGTGCTGGTGGGGCCGGGGCGTTGGGGCAGCAGCGACCCGTGGCTCGGCATCCCCGTGAAGTGGCCGCACATCAGCAACGCCCGCGTCATCGTGGAGTGCGGATTGGAGAACTATCGGGTGGACCCCAGTCAAGGAACGCACTTCTTCCAGAACCTCACCTCCTTCGGCGTGGGTTATTTCACCATCAATCCTTTCAAAGGCGATGGCTGGTTCGACGAGGCGTACCTCAACACGCTGCCCGCCGTGGAGGAGACGGAGTTCCTGCGGCACGTGCGCTTCGAGGGTCCTATCGTCATCAAGATGGACGGTAAGAGAAGCCTTGGCGTGGTGCTGAAGCCCGCCGCCTCGGAATAGAAGGTAGTGTATCAAGATTGGCGGATACGTCCCCAAGAAGGTGTGTCGTAATGAGCGATGCACCTTCTTTTTTCGTCGATTACAAAAGAAAAGCTCGATATCTTCAAGCAGCGATACTTTGGAGATTTTTTTGATTTATGTATCTCAATAACCTGAAAAGAGCGGCTGTAAGCTCATAAAACAGTTTAATCAGCCAGTCTATGCCTTCTTTTCTCATCTTTGCACATAACTTTTTTATATTGAAGGCAATGGCAAGGAAGGAGAAGTCCATAAAGACCTTGTCCTTTCCAAAATGACGGAAACGTTTGTAGTTCATGTTGTATTTTATTTGCCCGAACACGGCTTCCGGCTCTACGCATCTTCGTCCCCTGCGTCTCAGTCCTTCCTCGGAGCAGAGCAACTCTTTGGTTTTTTGCTTGTATTTCCTGAGCCTGTGGTTCAGTTCTATCGTTCTGTCCCCTTTTGCTTTAAAACATAGACACCTTAGCGGGCAGCCTTCGCACCTGACGGCCCTGTACCTGGCACTTTCGCTCACATATCCGGATGCGGTTTTCACACGCCTGTTCCCTATTCTCCGCGTCTTTTGTCCCATGGGGCATACGCAATAGTCATGTCCTTCATTGTAGTAGAAGTTTTCAGCCTTGAACGGGTTGGGTCTGAATCTCGGCCGTTGCTCCATGTGGAAGTAATTGTATTTGACGTAAGCTTCCATGCCGTTTTCTACCATGAAGTGGTAATTTTCCTCGGAACCGTAGCCCGAATCAGCCACTACAGTATGGGCCAACCTGCCGTATCTGCTTGAGAAGGACTTCAGGAAAGGTATCATGGTCAGCGTGTCCGTAGGGTTGGGGAAAAGCGCGAAGTCGGTAATGAACTGGTTCTCGGTGGAAATCTGAAGGTTGTAACCGGGTTTTGTCTGTCCGTTATGCATGGCATCCTCCTTCATTCTCATGAAAGTGGCGTCCTTGTCCGTCTTGGAATAGGAGTTGCGCTCCTGCAGCGTGTCCAGATGATTGTCGTATTCCTGCAGCTTGTCCCTGTGTTTCTCCAGTTCTTTCAGCTGCTTGCGTTTCTTTCTCAACGAGGCCTTCTCCTCCTTTGTGGAAGGCTCGGGAACCTGTTCAAGCGCATTACGCAGTTCTCCCGCCATTTCGGTCAGCATGGCCGGTGTAAACTCAACTTTCTCATCGTTTTCCGATGATTTCTCTTGGGCGATGACATCGTCTATCTGGCCCAACAGGACATGGATTTTCTTCATCAGACGCTCACGGTTCCTCTCGACGGTCTTTCTCCACACGAAAGTATACTTGTTGGCCTTGGATTCAATCTTCGTTCCATCAACGTATTCCACGTTCAGGCTGATGAACCCTTTGGCGGAAAGAAGAAGGACGGTTTGGGTGAACACTTCGTTAATCTCCTTCTTCACACGGTTGCGGAAGCGGTTGATGGTAATGAAGTCCGGTTTCTCGTGCCCGGCCAGCCATATATAATGGATGTCTCGGTGGAGGAGTTTTTCTATCTTGCGGCAGGAGTAGATGTTATTCATATAGGCGTACAGGATAACCTTGAGCATCATCCGGGGATGGTAAGGGCTACGGCCGCATTCCTTATATAACTTCCTGAAACCTCCCAGATTCAGGCTTTCAACAAGAGCGTCAACCATGCGCACCGGATCGTTCTTTGCAATATCCTCATCGATTCTTTGAGGAAACAGCACTGTTTGGTTGGGAATGTAAGGACGAAAATGTATCTTTGTCATAAGATTATTATTGTTATAATGCTTAAAGATACAAAATCTTTAGGTAATAGCAAAGAGGATGTGTCGTAATGAGCGATGCATCCTCTTTTTTCGTTAACTATAAAAGAACAGTTCGGCTTCTTCAAGCAGCGATATTTTGAAGATTTTTTTGATTGATGTGTCTCAAATGCTTGAAAAGAGCGTCAGTGGAGTCA
>CASEGC010000006.1 GCA_949287365.1 uncultured Parabacteroides sp.
TGTCGACGCGATCCATGAGATGTACTTATCGGCCGTCAACGGATATTCATTCCAGCTGTAATCGCTGAAACGGCTCGATAAATCCTCGCTGAAGCGGTCGTTCTTCAGCAACAGGCTCAACCGCGGGGCTACGCTCGACGAATACATGTAATTCGGACTCTTCCATCCCAAGATATGCTTAGCGCCCTCGGTTATCATACCTTTATAGCCCTTCTCGGCTACCATAAGCGAGATATCATCCGAATAGATCAACTCCGTGTTGCGGAACACTTTCGGTTTCACGCCGAAGAGCGTCTTGATCTTGTCCTCTTGCTTGTCGATCTGGTGTTTGAACTCGTCCGGATCGCCCAATGAAGACAATGAGTGGGCGTATGTCTCCGACAGAAACTCCACACTGCCCGTAGCCGCCAATTCCTTGAAGCTATCGATTACCTCCGGCGTATAAATCTCCATTTGTTCCAAAGCTACACCCGAGATAGAGAACGCTACCTTAAATTTTCCGCCACTCGTCTTGATCATCTCCAAGATCGTCCGGTTGGCCGGCAAATAACATTGCTCGGCAATACGACGAATAATCTCCTCGTTCTGGAAATCATCGTAATAGTAGTGATCGTTACCGATATCGAAAAAACGATATCTTTTCAAGCGGAACGGCTGATGTATCTGAAAATAAAAGCAGATCGTTTTCATAATATTTGTTCGTTTTTATTTTGTCTTGTCGTTAATTATCTGTTACCTATCACCATATCATAAATACGACGGACCTTCTGCCCGGCATATTCCCACTTAATATTGTCAACTTCTTTCTTTCCTTCCTCTTTCAGGAAATCGTGTAACGCCGGATACGTGATGAGCGAGTACATCGCATCCGCTAACGCCTCGATATCCCAATAATCCACCTTGATCGCATAATCCAAAATCTCCGCGCAACCGGATTGCTTCGAGATAATCGAGGGCACGCCACACTGCATCGCCTCCAACGGAGAGATTCCGAACGGCTCGGAAACGGAAGGCATCACATACACGTCGCTCGCCTTAAAGACCTCATATACCTGCTTACCTTTCATAAAACCTGTGAAATGGAAACGATCGGCAATATTCCGAGAGGCCACCAAGCGAATCATTTGGTTCATCATATCACCACTTCCCGCCATCACGAAACGTGCGTGAGGAGCTTTCGCCAACACCTTGGCCGCCGCTTCCACGAAGTATTCCGGTCCTTTTTGCATGGTGATACGTCCCAAGAAAGTGATAATCTTATCTTTCACTCCTTTTTTATCCGGAATCGCCAAGATTTCCGGGCTCAACGGTTCTACCGCATTATGCACTGTCGTCACCTTCGCCGGGTCCTGATGGTATTTCTCGATCACCGTGCGGCGCGTCAAGTTACTTACCGTGATAATATGGTCGGCGTTATCCATGCCATCCTTCTCGATCGCGTAAACGTCGGGGTTAACATTACCGCGGCTCCGGTCATAATCTGTCGCATGCACATGAATCACCAACGGCTTTCCACTCACGTTCTTTGCGTGGATGCCGGCCGGGTAAGTCAGCCAATCGTGCGCATGGATGATATCAAACTCCTCGGAGCGAGCGATTACGCCCGCGACGATAGAGTAGTTGTTGATCTCTTCCAACAGGTTGTCCGGATAACGCCCGGAGAACTCCATGCAACCTAAGTCGTCTACATGGCGGTAACTGAAATCCGCGTAAATATGATCTCTATACTTAAAATACTGGTCGGCGTTCATTCCCGCCTTCGCCATACGCGGCTCCACATAGTCACGATTCACGTCCCTCCATACGATCGGGACATGATTGACTCCTACAATCTTTAAAAAACTTTGATCCTCGTCGCCCCAAGGCTTCGGGATACAAAAAGTGATATCCATATCGGGTTGCATCGCCATACCTCGCGTCAAGCCAAAGCTGGCCGTTCCTAAACCACCCAAGATATGAGGAGGAAATTCCCATCCAAACATTAATGCTTTCATAATGGTACTTCGTTTTATTCGGCGTTATACATCTTCAACAAATCCACTACCCGAAGAATCGCAGCGACATTCATCGCGAACGATACGGCGCCACGTCCCGTGAACGGCGGGTTACCATCGAACAACTCGGGAATCGTTCCAATACAATGCAACGACATCTCCTCCTCCATACTTATCAACATACGTTCGGCAAAAGCGACACCACCCTTTCCGAACACACGCAAATAAGCCTCTAAATAGGCACCTAACAACCAAGGCCAAGCCGTACCTTGATGATAAGCCAAATCCCGTTCATACTGCGGTCCCACATAATAAGGCCGATATCCCTCGCTCTTCGGACTCAAGGAACGTAAACCTTTCGGTGTCAATAACTCTTTCGTCACGATATCCACTATCGCACGTTTCTGCATACGCGTCAATGGCGAGTAAGGCAACGCTACGGCGAAAATCATGTTCGGACGCACGCTCCAATCCACTATCGAACCATTCACGGAATCGAACAAATAATTATATCCATTCACGAACGTATCCGGGAACGACTTATCCAATGCCTTGATAATCGGATCCAACTCCTCGATAGGAGCGCCGCCCATCAAGTCGGTATAGAAACAAAGCGCGTTATACCAAAGCGCGTTAAACTCCACTATATAACCCGAACGCGGGACAACCGGCTTACCGTTTACGGTAGAATTCATCCACGTAATGGCTTTGTCTCGTCCCTCGGCGAACAACAAACCGTTCTCCGTCAATTTCATATCCGGATGCTTCTGGGAACGTATATAATCGATAATCTCTTTCACGAAATCGGCGTAAAGCGTTTTCGCCTTCTCCATGCCCTCTTGTTTTGCGTATTGCTGAATCGCCCAAATCGCCCACAGGAACACGTCCGGTTGGTCTATCTCACGAATCACGGCGTCGAAACGACCGTTCTCCATGAAAGCTCGCACGGCAGGCATAGCGGTATGCATGATTTTCTCGAAACGGACCGGATCGTCGATAGACAACGTACTTCCCGGTAACGCAATAAACAAATCTCTTGCGCGAACCTTGAACCACGGATAACCCGCCAGCAAATAAGCGTCGTCCGCCTTCGGACGGAAGTAGAACTGCTGGGCTGAGTTTTTCAAGCAATTGAAGAAACTGGTACGAGGCGTACGCACCTTCACCTCATTCTCATACAATATCTTCAAACGAGTGGTAGCCACCGCGCTATCCCCCGCGCTAAAAATAATCGACTCTCCCTTCTTGATAGGTATCTCGAAATACCCAGGGACATACAGGTCTTCCTGATACGGATAACCTCTTTCCTGCTCCTTCGGATACTCGATACCATTATACCAATAAGGCTCGTACACGAATTTAACTTTCTTGTTAAACTGCATATACAAATCAGGATAGCCCGGATACATACAAGTTTTGATACCATTGGTAACCTCCTCATAAGATTGATTCACGTTACCATTCGCGTGCGTCAACTCCTTCACGCTCCGGAAAGCGAGGAAGGGACGGAAACGAAGTGTCGTCGGCGAATGAGCGTCTTCCAACGTGTATTTAATCATGATTCGATTCTCGTACATCGAGAAAACTTTCTCTTTGGAGAAGACCACACCACCCACGCGATAAACCGTACGCGGAACCGTCGCGCAACTATACTCACGGATATATTTGTGACCCTTCGGGCTGAAATTATTGCCCGAATACTTATGCAAACCTAAATTGAACTCCGCCCCATGCTGAATCACCGTCTCATCGAAAGAAGACAGCAACACATGGTTATCATCGTCCAACGCAGGCACAGGCATAACAAGTAACCCATGATATTTCCTGGTATTACAATCAACGACAGTAGTACAGTGATAAGCTCCTAACCGGTTGGTTCGAAGCACCTCACGAGTCAACGACTCTTCCAGGTTTATCATTACTGTTTTGTCAAATTTAAGATAACTCATAATTATATTTGGGTTTTAAGTTATTTCCTCCATTTAGGATCTGACGTGCTAATTATCATTTCCGTTTGTGTGAATCAAAAGTATTACTAAATAATTAAAAAAACAAACCGCCGTTCATAATTATTTCAAGGAAACGACAAAGCCCATTTCTAAACCAAACTATATATCAACACTTTAATAAAAAACATGTTCAAAAGGAATGTTTTCAAACATACAAAAATCTGTTAAACAAGCCTTGTACCCAAATGAGCTTCTCCTGAAATACCGCATACACCCGCATGAATATCGGCGATATCTGAGACGAAAGCCCGCATCGCCCAACTCCGATATCCAAGGAAGACGACGCGGACCTTCGCGAACTTGCCCCCATATGCGAGTTCGATATAAGGAGAAAAAAGGAAAAAGAGGCGGGAAAAAATCTCGAAGCCCATAGGAAAAAGTTCGCGACATGCTAAGAAAAACTCTATCTTTAGGCTGAAGATATATATCTTTAGGTTAAAGATACGTATCTTTAGGTTGAATTTATGTATCTGCAGCCTAAAGATAGACTTATTCCCGGCATTTCCTTGTTTTTTCCCGGCGGCTTTCTGTTTTTTCTCCCGGTCTGTCTAACTTTTTCTCCCGTTCCTGCCGAACGTTCAGTTATCCCACGGATATCTTCTTTTGGGATTTCGGGGGAACCAGCCTTTTCTCACACGTTCCTCTTGCTCGAAAAGTTCTTTGATAGACCAAAACGAAGAAAAAGAGAACACGCCACAAATAACGGATACAAATACGCTCGACACGATCAAAGAAGCCGCTATTCCCACAAGCCCCAAGAGCAAGAAGAGCCACCAACACCTCGTACCCCAATAATATTCCGCTTTTATGACCACCGGATGAAACAGACCGATAATCAAAAAAGTCAGGATACCAATCAATAAACCATCGAAATTCAAATCCATGTTATCGCTCATTTAACAAAAAAGCCATGTCCTTTATACAGACATGGCTTTTCTCTCTTATCATCACCCAATAATTTTATTCAGTCTTTCCCGTTTGCTCGCCTCCATTAGAACCGGACGTTTGCTCACCCGACTCAGGCGTTGGTTGCTGAGCCGTACCGAAATCTGGCGCGATCGTGTTAGGATCAATAGTAACCGCATCATTCACTTGCTCCCTGATTTCCGATTGAACCTCATGGTTCGTCTCCGGAATAAAAGCCGTGATCACGATACTTAACACGACCACGGTACCTGCTAAAGTCCAAGTCGCCTTTTCCAAAAAATCCGTGGTCTTGCGCACGCCCATGATTTGGTTAGAAGAAGAGAATCCCGAAGCCAAGCCTCCACCCTTTGAATTCTGGATCAATACGATCAGGATCAATAATATTGAGGCGATCAGGATCAAGATAGAAATAAATACATACATTTTTCGTTCTATTTTTTAGTGTTAATAATCAACTTTTCCAAAAATCGAATTTGGTCTGCAAAGTAAATATTTTTTTCTGGATATTTCAAGCTTAAGTTTTTAATAATTTGCAACGCCTTGTCATATCGTTTCTGCTTAATATATATCCTAGCTAACGTTTCCGTCAAGCAAGAATCCTCAAGAGACTCACGCTGTCCCCCTTCGTGCGATTCATCCAAAGGAGCGGAACTCACGAACGGTTCTGGTATGTCTCTTATTGTCATACGATTCCCGCCACCGGCCTGTCGTTCATTCTCGATAAACGAATCTATCAAATCATGATGCCGGAGTTTATGTCCCGGCTCCTCCTCTTGCCCTTCCGTATCCGTCTTTTTCTCAGCAGACAAAGACCAAAATATATAATCGGATGACACCGAAGGTTGAATCAAGCGAGAAGCCTCCCCATTGATATCCGTCCTTTCACCATGCGAGGAAAGAAACGCATCTATCAACGAGAAACTATCCTCTTTTTGAGAAGAGACCAAGCCCTCGTGTCGCTCTTTTTCACAACCATACTTTTCCCCTTCTATTACGGTGAACAGCCTTTTCCTGTCCAATACAAATACAGACATCTTTTCCAGTTCCTGGGCGAATGCCTCTTTATTCAACAACGCTAAGTTTTTCAGATACAGCATCCGTGCCGTCTGAAAATAAGGATAAAGGTCTATCATTTGCCGCAACTCAAGAAGAGAATTCTCATCCAAGGTAGAAAGATCCCTCATGTACCGATATAAATCCTCCACCCTCATTTACCAATTCGCGACAGTGGCGTTATATATTTGGTCTATTATCTCTTCCGTGATTTCCTCACATAAGGAACTTTCCACTTGCTGCAACATCAAGCTACTATCAAATTCCCGATAGGCGGAGAAAGATTGTTCGAAGTCCTCATCCGGATTAACCTGATTCGTGTATCGAACCCGCACGGTAATCGTCAATTTCGTTTGCGAAGCCAGCGCGTCCTCCTTTACCGCCATCGGCGTGAAATCATATCCCGTGATTTCCCCTTCCAGCTCAAGGTCTCCATTACTTTGGACAAGCTGAAGACGCGTTTGACGGATATAAATATCCTTCAAATCCTCCGAGAATTGGGGAGCGAGAGTCGGATTCACGTATGGAGCCTGATTCGCGAAATTATGAATCGTTATCGTCTTGATTTTAGTATAATCGATAGAAGCGCCATTAAATTTATAAGAAATGGAACAAGCGCCAGCTACCAGCGTCAACGCCAAAAACGCCAACTTTCCAAGCAAAGACAAACGTAAGCCTATTATTCCCATAGCGTTATTCCAAATTATATTCTTTGATTTTACGATATAACGTACGTTCCGAGATTTTCAAATCCGCGGCCGCGTTCTTACGACGCCCGTTATGTTTTTCCAAAGCCTTGCGAATCATCTCTTTCTCCACATCGGCCAAAGAGAGAGCCTCCTCCTCAACGTCTACCGCTGTTTCTTGAATGGAAGAATGTACCGCCTCCGCGGGAATCGGATGAGCCGTATAGGTGTTTCCTCCAGCCACTTGGATATTCCCATCCATAATGTCATGCACCAGCTTCTTCAGTTCGGTCACGTCCTTTTTCATGTCGAAAAGGACTTGATAAAGAATCTCTCGCTCGTTATTAAAGACTTTCGCATCATTGTCCCGTTTGACCAGTACCGGATATTTCTCCACATTCAAATTCGGCAAATATTGGCGTAACACCTCTCCCGTAATATCCCGTTTCTCTTCAATCACGGAGATACGTTCTGTCACGTTTTTCAATTCCCTTACATTTCCGGGCCAACGATACGTGACTAAGATTTGACGGGCATCGTCTTCCAAACGAATCGGTGGCATACGATATTTCTCCGCGCAATCACTGGCAAATTTTCTAAACAACAACACGATGTCTTCCGCACGGTCGCGTAAAGGCGGTATTTGAATAGGCACCGTACTCAACCGATAGAACAAATCCTCCCTGAACTTCCCCTCCGATACGGCCTGCACTAAATTCACGTTAGTGGCCGCGACAATACGGACATTCGTCTTCTGAACTTTCGAGGAACCGACTTTTATAAACTCGCCGGTCTCTAAGACACGGAGCAAACGAGCTTGCGTCGGAGTAGGCAACTCTCCTACCTCATCCAAGAAAATCGTCCCACCATCCGCCACCTCGAAATAACCTTTACGGTCAGCCAAAGCCCCCGTAAAAGAGCCTTTCTCATGTCCGAACAGCTCCGAATCGATCGTACCTTCCGGTATGGCTCCACAATTTACCGCGATGTACTGACCATGTTTCCGTTGGCTATTCTGGTGAATAATCTGCGGGAATGTTTCCTTTCCCACCCCGCTTTCTCCCGTAATAAGAACTGACAAATCCGTAGGGGCGACTTGGAGCGCGACATCTATCGCACGATTAAGTCCTTGATTATTTCCTATTATCCCAAAACGCTGTTTTACTTGTTGTATATCGACTTTCATCACTATTTCCTCTTAAAAGACCGCGATTATTTCAGTTTTCCTGCCAAATTTACAAATCCTAATTCGAAATATCACTATCGGCAACCAATTATCGATAGTTTCTTATATTTTATTATGCGCATCAAGCATAAGAATGTTTAAGGGAATAGGTTTTTCCATACAAAAACTCCGCCAAAGCTTTATCTTCCGGAATCGTGGAAACCGTCTCCGGCGAAATTGGATCGCCGATATAAACATCCACTTTTTGTCCTCGCTTATTAAATATTTCAGCAGGAATGCGCAACGTCCGTATCTGCCAACTGATATTTCCAAGCCAATAAAAAAAACGACTATTCTGGAAATCAAAATAAACAGGATAAATCGGGACCTTTGCCTTTCGAATCAAGCGAATCACGCTATGCGCCCATGACAAATCTCGAATTCCTTTTTGCTCCTTGTTATAAAAAGAAATCGCGCCTGCCGGAAAAAAGCCCATCGGATGCCCCTCTTTCAAACGCTGCAACGAAAGCCGTACGCCGTTGATGTTCGCCGGGTTCGCCCCCCTTTTGTGAGAATCGGGTACGACAGATATGAAATTGTCTTCCATAGCCCCGATTTTCGTCAACATACCATTAACCATCACCTTGAAATCCGGTCGATACGACGCAAAAATATCGATTAAGATTATGCCATCCAACGAACCTATCGGATGATTGGAAACGGTAACAAAAGCACCTTCCGGCAAATGGTTCAAAATTTCCTTATGATGCACCTCATAACGAATATCAATAAGCGGGTCCCGCAATAGCGCGGTCGTAAATTCAGCGCCTCGCAAATGACAATTGCGGGCATGAACTTCATTGACTCTATCGACCCGCAACCACTTTAGCAATAATTTTCCTATCCAAGAACCTATACGTCCTTTAAAGACAGGAAACATTTCCCGCAGGTCTTGAATATCTACTACACTCTTCTTCATATTTTTTCCAAAAACGAGGAACACATCTTCTCGTGTTTCCTCATTACCACCGCCAAAACGATATTCAGCACGATAATCTCATAAAGATAATAAGCCCAAACCTGCCCAGTCAATACGATTACGAACATAATCATCGTCCGGCCATTGAATGTCAACAAATCTATATAGCGCATCAAACGGCGGCTCCGCTTCCGGAAATCCAAACGGATATTTTCCGGAATATCATCGCCATATTTCGTGCGCAAATTACGCAACAATCCTTGTAATACCGGCGTAGCCTTCACTTGCAACATCGTATACCAGCGATACAAAAAATAAAAAAACTTGTTCACCCCATTCTTCATTTCTTTATGCTTGGCTTCCACTTGTTCCAAAGATTGGAACTCCGCGCCTTTCTCCTTGCTGATAAAATACAGATGAAGCGTTTTATAATAATCCGTGATATTCGCCTGCGCTAAATGGGACAAACCTGACAAAATCGCCAACACGAAAAAGAGATACGTGCCATACTCATGAGACAGACGCAACGCGAAACCAATATAAATAGAAGCGAACCAAATATCTCCAGCGAAACCGTCCAAAATACGCCCGATAGCGGATTTGATGCCAGTCAAACGCGCCAATTGTCCGTCCACGCAATCCAAAATATTAGCGATTATCAATAATAATATACCGCATATATTATAAGACAAATCCTCATGGTAAAACATAAATCCGGCCGCCGCGCCCACGAAAATCGAAACTATCGTAACCATATTCGGAGTAATTCCGGTTCCTCGCAACACACGAGCGATACGAAAGCCTATCGGACGATAAAAAATCTGGTCAATCTTATTTTCTGTCTCTATCGATTTCAACGAAGCTTCATATTCTTTGTCCAACTCGCTCATTTATCTTTCATTTATAAGAGTAGCCACCGTCCACAACGACTACTTCTCCATTAAAATAACTATTTTCCAACAACATTCTATAAACCTCCGCCAGCTCTCCGGGGTCGCAAAAACGCCCCAAGGAGACCTTTCGCTCTATGTTCCGGCGAATCTCAACAGGTTTCGTCTTCTGCCATTCCGTATCGACAAATCCAGGTGCCACCGCGTTCACACGCACCTCATAAGGCACCAAAAATTTCACCATATTCTTGACAATTGAATGGACCGCGCTTTTTGTCACTCCATACGCCAACGAAACGGAATGGGGCTGTATGCCCATCAAGGAGCCTGTAAAAACGATACTTCCTCCCTTATTAATCCGATCAATGATTTTCTGCAAAAGAAAAACCGGGAAGTGGACATTCGCGAAAAAGACACGATTCCAATTCTCGAACGTAAGCTTCTCAAACGAATCACGGCACGTTATGCCCGCATTAAAAATCAAGCCATCCAAACGCAAATTCTCACGTTCTAAAAAAGAATCTATCTCCGTTATCGTATCATCTTTCGATATGTCAGCCTTCAACGTATGAACTTTCACGCCGCATTCTCTCTCCACATCAGTCCTCACCTCATCCGCCACCACTTGATCCAAAGCGTATGTCAATATAAGGTCATACCCGGCTCTTCCCAAACAAAAAGCGATAGCTTTACCTATCCCTTTCGTACCTCCGGTAATTAAAACAAGCTTATTCATGAGAAAAAGATTATTTAGCGCTAAGCCCTTTCACCACTTCCGGTTTAGATTGACGCTGAGATGTCAGATTCTTCTCATACGAATCGTGTATCGTTTTTTTCAGGTTGGAAGAAGACACGCCTGTCCCATAGGGAAAATAAAAGACCTGCACGCCCAAATCCTTCAGATAATCGTATTTCCCATACCAATCATCGCCAACCACGAACGCGTCTATATTCAATTTTTTCACGATTTCCGTATGGTCCAACGAATGCTGCGGAATCACGATATCGGGCGTTTTCAACGCTTCGATAATCTGCAACCGCTCATGAAATGGTATGATTGGTTTCGCCTTATAAGAGGAGACCAACTCGTCGGTACTCACGCCCACGATTAAAATATCCGCCAAGCTACGAGCATAATTAATCATCCGAAGATGGTTATAATGGAACATATCAAATGTTCCGGAAGTATATACGATCGTTTTATCCTTAAACATAATCTTCTCCTTTCATCATCGATACATGGAATATAGTTATAACCCGTTAGACTCATCGTCCTTGGTCAAATCCAATTTCTCGTTATCTCCTCCTTTCTCAAAATATTGCTTACGCAAAGGATTCGATGTCGCGTTTTTATAACGTATCCGATTCCTATAAATATCCAAAGCCGCGTATAAAGCCTGACGAAATGATTCTTCCGAAGCCAAGTTTTTCCCCGCGATATCGTAAGCGGTTCCATGTGCGGGAGAAGTACGGACAACGGGCAAACCTGCCGTGAAATTCACGCCATCATCCATCGCCAACGCCTTAAATGGAGCTAACCCTTGATCATGATACATCGCTAAAACACCGTCAAACTTATCATACATCCGCGAGCCAAAGAACCCATCCGCCGGATAAGGACCGAAAGACATCACGCCTTTCTTTTCCGCCTCTACCATCGCCGGTTTGATAATCGTTTCTTCCTCCGTACCTAACAGTCCGGCGTCACCCGCATGAGGATTCAACGAAAGGACCGCTATGCGAGGCTTAACGATTCCAAAGTCCTGTATCAAGGAGTGATTAAAAACACGCAACTTATTTACGATATTATCCGTATTGATAGAAGACGCCACTTGGGACAAAGGAACGTGTCCCGTCACCAATGCGACTCGCAAACCGTCTTTCATCAAAATCATCAAGGCTTTCTTCTCCGCATCGCCAAAGCATTGCTCCAGATATTCCGTATGACCGGGGAAATGAAAGTTTTCATTTTGGATATTATGCTTATTTATCGGTGCCGTAAGCAATACATCCACCGCGCCTCGCTTAATATCCGACACCGCCGCCTCCAATGATTTAAAGGCCGCCTTCCCAGCTACTTCCGTCGATTTCGAAAGCTCCACCTTTATCTCATCATTCACGCAGTTAATGATATTCACCCTATTGACCCCAGCGTCCTCCGCCTGGGAGATAATATTCATATTCAATGGAGCCAAGTCCAAAGCCTTGCGATGATAAGCGGCTATCTTGGAAGAGCCATAAATAATAGGCGTACAAAGGTCCGTCAAACGGATATCCGAGAAAGTCTTCAATATGACCTCATAGCCAATTCCATTTATATCTCCATGCGTAATCCCTACTTTTATCAATCGTTCGTCCATATTCATTCGTATATTCTTCTTCTTTCAAATCATTATTTCCGCTCGGCCTCCGGTAGCTCAAACTCTCCGGGCAAACGCAATGTATACAAGGAAGCCTCAATCCTCCGCATGTAGTTTCGCTTGTTTGTTTCCGGAGCGTAAACGAATCCCTCGGCCACGACCACACGATTATTCTTCTCATCTAACCGGGCGATACTCACGAAAGGCCCTCCCATCATATCTCCTTCCATCCTCCACAAACCTCGCGTCACGCCGCAATATTTATCATTCAAGGTGATCGGTTTATAGTCTATACCTCCACGAGTCTCCGTCTGCATATAAGAACCCGGATGTCCTCCCGGCAGATTTATCTTCAGTACAGAATCGCGTTTAGCCACCAGATATTCAGCCGTAAACGTATTCGAGTCCGTATAAGGGAACGTATATACGATCAAATCCATACGTCCCGTACTCGCGTTATTGGAAGCCCAAAAGAAGTTCGTCGTATCTCTATAATAGATGAAATTGGCAGGGGCGTTCAAAGCCACGGAAAAATCCTTTCTCAGATTGTCCATAACCACGGAACTGTACTCTTCCTGAAGTTGGGCTATCGCTCGCTTCATCTCCTCTTTCACGAAGAAATTCACCAACGTGTTCTCGTTTACTCGCAAATACTCCAAGATAGCTTCCTCGCTTGGTGTCTTCAACGACAAAACGACCTGCCCCTGAGCCCATACATCATTCTCATACCCTAAAGACACTTTCGTGTATAAAGCGGGGTCAATCTTGACTATCAATATATTCCTTACGTATCGCAACAACCCGTTAAAATCATGGGGCTGCACATAAGTGATTTTCAACGACGGCTCTGGCTGCGGCAGACCGGGGACATCGGAAACCAACTCCGATTTAATCGCTTGTCCGGCGGGAGCCTCCCAGCTTTTCTGGTCCATAACGACAACTATCTCATAAGCGAAGCCTGTCGCCCGCGTCAGCGTAGGGCCGGAACCACAAGCGACCATCAAAACCACGACCAGCGAGAAACAAGATAATAAAGAAGCTATTTTCATGTCTATCTATTTTATTTTACAAATGTAATGCTTTTTGCCGTAGAAAGCATACCGCACGCGGCAAAAATATCTTCCCCGCGCGATGCCCTAATCGTACAAACGACACCTCTATCGTTCAACAAGTCCCTAAAAGCCTCCATCCGCTTGATATCGGAAGTCTCCAACGGAACGTGAGGTATGGCGTGAAACCGAATCAAGTTTACCCGGCAAGGAATCCCGTCAAGCAAACGAACCAAGGCCCTCGCGTGCAACGGCGTATCGTTCAACCCCTTAAAGACGATATATTCGAAAGAGACCCGCCTTTGATGGGTGAAGTCATAACGTCTTATCAACTCCATCACCTCTTTAATGGGAAAAGCCTTCTCTACGGGCATCAAGGAAAGCCTCTCCTCCGGAAAAGGAGAATGCAGGCTCACCGCCAAATGGCATTCGCTTTCCTCCAAGAAACGTCGCAACCCCTTCAATACGCCTATCGTGGAAACGGTTATACGCTTCGGACTCCACGCGTATCCGTAAGAAGAGGTCAGAATCTCCAGAACCTTGAACAACTCATCCGTATTGTCCAAAGGCTCACCCATGCCCATAAAAACAATGTTCGTCAACTTCTCATTCTCCGGCAATGACCGTATCTGGTTCAATATCTGGTTGGCGGTCAGATTAGCCGAGAAACCCTGTTTCCCGGTCATGCAAAACAGGCAATTCATTTTACACCCCACTTGCGAGGAAACGCAAAGCGTAAACCTGTCTTCCGTCGGGATATACACCGACTCAACGAAACGCCCCGTTCCCGCCTCATACAAATATTTGACCGTCCCATCCAACGACCTCCGGCAATCAGAAGGAGGATAAGCGCCGACCTCAAACAACTCGCTTAAAGAGGCGCGCTTAGCTGCCGATATATTCGTCATGTCGGCTATCCGCGAGACTTTCTTCTTGTAAAGCCAATCCGCCATTTGCTTGGCAGCGTAACCAGGCAAGCCCACCTCCGCCGCGACACGCCTCAATTCCTCCAAGGTCATTCCCAACAATCGCCGTTTATCTCCCATATCGATTCACATATTTCTATTCGCACAAAAATACGACAAATATTCCACAAATAGTAGATTGACACAAATCCTATATCGTCCAAAACCGGACAAACCGGACAAAAAGTCCGTTCCAAAGGAAGAAAAACTTCACCTATAAGGAGGAAAAAGTTTATATCACCTATCGCGAAGTCTATCTTTAAGCTAAAGATATGTATCTTTAGGCTGAAGATATATATCTTTAGGTTTGCGATATGTATCTTTAGGCTAAAGATAGAGTTTCTGACGTTTCATAGCGAACTTTTCGTTCGTCCTGAAGAACTTTTCCCGGTATGGACTCCACTTTTTCCCCACGGCCAAGCCATGCCATCGAGAAAGGACCGGTGGCCAAGGCATAAAAAAACTCCCTGCCCTTTTCAGGACAAGGAGTTATATCAAAAGAAAGGGGTTGTCTTTCTTATTAGTAGAAACGGATACGGTTATCTACGACATCCGCCTTATTGACCAAAGACTGGATAGCTTGGAAACCTATACGATAAGCGTTTGCGGAATTCAACGTCCGAATCTCCTCGGCCTCATCGTATTCCTTCTTATCCTCATTCCGGGCGTACACGTCAAATACATAAACACCATTATTCCCTTTAACCGGAGCGCTCAACTGATTGACTCCCGCCATGGAAATCATCGCGTTCAACGTAGGCTCGATACCGATACCGGCGATACGACGCGTATTGAAGTTAATGAACTTGACAGAATCCACGGACGAACCCATCGCCTGGGCATAAGCGTCGATAGAAGTCAAGTTCTTGGCGGACAACTCCTCGACAATCTTATCGCCTTTTTTCTTGGCCGCCAGTTCAGACCGCAAAGACGAAGAGACCATATCCACGGGACGATATCCTTCCTTGATCTTACCTGTAACCACCGCTACCACGAATTTGTCATCACACTCAAATATCTCGGAAATAGAGCCTTTACCGTTCTGGAACGCCCAACGGATTACCGGACGCGAGTCCTTGATAGAACCCAACATTTGATTGTCTTTCGTTACCACGGCACCCGTGATAAGGTTATAACCCGCCTCTTTCGCGTTCGCCTCCATCTTATCCTTCGAGTTATTTTCCGAGATGAATTGGTTCAACTCATTATAAATATTACCGTTAGTCTTCGAACTATAAGTTACGGTCTTCTCGATATCCGCGATCTTATATTTATCCACATTTGAAGTCTTCTCCGTCACTTTCACCAAATGCGTGCCATACATGGATTTAACGACGGAAACCTCATTCAACGCAGAAGAGAATACGGCGTTCTTGAAATCGTCGTTCACGCCTCTCAATGCCGTTGCCTCCGTAAACCAACCCAATTCGCCACCGTTCTCGGCCGCTTGGTCCACGGAATGCTTTTTAGCCAGCTCCGCGAAATCAGCTCCGCCTTTCAAGGCACCCATCAAGCTGTCGACCAAAGCCTTTGTCTCCGCCTCGGATTTCCCGGCAATCATGATATGACTGACTTTCACGGAATCCGGAGCCACCGTTTTATCCACCAATTTATACATCGTGTATTTATCATTTTCAAACACCGGGCCGTAGATGTCTCCGATATTCGCTGTCTCGACGAATTTCTTCATTTCAGGATCCAAATGTCTTCCAGAGAAAAAAGCGTCCACGTATGGAACTTCCGAATACTCGTTCACGATATCGGCCACCCTATCCGATGAAGCCAACTCTTCCTTGACGCTCTCGATATCGGCTTGAGCGTTATCATAATCCTCCTTACTCGGACGAATATCAACGGCGATATAATCAACTACCACGGACTCTTTTTGCTTATAACGTTCCTTACGTTGGTTATACAAATCCCGAATCTCGCTTTCGCTTACCTCTATCGTAGAATCGGGAATCGTAGAGTAAGATTGCATGGCGTAAACGATGTCCGAATTGATGACATTCGCGTCATAAGCGTCTTTCGCGTCTAAAGCGTTGGCGGTAATCGCCTTGTTTAGCAAAGTCGCATATTTTTGCTCCAGACGTTGACGCTTGATATTCTTTTCCCAAAACAACCAAAAATTCCGGGCTTGAACCAGTTGAGCTTGTTGGTCCGCCGGATAACTCGCTATATTATCCGAATCAATCTGTTTCAAGAAGTTCAGCAAAACCGATTTGTCGAACATTCCGGTTTGAGGATTGACAAACATCTGCATTTGTTGAATAAGCGGAGAAATATTCTCACCTTGAACCATATCGAATAATT
Organism: uncultured Parabacteroides sp.; assembly: GCA_949287365.1. GTDB lineage: Bacteria > Bacteroidota > Bacteroidia > Bacteroidales > Tannerellaceae > Parabacteroides. The sequence continues at coordinate 16,391 of CASEGC010000006.1, forward strand.
CCTCCGAGCTAACGGTCATACCCAACTTCGAGGTCACGTCATTCAATACGATATCTTGCACCATCGCGTCAAAAACGGATTGACGGACCTGCGTCATATATTCCTCGGGCAAGCTGGTAGAACCCGACTGCATCTTATACATCTCGGTCATCTCGTTCACTCGAGCTTGATAATCTTGAATATTAATAACCTCACCCTCTATTTCAGCGATCTTTTCTTGAGACTGTCTAAAATAAGTAGATCCTGAATTCAAAAAATCACCAATGATAAAAGCGAACAACGCCACACCCACGACGAGTACCAGCAGTCCCGCTTTGCTTCTAATTTTTTCTAGCGTAGCCATCTATACTTCGTTATTTTTTAAGTTTATTATAATCACATTTTTAAGCGCACAAAGATATAAAAAAAAGAAAAATCCACCGCATATAATGCTTTTTTTATCAATTTCCCACTTTCATGCGGACCAATTCTATCTTCGTGGAGGTCACCTTGATGACCTTAAACGAGTATTTATCGATTTGAATCGTCTCGTTCAATTTGGGGAATCGCTGATAGAAATGCAGGATAAAACCGGCGATCGTCACGTAATCGTCCGATTCCGGCAAATCCAAATGGAACATCTCGTTCAACGTATCAATCTCTATCCTTCCCGATAAAACAAACTCATTGTCAGCCACTTTCCTAGCCACATAAGATTTCGTGTCATGCTCATCCTCGATTTCTCCAAATATTTCCTCCACCAAATCCTCCAGAGTCACGATACCGGACGTTCCGCCGAACTCATCCACGACGACAGCCAAGCTTCGCTTCTCTTGCATCAGCAATTTCATCAATTTGTTCGCCGCCATCGTCTCCGGCACGATGGATACCGGCCGAATCTGTCGTGTCCAATCATCCGGATTCTTAAACAACTCCGACGAGTGTATATATCCTACAATGTCATCAATATTCTCATTAAACACTAAAATCTTAGAAAATCCACTCTCTATGAACTTAGAACGAAGCTCCTCCATCGTGGTCGCCATGTCACATGCCACGATTTCCGTCCGGGGAACGATGCAATCCCTCAAACGGACATTCGAAAAATCCAAAGCGTTTTGGAATATCTTTACTTCCGTGTCCATCTCCGAATCAGTCGGAGCCTCCTCCAAACTCCGCTGGATAAAGTAATCCAAATCCATTTTCCCGAACGTATTCGAAGAAGGTTCCATACGTTTCACGCCTCCAAGCCTCAATAGAATGAATACAACAAGATCGGCGACCATGGAAATAGGAGCCAACAAAACATATACGACAAATGAAGGGAGAGCGAATAAATGAAGCGTCAAATTAGGATTGAGCTTAAATATCGTCTTGGGAATAAACTCGCCTAACAATAAGATAATGACTACGGAAATCAAGCACTGGATAAACAAGACCAACGCGTCATTCGCCACCACATCAGCGACAAACGGTCTGGAAAACACCACCATCCGCGAGGCGAATACGATCAAGGCGATCATATTTCCTATCGCCATCGTGGACACGAACCGGTTAGGATGACGGTAAAAAATCCCCAATATCCTACTTGAGACCCCATGCTCCTTTTTATCCAACTCGTAACGCAATTTACTCGAAGAGATAAACGCGCTTTCCATCCCTGAGAAAAAAGCGGAAAACGCGAGAGCCACCCATATACATGTAGAAGTCTCCACCTCAATCTACCTTTAAATGAACCGAATCCGACTTCGCCACATCCATCCGCGCGCTATCATTCTCCACGACCTGAGTCGTATCAGGCAAAGTGTCGGTAACAGGGAAAACTCCCTGCGAATTAAATATCTTATATTGAGTCATACTTTGGTTCGACTCAAAACCAATTCCCGTGATAATTTTATCCGCCTGCTCGATACGCATATATTTATCCGAATAAACCTTTTCCTTTTTTTGGTCCCAAAACAATCGCGATGTCTCGAAACGCTCACCGGATAAACTTTCGATCTCCACGTTACCAATCAATTCCCAAAGGTTTTTCTTATCGAAATAATAAGCCGTATCGGCTTTCACGCTTGCCTCCGTATTAAATAAAGTATCAAATTTCTCGACATAAATACCCGACGGAAAATACCAATAAGGTTCCTTCGCCTTTCCGAAGATTTGCCATTCTTTCGCTTTCAGCCGGTAACGAGTGACACCAGAATCGGATATCAAGGAAGAGACCTCTGTCGCTTTCATCGTGTATGTATTCTCCGGATCGAAAGAGACATTCACCACCTCCTTATCCTCCTTGCCGCAAGAAACCGAAAACAAAAGAAGCATAACGACCGCCATACGAGCGGCCGTTATGCTTATATTTCCCGTTTCACGAGGAAAACGTCGTTTACCCATCATCAACGAATCACGGTTGACTCTCCTATCCATCCACCAATGGTGAACGATTTACCCTTCTCCAATTCCGGGTGCATGAAAATCTCCTCCGTGGAAGGAAGGTGAGCGCGATAAGCGGAAATCAAGCTGTTCGCCTCTTCCGCCACAGACGGATCTACTTGTTTAGCTTTCTCAAACTTATCGATGGCCGCGTAATAAACCGTTCTCGCCAATACGGCATCATCAGGATAAACCGATTTCGACGTAGCGGCGTACATCTTACCCATCAACATATACGCATTACCATAATTCGGGTTCTCCTCCAACGCCTTCCGGCAATATTGACGCGCTTTCGTGTAAGAGTTCTGCTCGAACACCAGCAAAGCTATCATATAATAATCATCGGCTTTCGCGTTCGCCTCGGTCTCCAAATTAGCCGCCTCCTCGAAATACTTGATAGCCGTATCGTAATCCTTAGCCTTTACCGCTTGCTTAGCCAAACCAACGGCGGCATCCGCACTCGGCTCCAACTTATAAGCGTAACCCGAAGCGGCGAAATAGGCGTCAATCTCTTGACATCCCGTCCGGCGCAACAAAGAAACGGTCTCTTTCAAATAGCTCAAGTTATCCTTGTTCTCCTCGATCTTAGCGGCATACATGTTCTGCAAGGTCTCGCAATCAGCGGCACCACTGTTCGCGAAGGCGTTGTCAACGCTAGACTTATAGGCCATCATCGCGTCAGCCTCCTTCTTATTATTAGCGGCTTGCGCTGCCTTGTACTGTGCGTCCAAAGCACCGGATGCCTTCAGGTAATCCTGAATGTACTGCTCCTTGAAGTTCGGATCGGCCACCATTTTCTTCATCGAAGAGAAAGCGAACAACGACAGACCTAACGCCTCGGTGTTATTTCCTTTCTCGTCCACGATTTCTTTCAACCAATCATAAGCTTTGTTGTAATCGGCTTGGTCGCCCGTCTGCGTGAAGTAATCCTGAACCTTACGTGAAACGATCCAATCCTTACCATATCGACGGTCATTACCGAAGTATTTGACACGCTTGTCGTAAACGGCCATCAAATCGTCAATAAGCGCGTTCCGTTTAGCGGGGTCTTTCTCTTGAGCGATCTTCCAGCCCATGATTCTCACGCCATACAAATAGATGTCTTTCGTGGCGGCCGGACACTCGTCATACACGATTTTCCAGAACTCGTAAGCGTCCTTATAGTTGCCCGCTTTCGCATAAGGAACGAACAAACTGATATTGGTGATACAACGCACGCTATCCTCCCCGGAGCCAAATTGTGTTCCGGTATCCACTCCTTTCTGCGCATAAGCGCCTAATGTCCCCATCGTACATCCCAGCGCAAGTAACAAAACTTTGATCTTCATGTTTCTTTCTATTAAAGTTAGCTATAATTCAATCTTCATTGTCTTTATAAACGGTTCTTTACTTAGACGGGTGTAAAGATAGCAAGTTTAATCCACTTTTCGTTTAAAAAACCATAATTCATTAAATGAATAATTCACGGTGAACCGGAAATATTGCTCATCAATCATCGTCCGCAACTCCGGGCGAATCTTCACGTATTCAAAAGAGACATTCACGAAAGAACGGTTGTCAATCAATGGCAAGCCAAAACCCAAGCTCACGCCATACTCATCGTACCCATGTCCCTTATAAGCGTTCTCTTCCGAGCGAGCCACTCTCAAATAGGAATTACTATAATGGACACCGGCGCGATACCTGACGCGTCCCAAATAAAAACGGTTATTGTCATTCGGGATATATTCCATGCCCGCCCCTACTCTCGTCCGGTTCTTGAATTGCCCCTTCTCGTTGTCGAAATAGGCGTTCGCCCAATCCTCATACAGGAAATCCGCCGCCAAGGTCAACTTGTTCTCTTTCACGTAGGAAACGCCGAATCCATAGGAGTTAGGTATGTCATACCGATAATTCTTGATCGTATCGTTTTTCGTATAACCGGAAGAGGTAGAGCCACCCACGAGCTGAATGTCATATTTCGTCGTGCTCAACTTCTGCGCCGGAGAATAGGTGAAACCGAACGTCATCGATTCCGTCTTGCTCAACGGATGCGTGTATTGGATACCGAAATCCAGCTTCAAGTCGCGAATCTCGTACCGCTCACTCCGGCTCACGTCATCCGCGTTCGAGCCGGTCGGGAACACCAAGTTCCGGTAATGAGTAATGTTTCCGAACAAGAAGCCGACATTCGCTCCAATCGATAACCGCTTTTTCCAGATATCGTACGCGGCTCCTACATATAAATCACTTATACTACCGCTACCGCTGAAGCTCTCACCCCAATCCAAGCCCGCCTCCGTACGGGTCTCGCCGAACTCATAGCCCACGTGCGAATAGGGCAACAACCCCACGCTCATGGCCAAACGGCGGGTAATCGGGAACTGGAGCGCGATATATTCTACGTTTCCGTTCAATTGCCTCTGCTGGTTCGTCCCATCATTGAACCATGACACCTGGCCGGAAACCCCAAAATCAAAAAGGAATGTCAACGAATCCATACAACTATACGAAGCCGGGTTCAATGGGTTTATCTGTTTCGACGACCTCAATCCGTAGCCCACGCCACCCATCGCCCTTCCGGCGCCAAAAGAGCGGTCGGCCAACTCACCGTAACCAAACCGCGTATAAGGCGAGTTCGTGTTGTTTTGAGCGTTCAACGACAACTGTGTAAAGATAAGAAGACTTATTATTACGACCTTATTAATTCTCAACATTATACTCTAAGATTCTATTTAATCCTGTCAACACTAAATTAATATCCGCGAAGATGGCGTTTTTTAGCCGTCTTTCAAAATAAAACGAATGGCCTCCCGTTAAAAAAACAAAAAGGTCCGCATATTTCAGCTTCAGCTCATTGATATAGCCGTCTATCTCATAGACAATCCCGTTCACCACGCCCGAACGGATAGCCGTCTCCGTGCTTGTCCCGACAAAAGGCGTATCTCCCTCTTCCGTCAGCAACGGCAATTTCCTCGTGAACTGGTTCAACGCCCGGAAACGGGTCGTCATCCCCGGAGAAATATTACCCCCCAGATAAACGCCCGACGCCTCTATTATCTCGTAAGTGATAGCCGTACCTAAATCAATCACTAACAGATTATTGCCTGGCCTCGAACAATACGCGCCAACCGCCGCCGCCAACCGGTCCTTGCCCAACGTGGCCGGTGTCTCGTAGCTTATCCGAATGGGCAACTTGACGTTTTCGTCCAAAAATATGAAACGTTCCAACTTACTCTCCAGATACGCGATAAGCTCCTCGTCGCGGTCGATTACCGTCGACAAGATGCCGGCCGTAAACGCGTATCGCTCGAAAAGAACGGCGACCGCGGAGACCCCGAACCGCTTATATACATAAGAAGCCTCCATACGTCCGTTGTCGAACACGGCGACCTTGGAGGTGGTGTTTCCTTGTTCTATTATGAGATTCACTTTCTTCTAATTTTCCGCGAAGAAAAACAAAAATAGTGACATAACACGTAAAAATATCTTATATCCTTCTTTTTTGTCTTCGTTTCAGGATTTCGGCTACAAAAGATTGATTGTCCAACTGCCGTTAGACAAATGTCTATCAGCTGTTGGACATTTGTCTACCATTTGATGGACGAAAGTCTTTCGCTTGGTAGATGATGAGTTCCTATGCGAGAATCATGTAGATTCGTATGAAATTCCGTGGAAATTCCGCATCTTTGTGGGCGTATATCGATTAATTAAATAAAAAGGAAAAAGATGAACGCATTCAAAACTATCTTGAGCGGCCTGTGCGTATGTGCCGCGATGAACGCTTGTACGCCCGCTCCCCAAAGCGAGGAGGCGAGTACGGGGAAAGAGAAAAGCCAGTCGGACGTAGTGATAGAGACCATCATGGCTCGCCGAAGCATCCGGAAATATGAGCCGCGCCCCGTGAACCGCGATACCATGCGGATTATCTTGGAATGTGGCATCAACGCGCCCAACGGGCAGAACAAGCAATCGTGGGAGGTCCGGGTGGTGGACAATCCGGAGTTTATCGACGGCTTGACGGAGATTTATAAGAAGGAAAACCCGAAGGCGGCCGAGGACCCGTCGTTCAAGAATATGTTCCGGAACGC
>CASEGC010000007.1 GCA_949287365.1 uncultured Parabacteroides sp.
CCCAGCTTTCCTTTACTACTCAACCACCGATAGAAACAACCTTCATGGGCAGCAATCACTTCCAACGGCTGTAAAGAAATTTCCTTATACCGTTTGGCCTCATAATCGGAATTGGCATGTTGGAGAGCTTCATCCAACAAAGAGGCAAATTGCGTGAGTGACTCTGGAGCCTTTTCAAACTCAATCAGCCATTGATGACGACCTTTCGCCCGATCAAGCAGGAACAAAGGTGCAGCCGTATATTCTTTTATCCGAGCCCCTGTGGCTACACAGGCTTCATGCAATGCCCGGTCGGCATTGTTGACCATCAGTTCTTCCCCAAACGCATTGATAAAATGTTTCGTACGTCCTGAAATCACAAACTTATACGGGGAAACTGAAGTGAAACGAACCGTATCACCGATTAAATAACGCCATAAGCCACCAGCCGTAGAAATCACCATTGCATAATTCTTGCCGACTTCCACTCCGGTCAAAGGAATAACCGACGGATTCTCAGAGTCGAGTTCTGCCATTGGTATAAACTCGTAAAAGATTCCATAATCCAACATCAATAATAATGAAGGATCGGACGGATCATCCTGAATACCAAAGAAACCTTCAGAAGCATTGTAGGTTTCCATATAGTGCATTTTATCGGAAGGGATAAGAGATTTATATGCTTCCCGATAAGGAGTAAAACTAATACCTCCGTGAAAAAACACCTCCAGATTAGGCCACACTTCAGTCAGATAAGTCTTCCCGCTCTTCTTCAGAATTGCCTTGATCAGGACCAACATCCACGAAGGAACTCCCGAAAGACTGTTGACATCTTCCCGCCAGGTACTTTCTACGATTGCCTTGATCTTACTTTCCCATTCATCCATCAGGATGATTTCTTTCCGAGGTACACGAACCAGGTTTACCAAGGGATTCAGGTTCTGCAACAAGACCGCCGACAAATCTCCGCAATGAATTTGGGCATTTATCGGAGACGGACTATGACTTCCACCCAATATCAAACCTTTCCGGCGGAAAAAATGGCTGGAAGGATTGTTACGCAAATATAAGCAGACGGTATCGAAGCCGCCTTGGTAGTGACATTGTTTCAGTATTTCAGGAGTAACAGGTAGAAATTTACTTTTATCACTGGTTGTTCCACTACTCTTTGCAAACCAATGTACCATTCCAGGCCATAATACATTCGGTTCACCACTCAACATCCGTTGAATATCCCCTTTTAACTGATCATAGCACTGTACAGGGAAACGGTTTTTATAATCGTCATATCCCGCCACGTGCTTATAATCATATTTCTTTCCCCACGAAGTGTTCTTTGCCTGCTCAAGTAACCGACGGAGCTGTTGTTCTTGTATGTCTCCCGCTTCCATGGTATATCGGTCAATTCTCTTATTTCGTGGCTTAAAGAACTGATATATGAAGTCTGTCAGAAAATCCATAGCCTATTTTTATATTCTAGGGGAACAAAGGTAATTATTCTCCTTTTATTTTTACCTTTGTGAAGAACAAAAAGAATAACTCTATGAAAATCGGAATACTCTCATCGGGCGGCGATTGCCCAGGTATTAATGCTACGATCCGTGGTGTCGGTAAAACAGCCATCACCCATTATGGGATGGAAGTCATAGGCATTCACGGTGGTTTTTCAGGTCTGCTAAACAAAGACACAGAAGTATTGGACGAACACAGCCTGTCCGGAATCTTAAATTTGGGAGGTACCATCTTAGGAACTTCACGGGAAAAAGGATTTCGGGAAATGCTCACCTCTGTCGATCAGGAAAAGTCCCAGTGCATCATTCAAGCCTATCAGGAATTAGGACTAGATTGTTTGGTTTGCATCGGTGGTAACGGAACACAGAAAACGACGAATCTATTGTCTGAACATGGATTAAACGTAATCGGCTTACCCAAAACGATCGACAATGACATCTGGGGAACCGAGATTACTTTCGGTTTTGATACGGCTGTAAACATTGCTACCGAAGCTATCGACCGCCTGCATTCAACGGCCAGTTCACACAAACGGGTCATGTTGGTAGAAGTCATGGGACATAAAGCCGGTTGGATAGCCTTATTTGCCGGCATGGCCGGAGGAGCCGATGTTATTCTTTTGCCGGAATTGGGATTCAATCCGGAAGTAGTCAACGAAGCCATTCGCGAACGTGCCCGCAAAGGGAAACCCCACTCGATTGTCGTAGTAGCAGAAGGCGTAAAACTACCTGACAAGCGAAAGGCTACCGACTTCCTGACAAAAGAAATCGAAGAAGCGACCGGTATCGAAACCCGTAAAACAGTATTAGGATACATCCAACGAGGAGGCAATCCATCTCCTTTCGACCGGAACTTGGCCACTCGTCTGGGCGGATATGCCACCCAACTGATAGCCGACAAGCAATTCGGACGAATGGTATGTGTCAAGGACGGAGAAATCAGTTCAATCCCATTAGCCGAAGTTGCCGGTAAATTAAAACTCGTCACACCGGAACATGATCTGATCATCCAAGGGAAAAGAATGGGGATTTCTTTCGGAGTATAAATGGAAAGCGTACCTTTGTACCCAACTTTATAAATCAGTCAGCATGTTTGAAGGGTATGTAGGTATTCGTTTATGGAGCGGACAGTTGATGGAAGACGTTTGGTTCTCCATCCTGTTTGTTCTGTTTTTCTTATTCGCCATCCATGCGCGTATTCATGTCAAATCATTTATCAAGATATTCCGGAATCTCGGATTCAATACATCCGGAAAAAGCAGTAATACGGACCTGTCGATTTATTACAGTAAATCGTTGCATTTCTATTTAATATTCCAAGCCCTGGCTCTTTCTTCATTAGCGATTACACAAGAAGCCTACTATCTTGGATTTCTGAACAATATAGATAAAGAAAAACTATTACTTGTCGTCGTCTCTACGTTTTTATCGGTGCTGGTCTTTTACCTGATACGCCGTATCATCTATTACTTGCTTATCTATACTTTCAGCCGGCAAGAGGTTTATCGACAATGGGTTATCATATATAATTCTCTTATTAGCGTATGGGGTATTTCCCTATACCTTCCAGTTATCGGGATGAGCTTCCTTGGGAATTATCATTTTTGGGCCGTCTGTTTATTCATTATTTTCTATATTCTATTCCGTTTTGCAATAATTTATAAGTCGATACGTTTATTTTACATAAAAAAGTTCGATTTATTCTATTTAAGTTTGTACCTTTGCGCCCATGAAATTTTGCCCCTTTTAATAGCATATAAGGGCTTTGTTTTTTTGTATAACTTTATCGAGAAAAGTGCTTTATGGCATTGAATATCAAGAGACTATTAGTATCACAACCCAAGCCGACATCGGAGAAGTCGCCATACTTTGATCTAGCAGAAAAATATGGAGTGGAAATCGAATTTCGTCCATTTATCAAAGTAGAGCCTTTGACATCAAAGGAGTTTAGACAGCAAAGAATATCTATTTTAGATTATTCTGCCGTAGTATTTACTGCTCGTACAGGTATTGATCACTTCTTCCGTTTGTGCGAAGAGCTTCGTGTAACTATTCCGGAAACCATGAAATATTTCTGCATGTCGGAATCAATTGCTGTATATTTACAGAAATACATTGTTTATCGCAAGCGTAAAATATTTTTTGGCGCCAGTGGAAAACTGGATGATTTGATTACCATTATAGCCAAACACCCCAAAGAAAAATATTTGGTTCCAGTTTCAGATGTTCATAAAGATGATCTGAGATTAAAACTCGAAGCTAAAAAGATCGATTTTACGGAGGCTGTTATGTATCGTACGGTAAGTAACGATTTCAAAGCTGACGAAAGCTTCGATTATGACATGCTTGTATTTTTCAGTCCGGCAGGAATTTCTTCTCTCTTGAAGAATTTCCCTAATTTCAATCAGAAAGACATTCGTATCGGATGTTTCGGACCGACAACAGCCAAGGCTGTAAAAGATGCGGGATTACGTTTGGACGTAGAAGCTCCTACACCAGAAGCTCCATCCATGACAGCTGCTTTGGAACAATATTTAAAGAAAGAATCAGGGAATAATTGATAATGACAGATCGCAGGTACACTTTGTCGAAAGCCGAACGCCTGTCGAGGAAACGTGACATTGACCTTCTTTTTGCGGAAGGACAGTCGTTCATCGCTTATCCTTTACGGGTCGTCTACACGGTTATAGAAGAACAACGAAGTGTACCTGCGTCTATTTTAATCAGCGTCTCCAAAAAGAAGTTCAAAAGAGCCGTCAAGCGAAATGCCGTCAAACGCCAGATCCGTGAAAGTTACCGGATCCGCAAGCAGGCGCTTTTTGAACCGCTGCAAACGACAGGCAGGTATTTGGCGATTGCCTTTATCTTCCTGGAAAAAGAATTGGCATCCTACGAAACCATGGAAAAAGCCATGGAAAAAGCCATTCGTCTGTTAGGAGAGAAAATCCAATGAAAAAGTTCCTGACGAGCTTGTTGCTCATTCCCATTTATTTCTACAAATACTGTATTTCACCACTGACTCCACCTTCTTGCCGTTATACACCAACTTGTTCGGAATATGCCGTTCAGGCATTGAAGAAACACGGACCGTTCAAAGGTCTTTATCTGGCAATCAAACGTATCTTACGCTGCCATCCTTGGGGAGGAAGCGGATATGATCCCGTTCCCTGATAAAATTCCTGGCAGACTAATGATTCATCTACCAGGAACAGTACTTACGCTTGTAAAAGTTTCAACGGCTCTTTATAGACTTTTTCCTTGATCAGTCGGATACATTCCTGAATATCCGGATGTGGGCCTGTACCTAAAATCCATAGCGGGCAACTATCTTCCTCTTTCCGATAAGAAGGCTGCACATAATCTTTATAAATCACCTGAAAGCCATTTCGCTCATAAAAACCGATGCGTCGGACAGCCATCGCTTCGACAGCCGGTTCTGCTTCCAGTATCTGTAATTTCGGAAGATGATTTTTCCAATAATCCAGAATCTGCTGACCGATCTTTCGATTTCTCATTTCCGGAAAGACAGCCAGATGCTCCATGTAATAAAACTCACCCAAATCCCAGAATACGGACAATCCACATAATTCTCCATTCTCTTCTACTGCGTTAAACGACATCTCCGGAACGGTCTCAATCATCCGGAACAGTTGTTTTTCGTCCCGACGTTCTTCCTCCGGGAAAGAAAGAATGTACAAATCCATCAACCGGGATAAATCCGGGTCATTCACCTGTGTAATTCGTCTCAGTTGTATCATAAAAAACTATTTTAGTGCTCAAATATAGCCAAAAACCTTGAATAATTTTGTATATTTACACCCAGTTTATTAAAATGGGTAAATTGAAAGGAAAGCCAGAATAATAGATATGAGACCTGAAGACATCGATAAAAACAACATATCCGAACAAGACGAGCCGAGCACAAACGAAGCCCAAGAAACATCGTCTCCAGCAAATGAAGGAAATGAAATCAGTGAAGAACATTCGGAATATAAAATACCAGATAAATCATCAGACCGAATCACGCATCATCTTTCCGGCATGTACCAAAGCTGGTTTCTCGACTATGCTTCGTATGTGATACTGGAACGCGCCGTGCCTCATATCAATGATGGATTAAAACCTGTACAGCGCCGTATCTTACATTCCATGAAGCGACTGGACGATGGCCGTTATAACAAAGTGGCTAATATCGTAGGTCATACCATGCAGTTCCATCCGCATGGCGACGCTTCCATCGGAGATGCGCTGGTTCAATTAGGGCAAAAAGATCTGTTGATTGACTGTCAGGGAAACTGGGGTAATATTCTGACGGGCGACAGTGCAGCTGCGCCTCGTTATATTGAAGCCCGCCTTTCCAAATTTGCCCTGGAAACGGTATTTAATCCAAAGACAACCCAATGGCAAGCTTCCTACGATGGCCGTAATCGTGAACCGGTTACGCTTCCGGTCAAATTTCCTTTGTTACTGGCCCAAGGCGTAGAAGGAATTGCCGTCGGACTTTCATCCAAGATTCTTCCGCATAACTTCAATGAACTATTGGATGCCTCTATTTCGTACCTGAAAGGAGAGGAGTTCGCTTTGTATCCGGATTTCCAGACAGGAGGCTACATCGATGTAAGCAAATACAACGATGGCGAACGGGGCGGATCAGTCAAAATCCGGGCCAAGATCAGCAAGCAGGATAACAAGACACTGGTAATCTCAGAGATTCCGTACGGAAGAACGACTTCTTCGCTCATCGAATCAATCTTAAAGGCAAACGACAAAGGCAAGATCAAGATCAAGAAAGTAGACGACAATACCGCCAAGAATGTCGAAATTCTGGTACATCTGGCGCCCGGCGTATCGTCCGACAAGACGATTGATGCCTTATATGCCTTCACCGATTGCGAGATCAGTATTTCTCCCAACTGCTGTGTCATCAAAGACGACAAGCCGCATTTCCTGACCGTAAGCGATGTCTTAAAACATTCGGCCGACAATACCTTGTCGCTGCTGCAAAAAGAGCTGGAAATCGAAAAAGGAGAATTAGAAGAGACCTTGTTCTTTGCTTCTTTGGAGAAAATATTCATCGAGGAACGCATCTACAAGGACAAAGAATTTGAACAGGCAGCATCGATGGACGAAGCAATCGCCCATGTAGATATGCGTCTGACTCCATTTAAGCCCAATTTCATCCGCGAAGTAACCCGAGATGATTTATTGAAGCTGATGGAAATCAAAATGGCCCGTATCCTGAAATTCAATACGAAGAAATGCGAAGAACAGATCCTGCAAATCCAGACTGACATTGCCCGCATTCAGGATCATCTGGCTCATATCGTGGATTATACAATCCAATGGTTCCAGATGCTGAAGGAAAAATACGGCAAGCAATATCCTCGTCTGACGGAGATCCGCAACTTCGATACCATTCAGGCAACTAAAGTGGCCGAAGCCAATGAGAAATTATATATCAACCGGGCAGAAGGATTTATCGGTACTTCCCTGAAGAAAGATGAATTTGTATGCAACTGTTCAGATATCGATGATATTATCATTTTCTATCGTTCCGGTATTTATAAGATTGTCAAGGTATCAGAAAAGATGTTTGTCGGAAAGGATATTATCTATCTGAACGTATTCAACCGCAACGATAGCCGGACAATCTACAACGTGATTTACCGTGACGGTAAGATGGGTTCTAACTTCATCAAACGTTTTGCCATCGGAGGTATCACACGCGATCGGGAATACAACCTGACCAAAGGAACAGAAGGCTCGCGTATCTTGTATTTCAGTGCCAATACCAATGGAGAAGCCGAAACGGTAAAAGTAATCTTAAAACCGAAGCTGCGCCAGAAACTGCTGATGTTCGAAAAGGACTTCAGTACGATTGCTATCAAAGGCCGTGGATCAATCGGAAACACACTGACGAAAGCCGAAATCCACAAAGTGGTATTAAAGCAACGGGGAAGTTCGACTTTAGGCGGACGCATGGTTTGGTTTGACCGGGATGTATTACGATTGAACTACGACGGAAGAGGAGAAGAATTGGGCGAGTTCCAAAGCGAAGACCAGATTCTCGTGATCCGCCGCAATGGAGAATATTATACAACCAACTTTGACCTGAGCAATCACTACGAAAGTGATATCCTTGTCATTGAGAAATTCCAGCAAACCAAAATATGGACAGCGGCTTATTATGAGGCAGAACACAAAGCGCCTTATCTGAAACGCTTCTATCTGGAAGCAGGGAACCGAAGAAATTTATTGGGTGACAACCCGAAGAACAGCATATATCTGTTGACCGACGAATGTTATCCCCGCATTGAAATTATCTTTGGCGGTATTGACAGCTTCAGAGAACCGATCATTGTTGAAGCCGAAGAGTTTGTCGTTGCCCGAGGCGTTAAAGCCCGAGGAAAACGACTCACGACACATCAGGTAGAGACCATCAACGAACTGGAGCCAACCCGATATCCGGAAACTCCCAAAGAATCAGAACCGGAAGAAACGACCGAACCGGAAACAGTTACTACCGAAACACCCGAAAATCCGGAAGATGTAAGGGATGAAATTATGGGACAGATGAAGTTATTTAAAGATGATGATGTATAAAATCCTTACTTGCCTGTTGCTGTTGTTCTTTGCCAATCCAGTCTTCTCGGAAGAAGGAGAGAAGCAAGAGCCTATCAACACGGCAACACTTATAGGTATTGGCGGATATAACCTGATGGATACGTATCTGACGCCCGGAAGCCGGATTCCTTATACCGGCTGGGGCATTCGCGTAATGAACGAACGGATGAAAATGACTCGTCTGGCAGACCATCGTATTTCACGCCAACAAGTCTTCAATGCAGATATAGCCAGTACGCAAAACGGAGCAGGCACGACACAAGCCTTCAGCGGCTTTCTGGATTATACGTTGGGATATCACTATCACTTCAATCCGATTCCGGCTTTAAAGCTGCTGGCAGGTGCCTCTGTGCACGCCATGGGCGGATTTATCTACTGTGTCCGATCCAGCAATAACCCGGCTTCAGCCAAAGCAGATCTCGATCTGAATCTATCAGCACAAGCTATCTATAACTTCCGTATCCGGAATTATCCGCTCACTTTGCGGTATCAGATGGAAATACCTTTCATCGGGATTCTTTTCTCTCCTCATTACGGACAATCTTACTACGAGATATTCGACCGTGGAAATAAATCGGGAATCGTTCCGTTTACTTCTTTCCATAACAAACAGGCTATGAAGAATTATGTGACTATTGATTTCCCCATCGGGAAATTCACTTTCCGGGCAGGTTACCTGAACAGTTTATATTATCTGGATGTTAACCAGATTCAGAGCCATATCCGGTCACATTCCTTCGTCATTGGTTTTGTGAGAGAATTTATATCTTTTGGCGGTCGGAAAATGCAACAGGAATCAAAACATAACAGCGTATTTTATTGAAGATGAAACAGTGGTGGTTGATGTTGAGTTTGCTTGCTTCGTTTTTCCTTGTTGCCTGCAAGGATACAGACGAATATACCGTAGATCCACGGACGAATTTTGAGGCTTTGTGGAAAATACTGGATGAGAATTATTGCTTCTTTGACTACAAACAGGTGGACTGGGATGAGGTTCATGACCGCTATTCCGCCCAACTGACGGATACTATGAACCAATTTGCCTTATTTGACCTGATGGGAGAGATGCTGGCTGAGCTGAAAGACGGACATACCAATCTGTATTCCAGCTTTGATGTGGCACGATATTGGGACTGGTATCAGGATTATCCGCCCAATTTTTATGATGATCTGAACGAGCTTTATTTGGGAAAAGACTATAAAATAGCCGGAGGCTTGAAATATAAGAAAATGCATAATGACCAGATTGGTTATATCCGTTATGCCAGTTTCTCAAGTGGCATCGGTGAGACGAACCTTGATTATGTACTCTATCACTTCAAAGACTGCCAGGCTTTGATCATTGACGTACGCGACAATGGAGGCGGAGTACTGACCTATTCAGATCGGTTTGCCTCACGATTTACCGAGGAACAAGTCTTAAAAGGCTATATCCAACATAAAACAGGCAAAGGACATCAGGATTTTTCCGAGCCTTATCCTGTTTATTTGGAACCAACTTCTTATATTTGTTGGCTGCGTCCGGTAGTTGTATTGACCAACCGTTACTGTTATAGTGCCGCCAATGATTTCGTACAAACCATGCGGATCTTTCCGCAAGTGACCATTATGGGCGACAAAACGGGTGGCGGAAGCGGATTACCGTTTAATTCCGAACTTCCGAACGGCTGGCAGGTACGTTTCTCAGCCTGTCCGATGCTTGATCCCGATAAGAAACTGACGGAATTCGGAATCGATCCGGACATACAGGTAGAGATAACAGAAGAAGATTTAGCACGAGGTGTGGATACGATTATAGAAAGTGCTATTCTGTATTTGCAAGGAATTATCGACAAAGACCAATAATTGGAAGCAAATTTGGCGGAAAAATTTGTTTTTACAGAAAAAAGCATTACTTTTGTAACCGATTTCAAGCGGCTGTGGTGTAATTGGTAGCCACGTCAGACTTAGGATCTGATGCTTCACGGCGTGGGGGTTCGAGTCCCTTCAGCCGCACAACAAACTCCTCGTAAACAATTTTGTTTGCAAGGAGTTTTTTTTATAGCTATAATTAATTACTGAGGTTATGAGAAGAGAGTCTAAATGTATTTTCTTATTCGTCTGTTTCTGTTTGTTGGCCTTTTTAGGAAAAGCACAGACGAACGACTTGGGCGCACGATTAAAAGAGACACTTGCCGGGAAAGCTGCCACGGTAGGAGTAGCCGTGATTTTCAACGGCAACGAGTTGGTAACGGTCAATAATATGTACCGGTATCCGATGATGAGTACTTTCAAATTTCATCAAGCCTTGTCGGTGCTGGATTACCTCAATAAGAACGAAAAAGACCTGAATACCGAAATATTGGTCAAGCAATCACAGCTTTTGGCAAATACACACAGTCCGATGCGAGATGCCAATCCGAAAGGAAACTTTACCATGAGTGTCGGAGATCTACTGAAATATACGCTGATCGATAGCGATAACAATGCGTGCGACGTTTTGTTTGATCTGATTGGCGGTCCGAAAGTAACCGAAAAATACATTCATAAGCTGGGTATCGAAGATGTAGCCATCTCGCAAACCGAGTCATTGATGCATGCCAACCCAGACAATTGCATGTTGAACTGGTGTAAACCGTCATCGGCAGTCTTGTTGCTGGAAACATTCCTGCAACAACCGATATGCAACAAAAGCCAAAAGCTATTTATCCAACGGGCTATGGCCGATTGCAGCACCGGAAAAGACAAGTTGAAAGCCGGATTGCCGAAAGATGTCCTCCTGGCACACAAAACCGGTAGTTCCGATCGGAATGAATACGGTTACAAAATAGCCGACAACGATATGGGTTTCGTCGTTTTGCCTAACGGACAATATTATACCATTGCCGTATTTGTGATGAACTCGCGCGAATCAGACAAGAAGAACGCCCGGATCATCGCTGATGTATCCCGTGTTGTCTATGAATATTTTGTTGAGCACTATAAAAAATAAGCCTATTAACATTAATTATGTACGAAAGACTTGACTAGTCTATTGACAAAGCGTACATTTGCAATGTGGTTTTTTCATAATAGTATTAGATTTAAGGTTAACAAAGTTTGATTAGGGGTTGTCGTGAGACAACCTTTAATTTTTTCAGGACTGTCCGTAATAATCACCCAAGAACGGGTATATTTAATTTTTAATATCGAAAGAGCCGTTTTTTTAACCGGATGAACGTTTTTCGCTATTCAATGGTCTGTTATTGATACCTTCTCCCCCTCATGAATGACGAACTTTGACAAAACATTATTAATCTTAAATTGAAAGCGCATGAAAGATTATGAGGGAAGTCTAATCAGGAAGTGGTGGTTGTGCATAGTCTCGCTATGTGTGTTGCCACATTTTTTATTAGCTCAAGATTTAATCGTTACGGGAAAAGTCTCTGATGACAGCGGTGAGACCTTGGTAGGCGCCGCCGTGCAGGTTAAAGGGACAACCAGTGGAACTATCACGGATGTGGACGGGAATTTCTCCATCCGGGTAAAATCGGGACAAACCTTGATCTTTTCTTATTTGGGGTACCAGACCTTGGAGAAAACGGTTAAAGGGAACGCTCCGGTCAACGTCGTGTTGATACCGGACAACGTGGAATTGCAAGAGGTGGTCGCCATCGCTTACGGCTCGCAGAAAAAGGTCTCCATCACGGGAGCGATATCGAGCGTGAGCGGCAAGGACTTGTTGAAGACCTCCGCTCCCTCCTTGGGTAACGCCTTGGCGGGAAAATTGCCGGGCTTGTCGACCGTGCAGTATTCCGGAGCCCCCGGAGCCGACGACCCTAACATCTTCATCCGCGGTATCGGCTCGTTGAACAACTCCAACCCGCTGGTCCTCGTGGATGGCGTGGAGCGGAGTTTCACCCAGATAGACCCGAACGAGGTCGATAACATCTCTATCTTGAAAGACGCCTCGGCTACGGCCGTGTTCGGCGTGCGGGGCGCGAACGGCGTTATCCTTATCACCACCAAGCGCGGAGAGGCGGGAAAGACGAAAATATCGGCCTCTACCTCTTTCGGTATCCAGTCGCCCACCCGTTTCATCGATTATATGGAAAGTTATGAATACGCTACTTTCTACAACCGCGTGCAAGAATTGGATGGACTACCCAAAGACCAATGGAAATATTCGGACGAGGCTATCCAGCATTTCAAGGATAAGGATATGCCGCTATTGTATCCGAGTATCAATTGGATTGATTATATATTGAAGGATGTCGCTCCCCAATCGCAACATAATGTAAGCATTAGCGGAGGTAACGACCGTGCTCGTTTCTTTACCTCGGTCGGTTTCTTGAGCCAAGATGGTTTATTCGAGACTTTTTCCGCTGACAAGAATTCGAATTTTAAATACAATCGTTTGAATTATCGTGCGAATTTGGATTTGACGGTCAATAAGTTCAGTACATTGTCATTGAATATTGGAGGTCGTGTACAAACAAGGACTTATGTTGGAAATGGTGATGTTTCTAGTATATTCAGATATGTGAATGAAGCCAATCCAATGTCGAGTGCGGGAATCGTAGATGGTAAATACATTAAGGGAAATCAAAATTACGTAGGTTTGTTTGATAGGGATGGTCTGGAAACCTATTATGGACAAGGTTATACCGTGGCGACCACGAATGTCGTGAATCTGGACTTGATTTACAAATTGAATCTCGATATGATTACGAAGGGGTTGAGTTTCCAAATCAAAGGCTCTTATAACAGTTCATACACGAAGAATAAGGAACGGAAAACGGGAAGTGTCGTTACTTATTTGCCGAGATTGGACTCGAATGGCGAGGTGGTATTGGAAAAACATGGCGAAGCCCAGCCTTTGGGGTATGCGGAGAGTAGTTCGTTCGCGAGAGACTGGTACGCTGAGGCGAGTTTTAATTACGCCCGTAAGTTCGGGAAGCATGACGTTTCCGCCTTGTTGCTGTATAACCAAAGCAAGACCTACTATCCCAGCTCGTACAACGAAATTCCCAGCGGTTATGTAGGTCTTGTAGGTAGAGCTACTTACAATTACAATTCTCGTTACCTTTTTGATTTTAATATTGGTTACAACGGTTCGGAAAACTTCGCTCCGGGTAGGCGTTATGGAGTGTTCCCTTCCGCTTCTATTGGCTGGATTATGTCGGAAGAGGAGTTCATGAAGAAGCAACAGGTGATTACCTACTTGAAGTTCCGTTACTCTTACGGTCTGGTAGGTAACGATAAGATGGGTAGCTCCCGTTTCCTTTATTTGCCGGGTACGTGGCAAATCGTGAATGGATATAATGACGTGTGGAATTTCAATGTCATTGACGGATACAATTTCGGTACAAACTCACAATTATTCTATAATAAGGCGATGGAGGTGTCGACCGGAAATCCTGATGTCTCTTGGGAAACCGCCGCGAAGCAGAATATTGGTGTCGATATCAAGACATTGGATAATCGTTTGGGTTTGAACGTGGATGTTTTCTTCGAGGACCGGAGGGATATCTTGGTCAGCAATGCGAGTATGTTGCCTAACTACACTTCCATGAAAGCGACGTCGGTCAATTTGGCTCAGGTGAAGAATAAAGGTTATGAGATTGTCTTGAACTGGACAGACCAAATCAAGGACTTTCAATATACGATTTCTCCGAGCGTGACCTTCTCCCGCAACAAGATTATAAAGACGGCGGAGGTGAAGAAGAATCACGATTGGCTGTATAGCACGGGGCATCCCGTGGGGCAACCTTTCGGAAAGGTGTTCTACGCGTTTTACGCGGGGAAAGAAACCGAGGAACAATACATGAAAGATTTTGGCGTGGATAAGTTCCCGACTCAAATGGCGGCGGAGTTGCAACCGGGCGATTGCGTTTACGTGGATTTGGATGGCGATGGGATGATTGGTCCGGACGATAACAGAGCGATTGGTTATCCAGATAATCCGGAGTATGTATTTTCCTTGAACGCAAGTTTCAATTTCAAAGGATTCGATTTCACGATGCTTTGGACCGGAGCTACGAACGTGTCCCGAATCTTGGGAAATCCGTTCAGGAATCAGTTCGGTATCAAGAATAATTCCGCGCTCTCTCGTTGGGTGTACGAGAACAGCTGGTGGCCGGAACGTGCCGAGACAGCCACGCTGCCCCGTGTATCGTTTGTCAATCTCTCGAATAATACGCAAGATTCAGAGCTCTGGATTGTTGACGCTTCGTATGTCCGATTGAGAAACGTAGAGTTGGGATATACGTTTAAGATTCCGAAACTGAAAGCGTTGGAGAACGCCCGTGTTTACGTGAACGGGACGAACGTGTTTACTTTCTCCGGATTCCAAGGAAATGACCCAGAGGGAAAGGCTGGCTCATGGAATAATGAGATTACTTACCCTTTGCTGAAAGTGTTTAATATAGGATTACAACTTAATTTTTAATTGCACATAGGTATGAAACGAAATATAGTATTGTGGTTGCTGGCGTTGACGATGTGGACGGTCTCGAATTCCTGCGTGGATAAATTTGCGGTAGGAGACGCTTTCTTGGAGAAGCAACCGGGCGTGGATATGACGATGGACAGTATTTTCTCCAAGGCAGAATATGCGCGTTATTTCTTGTGGGAAAGTTATCGATGCATGCATTGTGCGTTTAACGACGCTTTCGCGTTGAACTCCGTGACGATTGACGCGTTGTCCGATTGTTGGCATTCCTTGATGGGATGGGACTTCGCTTGCCTGTATTTTTATAATGGGGCTTTGCAAGCCAGTACGGATGACTGGATGGACCGGTATAAATATAACAATTGCAATCCCGGTACGTCCGGAGGTAAGACTTATGGGACATGGTACACCACTCGTACTTGCTGGCAGTTTATCGAGAACGTAGACCGGGTTCCGGATATGAGCGCCGAGGAGAAGGAACGATTGAAAGCGGAGGCGAAAATCATCATCGCGAGCCGGTATTTCGATTTGTTCCGCCACATGGGAGGAATGCCTATCGTTCGTCGTTCGTATGGCGTGGAAGAAGATTATACCAATCCCCGCGCTACGGTGGAGGAGACGGTGAACTTTATGATTGAGCTGTTGGATGAGGCTATCAATACGCCGGAATTGCCTTGGAATATACCAGATTCGGAAATCTCGAACTGGGCGGGTCGCCTGACGAGAGGTTCGGCGATGGCTTTGAAGGCGAAAATCTTGTTGTTCGCCGCCAGTCCGTTGTTCAACAATAATGAACCTTATTGTACCGACGCTCCGCAAGAGGCCGTGGACTTGAGGCAGGTATGGTATGGTGGTTATAGGTCTTCTTTGTGGGATGATTGCTTGAAGGCGTGCGAGGAATTCTTCCAAGAGAATCAAAAGAACGGGAACTATTACCATTTGGTACAACCGACCGGCGATACGGAAGACGATTACAGGCAGGCATACCGTAAGGCTTATCTGACTCGGGGGAACTCGGAGAAACTGATAGAGGTGCACGACCGTTACCAAGCGAATGACTGGGGACAGCAGATGCCGGGTGTGGTATCTCACATGGGCGCTTTCTCTCCTACGGTGGAGTTTATGGAGATGTTCCCTTGGGCGGATGGACGGAATTTTGACGGACAGTATGTATATAATACGGATAATCCGGATGATGTAGATATTTTCGAGGGACGCGACCCCCGTTTGTATGAGAATATCGTTGTTCAAAAAGAAGGTTTCACTTGGCAAGGCAAACAGGTGGAGATTTGGCAAGGAGGCAGTATGTTCACGATTATGGGAGATATTTTTGTCGGGAACGGCTTTCCGCTTTACAAATGGCTTCTCGATTATTGGGAAATGACGAAAGAGCCTTTCCAATGGCCTTACTTGCGGATGGCGGAGATGCATTTGATTTATGCCGAGGCATTAGCGGAGACGGGAAACTTGACGAAAGCCTTGGAGGAAGTCAACAAGGTACGTGCCCGTGTCGGCTTACCGGATATCGAGAAGGCTAATCCGGAGTTGAACTTAACAAGTAATAAGGATAACCTGATTCATGAGATCTTGCGCGAGCGGGCTTGTGAACTGGGTATGGAGGACGTACGGTTCCACGATATGGTCCGGAGAAAATTGATTTCCGATTTCACGAAGCCTTTGCATGGTATGCGGATTTACCGGAAGGATGGAAAGAATCAACCGTTGGAAGAAGGCGAGGCGTATCCGACATTCCGTTATGAGGAATACCAGATTACGAATTTCGCGAGGGTATGGTGGAATGAAGGCGGATGGTCCAATAAGTGGTTATTGAAAACTATTCCTACCGATGAGATAAATAAGGGTTATGGATTGACTCAGAATCCGGGTTGGTGATTTGTTAATTTTAAATGGACGAGACATGAAAAATATGCCTAAGAAAAAAAGATATATATGCGTGTTGTTGGCGTTTTGTGTAGGGAATGCCTCTTTGACCGCGCAAGAGAATGACGAGGGAAGAAGCAAGGTGGATTTGGGTTTTGGTGTGACCCAATCGAAGGAGTTGTCCTCAGCCTCTTCCATGACGATTTACGCCGAGGATTTGCTCAAGACCGGAGCGGTGAATCTTCAGGACGCTTTGTACGGGCGATTGTTGGGCTTGAACGCCTTTAAGAATGGCGGTTTCTCCGGCGACGATAATTACGGAGCCTCTTTCTCGATCCGGGGTGTGCAAACCACGACAGAGAATGATATATTGATTCTGGTGGATGGTATCGAACGTCCTATCGACCGGTTGGACATTAACGAGGTGGAGTCGGTGACTGTCTTGAAAGACGCTGCGGCCGTGGCGTTGTACGGATATCGCGGAGTGAATGGGGTGTTGTCCGTTAAGACCAAGCGCGGTCGGGAAGGTTTCTCTATCGATGTGGGTTATGACCATAAGTTTGAGTTCAAGCCCGATTTACCGGCGATGGTGGACGCTTATACTTACGCGAACGCCTTGAATCAGGCGAGGGCGAATGATAATCTCTCTCCCGCATATAACGCGTATGAGTTGGATGCGTTCAAGAACCAGACCTATCCGTATGTGTATCCCAACGTGAATTGGGCGGACGAGACCATGAACGATATCGCTTCGGAAGACCGGGTTTATCTGGGAATAAATGGTGGTAACAACAAGTTGAAATATTATGCGTCCTTGAATTACACGGACGCCCGCGGCTTGATGAAGGATTTGAAACCCATCGAGGATTATTCGACCAAGCTACGTTACTCGAAGGCGAATATCCGGACGAATGTCGATTATCAGGCGACCTCGACAACCCAGTTGCAGATTAACGCTGTCGCCAGTTTCATTGAGACGACCCGCCCGGACCAACTGTCCGCTTACGATTTGTTTAATACCTATTATACCCTTCCGTCGTCCGCTTTTCCTGTACGGACGGAAGATGGTATTTGGGGCGGAAACTCGACTTATGGCGGTATGAACCCGGTGGCAAAGATTCAGAGTAGCGGTTACTTGAAGAACCATAACCGTTCGCTTTACGCGGACGCGAAATTGACACAGGATTTTGGTTTCTGGTTGGAAGGTTTGAGCGCTTCTGTCCGGGTAGCGTATGACAACTATTCGTCAATCAGTGAGCAAAAGAAAAAAGGTTTCGAGTATGGAAGCGACCGTTTTACTTATGACGCGAATGGAAATATCACGGGAACGACCCGCTATACGGCAGGCGATAAAGTCAGCAATCTGCAATGGGCGAAATGGTTGAATCGCCAATGGAGAAGGTCCAACTTCGTGTTCACTGTCGATTATAAGAAAGCGTTTGAGAACAGTAACTTAAACGCGTCCTTGATTTACGCCGTCGACGCTTATAGTACCGATGGGCAACACAATACCTTCAATCGGGCGAATTGGTCGGCTTATGTGCATTACGATTGGATGGACCGCTATGTGGCTGACTTGGCGTTGGTGTTGTCAGGTTCCAACCGTACCTATCCGCAAAAGTTCGCTTTCTCGCCTACCTTGTCATTAGCGTGGATCGCTTCGAACGAGAATTTCCTGAAAGATGTGGAAGCGATTGATTTGTTGAAAGTCCGGGCTTCCGGAGGTATTCAACATTCGGATTATGTGCCGAGAGTCGGTATCGCTTTCGAGGATTATATAGGTAGAGGCAATTTCTTCTATGGAAACAGTTATTCTGAGGCTTGGGGACAGTTCCTCTATTATATGCCCAATCCGAACTTTAAGAAAGAAACCGCCAATAAGTTTAATATAGGCGCGGACCTGAAGTTGTGGAAATCGTTGAATTTCACCGCGGATTTCTATTATCAACGTCGTTCTAATATCCTGTTGGAGGATGGAGGTTTGAATTCCGAGGTATTGGGTTTACCGGCGGGATATACCAACTGGGGTATCGTGGATAGTCGTGGCGTGGAGTTAGGCGTTAATTATCAAAAGGACTTTTCCGATTTCCGGTTGTCGTTGGGCGCGTTGTTCTCTTACGGTGATAGTGAGTTGAAGAAATGGATTGAGACTCCCGCTTATCCCTATTTGTCCGTAGTGGGTCATCCGGTCAATCAAGAGTTTGGCTTGGAGGCGGTCGGTTTCTTTAAGGATCAGGCGGAGATAGATGACCCTTCTACGCCGAGGCATGAGTTCGGTTTCGTTTATCCGGGTGATATCCGTTATAAAGACCAGAATGGAGATGGCGTAATTAATGAGAACGATGTGGTCGCGATGGGTAATCCCTATCCTAAAATCAATTATTCGTTTACGGTAGGTTTCGAGTATAAAGGCTTGGGTATAGACCTGTTGTTCCAAGGAACCGGAAAACACACGAAATTCTTGAATGTGGCGGGAATGTTCCGTCCGATTACCAATAACGTGAATCTTTCGGAACATTATTGGGCGAATTGCTGGCAGCCGGGAGCCGATAATACCAACGTGCTCTATCCGCGTTTGAGTACGCAGCAAAGCAACAATAACAATCGGAACAGTTCGGTTTGGTTGGCCGACGCCTCTTTCTTGAAATTGAGGAATTGCGAGATTTATTACAATTTACCGTCCTCTTTATTGGAAAACATATTCGTGAAGTCCGCACGGATTTACGTACAAGGTGAGAATCTGTTATCCTTCAGTCCGTTCGACGCGATGGATCCGGAGAATTTGGATACGGATTATCCTATCTTGAAAGCGGTGAATATAGGCATTAAAGTTCAATTTTAATTAAAGTGGAATAGTATGAAAATCAATAGAATAATAATAATAGCGTTGCCTTTTTTGTTCGGATTCTCCTCCTGTGCGGATTTGGAGTATAACGAATTGGCGGTGAGAAGTGAGGAGTGGGTGTATGATACACCTTTGGAAGGCGTTCAACGCTTGGTGACAAGTATATACGGCTATTTACCTTCTGGCTTTTTGAGCAATGAGCAAGGAGCCTTGTTGTCTTCCGCTTGCGACGAGTCCGATTTTGTCGACCAAACCTCCAATATCCATAAATATTATAATGGCGGTTGGAGTGCCATCTCTCCATTCCCATCCACATGGAACAACTCTTATAGCGCTATCGCCGAGGCGAATATGTTCCTGGAGAAACAGGATGAGATAAATATAGAGGAATATGAGAACAATGTTGGAGGAACCACGGATTACGAGTTGTTGAAACAGAAGTTCGCGTTGTTCCCTTATGAGGTACGGGCGATTCGGGCTTATTTCTATTTTGAGTTGGTGAGAACTTATGGCGATGTTCCGTTAGTGACCAAGACATTGACGGCCGCGGAGGCGAATAGCTTGACAAGAAATCCGGCTGAGGAGGTCTTCCAATTCATCGTGGATGAGTGTGACGCTATAGCGGAACAGTTGCCGGTCAATTACATGGACCAACTCAGTCAGGAGATTGGTCGGACCAACCGGCCTTTTGTCCTGGCGCTTAAGGCACGTACGTTGTTATATGCGGCGAGTCCTTTGTTCAATCCATCGGGAGATAAGGAGAAATGGAGATTGGCCGCCGCCGCGAGCAAGGAGGTTATCGATAAATGCGCCGAGTGGGGAATCACGTTGAGTTCTTATTCTACCTTATGGGGACATGACAGCTTTTTCAATAGCGAGATGATTTTCGTTAGACCTTCTGGGGAATCGAATGATTTCGAAATCAATAATTTCCCGATTGGTATAGAGAATGCGAAATCGGGAAATTGCCCGACACAAACTTTGGTGGATGCCTACGAGTACAAATCGACGGGGAAAACCTTCGGGGAGACTTGGGGCGATGGGACAATCAGCTTACAGAATGACAAACCTTTCGATGATTTGGATCCTCGTTTCGCGTTGACGGTCGTCCGGCAGGGAGACATGTGGCCCTCTTATAACACGGACCCGATTGACGTGTCTGAAGGTGGACGTAACGGAAGTCCTATCTTTAACGCGACCACTACGGGCTATTACTTGAAAAAGTATTGCGACGGTACGGTCAATATCTCGACGAACAGTAGCAACACCAAGCGTCATAATTGGATTATTTTCCGGCTGGGCGAGTTCTATCTGAATTACGCGGAGGCGATGTATTATTATACGGGAAACGCGGAATCGAAAGGCGAGTTCGGTATGTCCGCCAATGACGCGATCAATGTGTTGCGGGACCGTCCGGATATTCAAATGCCCCATTTCACGGGTAATGATGGCTTTGAGGAACGGTACCGGAGAGAGCGTATGGTGGAGTTGGCGTTCGAGGACCATCGCTTCTGGGATGTCAGGCGTTGGAAAATCGGAGACCGGCTGGCTTCCGTACGGAAAATGAATTTCACGAAGACGGACGATGGAGATGTCTTGATGGAAAGAGCCACTATCGCCCGGCAGTGGGATGACAAATATTATCTGTATCCTATTCCTTACACGGAAAGATATAAGAACCCGAATTTGGAGCAAAACCCCGGATGGTAATCTAATCTTTGATGACGAAAGTATAAACCGGACGAGTAGTGTCCGGTTTATACTTCTCTAAAAATGTAAATTGGGTATTTATGCGATGACGGTACTGTTTTTCGGGCAAGGTGAATATTCTCTCATACGGTAAATAAGATTCCATGAAAAAACAAATATTATGTGTGGCTTTGTTGTGTTGTTTAGGCGGTGAATCCGTTTGGGGCGCGGATGCGCGCGTCGAGGTGGACGCTTCCGTCAAGCATCAGTATATCGAGGGCTTCGGAACTTGTGTCATCGATTTTACCGAACCGCCCGCCACGTTTCAGTCTTTACGCTTATATGACTTGGCGGTCAACGATTTGGGGATGAGTATTCTTCGGATGTCTTTCCCGCAAGAGATGGAGGAGTGGAACGATGATGCCGACCCGGACCATTTCAATTGGCCCGCTTTCAATATGGTCCATTTGGAACGACGTATGCGAATCGCCCAGGAGTTCAAGAAAAGGGGGTTGGAGCGTTTCGTGTTCTCCACATGGTCTCCTTCCAGTTTCATCAAGACAAATAAGACCACCGTGCAAGGCGGATTTGTCCGCATGGATATGTTCGACGAGTACGCGGAGAATATAGCCGCTTGTATCCTCGCCTCCAAACGGAATTGGGGCATCGATGTGGGCGCGTTTTCCATCCAGAACGAATTGATGTTTATCGAACCTTACAAATCCTGTTTGCATTCGCCCTATTCCGTGCGGGAGGCGGTCCGAGCGTTGTCTCGTAAATTCAAGAAAGAGGGAATCACCACGCGGATACAATTGCCCGAGGATATGACCTTTTACGACCGTATGCGTGCCTATGTGTTGCCTACGCTACAGGATAAGGAGACCGCTTCGTTTCATGGCGATTTTTGTACGCATCGCCAACAAGGATGGGAGGACGTGATGCGGTGGAACGAGTTCGCTTCCCGTTATCGTCGGCAAACGTGGATGACCGAGACCTCCGGGCACAAGGCGAATTGGAAAGGGGCGATGAAACTGGCGTTGGATATGTACGATTATTTGGTGGGAGGGAACATGAGCGCGTGGATTTATTGGCAATTGACCGATAACGCCTCTTCCTCGGACTATGCCTTGATGATAGGTACGGAGCCTACCTGTAAATATTACGCCTCCAAGCATTATTACAAGTGGATTAGGCCCGGCGCTTACCGGGTGGAGGTCTCCTCGTCCGACATGGATTTGAAGGTGTCGGCTTTCCGCCATGACCCTGACGGCTCATTGACACTCGTACTTATCAATGATTCGGAAACGGATAAATCCATTTCCGTGGATATGGGCGAGCGTTATGAAGGCGTGGATTTCCGGATATTTAGTTCCGGAAAAGGGGAGAATTGCGTAGACAAAGGCTCTTTGGCGGGAAACGAGTTCGTGATTCCCGCGATGCATATCGTCACGCTTTATGGCCGGTCTGACCAATTGAAGGAGGGGACGGTGAAACCTTGGCCTGCCGCTTGTCCGGATAGCGACGACGGAAAGGTAGGCTCTTTCGAGCCTCCGGAGATGCTGGCGGACGGAGAGTTAGGCACTGTAGGCCGTTATTTCCCGTTGGAGAATGTTCTCCGGTTCCATGATTCGAACGATATAAATAAAACCTCTGCGAACGGTTGGACCTCCTTGTATTGGGCGATTGCGGCAGGGAGGACCAGTGTCGTGAAGGCGTTGATAGAGAAAGGCGCTGACGTGAATCATGTGGCGGAGGATGGTTGGACACCCGTACATGCCGCGGCCGCGGCGTTTGGAGGGGAGGATTCTCCGGAGGGAAAGACCTCGAAGGCGGACGTGTTACGCCTGTTGATAGAGAAAGGAGCGAACGTAAAGGCGAAAACAGGCGAGGGTTTCTCCGCTCTTCACGTGGCGGTGATGAATTCCCATACGGCGTGGAGTCAAGCGGAAGAGGAGATTTTATCGAGATTGAGCATGTTGTTGGATGCGGGCGTGGAGGTGAACGCCGCGGACGCGGAAGGCCGTACCCCTCTTCATTGGGCCGCCTGGCAAGTCGCCACGAATGGCTTGGCGATTGATGATTCCGTGGTCCGTCTCTTGTTGGAGAATGGGGCGGACGTTAACGCGGTAGACCATTCGGGTCGTACGCCCCTGCATTATGCCGCCCGGATGGGTTATCCGCGGGTCATGCTGGCTTTGGCGCGACATGGGGCCGATTCTCGTGTGAAGGATAATCAGGGGATGGACGCTTTGGCGGTGTTGAGAGAGCGAGGGTACGACCATTTGAGTGGTATCCTGCTCCGGAAGGAGTTGCCGGAGGAGGAGTTTCCCGCGGTGAATGAGGAGAGAGGCTCGGGCTATTTGGGTAAGGAGCTGATTCAAGCGGTCCGGGCGGACGATATGGATGAGGCGAGACGCCTGCTGGAGTTGGGTGCGGATATCCGCTTCAGGGATAGCGACGGGTTTAACGCCTGGGAACGGGCGAGAGACAACAAGAATAAGGAAATGATGGAGCTGCTGAAGAACTATCCGGAGTAAGGGAAAAAACACGGTGATGTTTTGTCGGAAACACGTAAAAGAAAAAAAGAAAAGATGAGCGAGAAATTACATATCCTATTGTCGGGTCTGTTCCTGTTTGTCTGGACGAACGGAATAGGGGCCCAGGAAGGGAAGGGGTGGTATCCTTTCGAGGCTGAATCTATCGACCCTTCGTCAGTGATTAATGCGGCCGGTTGCCTGGACGCTCCGGCGGGGAAACATGGTTGGCTCCAAATGGACGGGAATGACTATCGTTTCAAGGATGGGACACCCGTGAAGTTCTGGGGAGTCAATATCTGCAATATGGGGGCGTTTCCTGAGAACGGCGTGGCTGACCGTTGGAGCGCTTATCTGGCGGGGCAAGGGGTGAATGCCGTGCGTTTCCATAAATTCTCTTGGGACGGGACCTCTCCGCTGCCGGGCTCCACGGTGATTGAGGCGGGTTTGTTCAACCGTCTGGATTATTTTCACGCCAAGTTGAGGGAGAAGGGTATTTATACCGGCTGGTCGCATATCTATGGGCATCGGGTCCGTCCGGCCGATAGCAGCCGTGTCGTGGCTTACGATGAGATAGTCAACGCCGGACATGACCATTTGAAGGGAAGTACGATAGGCCTGGTGCATTTCGCTCCGGACTTGCAGCGGTTGTCTATCGAGCTGACTGTTAATATGTTGAATCATCACAATCCCTATACCGGATGCCGATACGCCGACGATCCCGCGCTGAGTTTCGTGGAGATTCAGAATGAGGATAACGCCTTTTTCCCCACCACGTTACAGTGGATGGAGGATTGCCCTACTTATAAAGCGATGATTTGCCGTCAGTTCTCCCAATGGCTGAAGCGGAAATATGGGAGTCAAGAGGCGTTACGCGAGGCGTGGGGCGATGCGTTCAACGCTTTCGAGGAGTGCTATCCCTACGAGAGTTTGGACAACGAGAATATCCATCCGATGCCTCATCATTGGTATTTCAGCGAGGAGGCTTTCGAGAGGATGCCCCAATATCGGAAACGGCTTTACGATTCCGCCCGTTTTATTTACGAGAGCCAGCAGGCCTATTACGACAAGATGGTGGCGGCGATTCGCGCGACAGGTTATCGGGGCGCTATCGTAGGCAGTTGCTGGCAAGCGGGTGACCATATCGGCCATTATTACAATTTGTATGCGGACTATGAGGTCGGGGTTATCGACCGCCATAATTACTTCGGCGGAGGCGGAGGGCATGTCTTGAAAGAGGGCGCTTTCGACAACGCCTCCATGCTGTCGGAGCCGGGCGGTGGCTTGTTGGGGACAGGGATGCAACAGGTGGAAGGACGCCCGTTCGTCTTGTCGGAATGGATGAGCTTGATTCCGAACGAGTGGACCGCCGAGGCCGTTCCCTTGATCGCTTTGTATGGGTTAGGTTTACAGGGTTGGGACGGTTCTTTCTCGTTCGCGTCCAACCAACCTTCCATCACGTCGGCCGTGGAGGTTCGGGGTGGAGGCATATATAACGTGGACAGTCCCACGCAAATCTCTTTATATCCCGCCTTGTTCCGGATGCTCCGACATGGTGATATCGAGACCGGAGGGGATATCGCCACTTGCGATTTGTACGTGCCCGGCTTCTTGGAGGGGAAGCTTGGGTTCCATTCGGAGGTAAAGCAGGAGGGCGACCGTAAACGCTTCGGTGGCGTGGTACCGCCGGAGGCGATGGCGGTGGGAAGGGTGCGTAACCGCTTTGTCGATGCCTATAAGGAGACTCCTACTCAAACCGCTTATCAGGAATATTATGACAGCCGAAAGAAAGAATACGTCAGTACGACCGGACAACTCCGTTGGAACGTGAAAGATAAGGGTTATTTTACCCTGCGGACGCCTTGTAGTCGTGCCGCCGTCGGTTTTAACGCCGGTGGATGGTTGGATCTGGGAGATATCCGGTATCGGCTGGATAAAGGAAATCCTTTCGCGGTGATGTTGCTTACCTCCTTGGAGCGGGGTGTCCCTTTGGTGAAGACCTCTCGGGCGTTCGTTACGCTAATCGCCCGCGCGAGGAATACCGGCATGACTTACGATAAGGCACATACGGCTTTGTTGACGAAAGGGACTTCGCCTTTGTTGTTGGAGCCGGTTGGCGCGGAACTGGTATTGCCTCGTCCCGCCCGGATTTACGTGTTGGACCATAAAGGCGTCCGGACCGGGGAGGAGGTCAAGCCGATGAGGGGTAATCGGTTTTATCTGGATGGCTCGAACGAGACGATTTACTATGAGATCGAATTCTTGTAATGTTTAACCTAAAAAATAATCAATCATGAGAAATTGTCGGATAATTGGCATCGCCATTTTGTTGTCGCAGTTGTTTACGTTCCATATATATGGAAGGGAATGGTTCGTCTCACCGGCAGGGAACGATGGCGCTGAGGGAACTTTCATGAGTCCTTTGCGTTCCATTCAAAAAGCATGTTCGCTTGTCGAGGCGGGCGATACGGTGACGATACGTGGTGGGGTATATACCCTGACGGAACAGATACGTCCGTCACGTTCGGGCGAGCCTGGGGCGTGGATTGTTTATCGTGCCATGCCAGGAGAAGAGGTGATTATCGACGGCGCTCGTTTGCGTGAAGTGAAACGGGGAGAGGAGATGATCGCTTTCTCCCGATTGCAAGAGGGGCTGGTACACATCGAGAATGTCGCTTACATGAAGTGGCAGGGTATCACGGTCCGTAATTCTTACGCCGCAGGTTTCTTGTTATGCGGCGGCTCTCATGTCACTTTCGACCCTGCCCGCGAGAGTCCTACCCATCATATCGTATTGGAGGGTTGCGCCTCCCATCGCAGTTATAATTCCGGCATTGGGGTTTGGTACGTGGACGCTGTCCAAGTGACCCGTTGCACGGTGACGGGCGCGAACGAGCTGGACTATCGGGTGGAAGGCGTGAAGGCCGGTTCGGAGGCCCCGCATGAGGCGATATCGGTTTGTGGGGCGAGACATTTCGAGATTTCTTATAATCATGTCCACCATTGCCATAAGGAGGGTATCGATTGCAAGGAGATGAGCCGTTACGGGAAAGTGCATCATAACCGGGTGAACGATGTTCCCCGTCAGGCTTATTATGTGGATGCGTGGTTCGGCTTGCTGGAGGATATCGAGCTTTACGACAACGTGGCGCATGATTGTTTTTGGGGGTTCGCCATCAGTGTCGAAGGAAAAGGCGCGGAATTGCGGAATATCCGCTTCCATCACAACGTGATTTGTAATATGACGGCATCTGGTCTGTTGTTCGGTATGTGGGGCGGGAACAATCTCCGTTCGGACATCCATATTTACAACAACACGTTTTATCGTTGCGGTACGCCGAACGTATATAGCGGGGGTGTAGGCAGTATCGATATATTGTCACAGAACTTCAAGGATGTCTATATCTATCGGAATATTTGCGATAAGGGTTGGGACTATGAGTTCGGCTTTAATGAGAAGGCCGGGAAAATAGCCGAGCGTTTGAAAGCGAAAAATTTCGTCGCTCGGGAGAATCTGGTGGAAGGCGTGAAGAACAGACCCAGCCGTCCCGGACAGTTCGATGCCGTTCTGGTGGAATATTTGCCGGATGGGAATCAGATAGGAGCTCCCCTTTACCGGAACGAGCGAATGTTTGACCTGACGCCGGAACGTCTTCCGAAGGTGAAGTCTACCGGCACGAAATGGAAATATCAACCTTCCGCTTGGTATGGAGCTTTGCCTCCGTTGAATGAATATTGATACATGTAACAGGAGGGTGTTTATGAGAAGCGAAGGAATCTTTTTAGCTATTTTGGGACTTTGGATATGTCTCTTTTCCGAGGCGCGATCGTTTAAATTGGGTGAAAACGGCTATTTCTCTAATCAAGGAGTAGACGTAATGGCTTTCGACGATATCTATCCGGAGGGACATCAAGGGGGTGTCAGCCTGATTATGCATGGTCATCGGATCGCGACCAACGGGGATATTCGATTGGAACATACGCCGGGACAGTGGCAACCCGTACCCAAACAAAAGGAACGGATATTGGACAGGGAAAACAACGAGATTACGTGTTATTTAAGTTATCCGGATTCGTCCCGTCATTTGTTGGGTTTCAATCCGATGATTTATCCGGATTTGCGGTTTGATTATACGGTCAAGGTAAAGGCTGAGGGAGGCTCGATACGTGTTACGGTAGATTTGGATCGCCCTATTCCGGAGGAGTTTTTGGGGAAGGTCGGTTTTAATATGGAACTTTTCCCCGGTTCGTTGTTCGGGAAGTCGTGGCTGATGGATGGCTTTTCCAGTATATTCCCCCACCAGCCGAATGGACCTGTGACGCATGAAAAGGGTAACACGGAGAGGGTATGGACGAATCGTGACTTGAGGAATGAACCCGGGAAGGTAGCCGATATGGAGGTCTTGGCGCGGCGAAATGGATACAATCCGATTACCGCCGATGATTTGATAGCGGAACCCTATGCCGTCGGACATCGTTTCACGGTCTGTCCGGAGGATGAGTATACGCGTTTTACGATTGTTTCCGAGACCTCGGAACTGAAGCTATATGATGGGCGGATGAATCATAATAACGGTTGGTTCGTCGTTCGTAGCGAGATTCCCGCGGGGAAAACAAACGGAGCGGTCGAATGGGTGATTACGCCGAATGTGGTGGAGGGTTGGATGTATAAGCCGGTCGTTCAGCTGTCGCAAGTGGGTTATCATCCGGAGCAGGCGAAAGTCGCTGTCATCGAGATGGATAAACGGGATACGCCGTCGTGGTCCGCCACGCTTTATCGTTTGGGTGAGGATGGTGAGGAAAAAGTGGCTGATATTCAGCCTGTGCCGTGGGGCGACTTTTTGCGGTACCGTTACCTGAAATGTGATTTCTCCTCGGTAAAGGAGGAGGGGATGTATCTGCTCCGGTATGGGGAATCGTCATCTTCTGTATTTCGTGTGGCGAAGGACGTGTACGAACGTGGAGTATGGCAACCCGTGCTGGAATATTTCCTTCCGGTGCAGATGTGCCACATGCGTGTGAACGAGAAGTACCGTGTATGGCATGACTTTTGCCATTTGGATGACGCTCGTATGGCGCCGGTCCTCAATCATATCGATGGTTATAGTCAGGAGCCGGACATCCCTACGGGGTTCGAGGCGGGCGGTTTCGTGCCGGGGTTGAACCGTGGAGGGTGGCATGACGCCGGCGATTTTGACCTTCGGGTAGAGTCGCAGAGCGGTGAGGCTTATATCTTGGCGTTGACGTATGAGGCGTTTAAGGTGGATTATGATGTCACCTCGATAGACCAGACGACACGTGTGGTGGAGATTCATCAGCCGGACGGGAAGCCGGATTTGCTGCAACAGGTGGAGCATGGCGCACTGGCGGTCGTAGGAGGATATCGGGCGTTGGGGCGTCTTTATCGGGGCATTATTTGCAATAGCCTCCGACAGTACGTGATGCTGGGCGACGCGGGTGCCATGACCGATAACCGGCCGGGTAACGAGGATGACCGTTGGGTGTTCACGGAGGATAACCCGTCCCGCGAGTTGACGACGGCGGCTCATCTCGCCGCGGTGTCGCGCGTGTTGAAAGGTTTTAACGATACGCTTAGCGTCCAGTCGCTGGAAGTGGCGGAGGCGTTATTCGAGCGTACCAGGATAGATAAATCGGCGACCCATGCCCGGATCCATGCCGCCGTTGAGCTGTTCTTGACGACGAAAGACAAGGTATATAAGGATTATCTCCTGTCCCAAAGCGATTACATCGTGAAGCATATCGACCGGGTGGCTTGGTTCCTTGGTCGGGCGGACAAGGCGATGGGCGACGCTCGTTTCTCCGGCGCTTTGCGGGAGGCTTTGCTGGCTTATAGCCGTCAGATAGAGGAGCGGGGAGCCGAGACTCCATACGGCATACCTTACCGTCCTCATATCTGGGGTGCCGGTTGGGAAATCCAGTCTTTCGGTTTCAACCAATATTTCCTGCATGAGAGTTATCCCGATATATTCAAGCCGGATTATATCTATAACGCGTTGAATTTTGTCTTGGGATGTCATCCGGGAAGTAATACGGCCTCGTTCGCCTCCGGCGTGGGAGCGGTATCGGCGACCGTGGGCTATGGTTTCAACCGCGCGGATTGGTCTTATATTCCGGGAGGCGTGATTTCCGGTACGGCGTTGATTCGTCCGGACTTTCCGGAGCTTCTTACTTTCCCGTTCCTGTGGCAGCAGACGGAATATGTCTTGGGGGGAGGCTCGTCCCATTATATGTTCTTGGCGCTGGCGGCTCGGCGATTGTTGGAGTAGGCGCGTGAGAAAGCGTGTAGAGGTGTTTTTTTGAAAAGCGAAAGATAAGATGATGAGAATATTATTGGTACTTGCGACGTTGGCGCTGACGCTCATGTCGTGTGAGGAGAGAAAGAGATTGGTACCCGAGGAGCTGAAGAGCGAGATTCTGTCCGATTTGGAGGGGAACCTGTTGCCTTTTTGGAGTAAATACGCTCCCGATTCTTCGGGTGGGTTCTATGGGGAGTTGCTTTTTGATGGGACGCCTCGGAAAGAAGCGGATAAAGGGTTGGTGTTGAACGCTCGGATATTGTGGACTTTCTCCTCCGCTTACCGTTTGTTGGGGGATGAGTCTTACAAGCGTTTGGCGAATCGCGCGCGGGATTATCTGTTGTCTCACTTTATGGATAGGGAGTGGGGAGGCGCTTATTGGAGCGTCCATCCGGACGGAACGCCCGCGGATAGCGATAAGCAGACCTATGGGATAGCGTTTGCTATTTACGGGTTGTCGGAGCATTATCGGGCGACCGGCGACGAGGTGAGCCTTCAGGAGGCGGTGGCCCTTTATCGTGTGTTGGAGCAATACGCTCGTGAGCCGGTGTACGACGGTTATATCGATTCTTTCACGAGAGACTGGAAAACACCGGACAGATATGGTTATGACGGGAAAGGAATCGCACCGAAGACGATGAATACGCATATCCATGTATTGGAGGCCTATACGTCATTGTTCAGGGTTTGGAAGGACGAGGTGTTGTCCGCCCGGCTCGCGGCCTTGGTCCGTATCGTCACCGAGAAAATGTATAATCCGGCGACGGGGCATCTCGGCTTGTATTTCGATATGACATGGAACAATTTGGAGGATATCGATTCTTATGGCCATGATATCGAGACTTCCTGGCTTCTCACGGAGGCCGCGGAGGTTTTGGGCGACGACGCGTTGCTCCAATCCGTCGTGCCTGTCGCCTTGAGGCTGGCGGATAACGCTTTACGGGATGGACTTACGCCGGATGGCGCGATGATTTATGAGCGAAACGGAGCGGAATATCAGCGATATTTGTCTTGGTGGTGCCAGGCGGAGACCGTCGTGGGTTGCTTGAACGCATGGAGGCTCACCGGGAAGGAATTTTATTACCGTGTTTCGGAAAAAACATGGTATTGGATTAAGAAAAACATGATAGACTTTGAGCATGGGGAATGGTATGGTACCGTTTCCCCTGATAATGTGCCGGATACGAGAGGATTGAAGTGCAGTATGTGGCGTTGTCCTTATCATAATTGCCGGATGGGCTATGAGGCGATGAGGCTGTTGTCCGAGTGAGCGAAAGAAAACGGGTTGCCCCAAGACTGAGGCAACCCGTTTTTTATAGTATGGTGAAAAATGAATGGAATCAATATCCCGCATTCTGTTTCAATTGGCCGTTCGCCTTCGTGATTTGCTCGCTCGCGTAGGGGAACACCATCATGTAATCCTGATAAGGCCGCTTGTTCGTGTAGTCCTCATAGTAACTCACCGTGAACGGAGATTCCGGATCGGAGCGGTCCTCGTATTTACGTACACGCGGACGGGAGTTCAACTCTTTCTCCGCCAAAGCCTTGATCTCTCCGTTCGAGGAGCGATGCCAACGCTTGAGGTCGAACAAGTGGTCGGTGAACTCGAACGCCAACTCGCAACGACGCTCGTGATACAAGTCCGCCATCGTAGCCGAGCCGCTCAACGGTTGCAAATTCGAGCGCAGGCGGATGCGGTTGATGTCTTGCGCCGCCTTGTCGGGTTGTCCGGTCATCAGGTACGCCTCGGCGCGGAACAACAACATCTCGGCGAAGCGGATAATCGGGAAGTTCACACGAACCGTAGGCCAGTCGCCGTTGGAGCTGACCGTTCCGGCCGATACGGGATCGGCGTATTTGAACGGATCCATGTATTTATTGATTTGGAAGCCGGCCTCCAAGTCAGACGCCGAATAGAAGCGACGGGTCTCGCCGAAGAACTGGAACTCTTGGTTGTATTCTAAGATGGAACGTACCAAACGGTCGTTACCCTCACCGTCTTTCAACATCTCCTCGTAGATATCCAAGGTTGGCTTGTTCTGTCCCCAGCCGTTGTATTTACCCCAGCCTTGGTTCTCCAAGATGACACCCGGAAACTCCGAGCCGCCCATTTGCGTACCGCCGTTGCCGGGGATGGTCCATAAGTATTCGGCGTTCCAGTAGTTCGCGAAATCGGAGGAGAACAACTCATCGAACGTCGGTGCTAAATCGCGGCCATATTCCGACTCCAAACGGTTGACCAACTCGATTACGTTGTTCCATTTCGACTCGTCCCAAGTCGCCCAATATGCGTAGGTTTTCGCTTGGAAAGCGATGGCCGCCGCTTGATGCGCGCGTCCCCGGTTGTCCGCGTCATACTCCTCGAAGCGAGGCAGATGGGCGATGGCGCTCTCCATGTCATCGATAATCAGTTGATAGTTCTCCATCACCGTGGCGCGCTGGGGCGGTATTGAGTTGTCGTAACCATCCTCGAAATCCTCATAGCGCACGAACGGCACGCCCTGCTCGTTCGTACCGTAGCGGTAAGCGATGAGGAAGTGCGACCACGCGCGGCAGAAATAAGCCTCGCCCAAACTGCGGTTCTCGATCTCGCTCAACGAGGAAGAGGCCTCTTTTTTCAACAACTCCTGAATGACCCAATTCGAGCGGGACATCACGATGTACAGACGCTCGAATACGTCGGTCAGCGGCGATTCCTCGCCCGTGTACTCGAATGTCGCCAAAGTATTGTAACCGCGGGTACGTCCCCATACGACGTCGTTAGCGGCTCCTTGTTCCCAAAACAACTCACGTCCGTAACAACCCTCCTGTTGGATATGGGCGTATAACGCGTCAACCGCGTCAATCGCCTGCTGGTCGTTCGTGAAATAGTTGTCGATCGTGGCGTTTCCCTCCGGTTGCACATCGAGGAAGTCGCTACAAGAACTGAACGCCAACACGGACATACATAATATAGCAATATGTTTCTTCATCTTATAATTCTTCTTTGTTGATTTAAACATCTAATAAAACGTATCCGATTAATAAGTTAATTTCAGACCGAGAGAGAACACGCGCGAAACCGGGTATTTCAAAGCGTCCCAGCCACCGCACTCAGGATCCATACCGGAATAGCTCGTAATGGTAAAGAGGTTTTCGCCGCTGAAGTAAACTGACAACGCGCTGTTGCGCTCCTTCAGGTGCGAGCATTTACGGACTAAGTCGGTCAAGTTGTAAGATACCGTCAAGTTCTTCAGACGCAGATAGGATGCGTTCTCTAAGTACCAGTCAGACGGACGGCTGAAATTGCTGTTCGGGTCGTTCTTAGAGAGACGTGGAATGTCGGAACCGGTGTTCGTCGGGCTCCAAGCGTCCAAGATCTCGTTCGAGCGGTTGAAGTTTCCTTCCACGTCGCTCAACAACATATATTTACCCGCATAGAAGGCTTGCGCGCCACCCACGCCTTGGAACATCGCACTGACGGATAGGTTCTTCCACGTGAATCCTCCGGAGAAGGAGAAGGTGGTCTTCGGGGTCGCGCTACCGCAATACTGACGGTCGTTGTCATCGATTACGCCATCGCCGTTGAAGTCCACGAATTTCAAGTCGCCCGCTTGAGCGTTCGGCTGGATGCGATTACCGTTCTTGTCCACGTAAGCGGCGGCTTCCTCATCGGACTGGAAGATACCGTCGGTCTTGATGAGGTAGAACGAGTTCAATGGTTCGCCCTCGGCGGTCTGGTAGATGTACGGGATGTTACGGAAGCTACCGTCGCCTGTCCATACGCCCGGCGTACCGTCCGGATTCCGCACGCCGATGTCGGATACCCAGTTCTTCAGGTAGGAGAAGTTACCGGCCACGAAGTAACTCCAGTCTTTGTTCACTTGATGGTTCCAGTTGATTTGCGCCTCGAAGCCTCGGTTGCGCACCTCGCCTTGGTTGACCAATAAGGCGTCGATACCCATGTAGACAGGCCAGCCCATCGATTGTGATTGAATCAAGTTGAACGTCCGCTTGTCAAAGTAATCGAACGCCATGCTCAGGCGGTTGTCGAACATATCCACGTCCAGACCCAAGTCCCATTGCTCGGAAGTCTCCCAAGTCAGGTTCGGGTTCATCGCCGTCTGGAAATAGACGAAGTTGCCCCAAGTCAGGTTTGACTCCACGCCATATTGCGCTTGTTCCAGCCATGTGTCTTTGGAAAGAAGGGCGGATTTATAATTGTAACCGATAGAGCCCAAGTTACCGACACGTCCCCAAGAGGCACGGACCTTCAACAGGTTCAGCCAATCCGTCTCCGGGAAGAACGACTCTTTCGAGAGTTTCCAACCGGCGGTCACGGCGGGGAAATCGCCGTAGTTATTCTCTTTTGGTAAACGACCGGCATAGTCACGGCGCCAAGAGGCGGTCACGAAATAGCGGTCATCGTACGAATAAGCCAGACGGGCGATTAAGGAGACGTTCGCGTCCGGACCTCCCAAGAAATCCTCCGCCGTGATGTTGCCGGCGTAAGCGAGGTATTGTAGATAAGCGGACTCATCCGCGAAATCATTACCGGTCACCTCTAGACTGCGTTGGCTGTAATGGTCAGCCGTGGTGGAGAACAGGGCACCAACCGTATGTTTGTCGTTGAACGTATTGTCGTAAGTCAACGTGTTTTCCGTTTTCCAACGGTCCGTGCGATAAGTGGTCTCGGTCAACGTATTATTCAAGGCGGGCTTACCTACCTCATCCCGAATCGGGCTGAAGTTCTTGTACAGGTTGTTGTCCAAGTTATAGGTGAAGCGGCTCACGAACTTCAAGCCTGGTACGATATTCGCGAGCTCCAAGCTGGTCGTGCTCCAGATGTTGCTGGTACGGTTGAAACGATTGTCCGCCTCCAGCAAACGGACCGGGTTCACCGCGTCGCCGTGGATATCGGAGAAGTTTGAGCCATATTGTGCGATGTAAGCGGGATCTTCGGTGGTCGTTCCGCCATAGCTTCCGTCCAACGGATTGTAGACCGTTGCGCTGGAGGGCATATATACCGCGGAAAGGATAGCTCCTGTGTAAGCGCTGTTCGTATCGGAGGAACGGTTCTCATTGTTTTTCCATACGAAATCCTCGGTAATCTTCACCCACTTGTTGATTTGGTAACTACCGTTGTAACGCAACGAGAGATTCTTGTTGAAGGTGTTAATCAACGTACCTTGGTCGTTATCGTAAGCGAACGATACACGGTGCGACGCCTTTTCCGTACCCATGTTCACGGCTACGTTATGACGTTGGTAGAACGCCGTACGGAAAATCTCGTCCATCCAGTTCGTACGGGTCGTGGCGATCCACGGGTTACGCGACGTGTCCCAACCAATTGGCAGGGTCAT
This sequence comes from uncultured Parabacteroides sp., assembly GCA_949287365.1. Lineage (GTDB taxonomy): Bacteria > Bacteroidota > Bacteroidia > Bacteroidales > Tannerellaceae > Parabacteroides. The sequence continues at coordinate 35,135 of CASEGC010000007.1, forward strand.
GCCCGCATTGGCGTAAGACAATTGGCGCATTTGGATTTGTTCCTCGGCGGTCAACGGCGTAACCAGGTTACTGGCTTTGCGGACACCGAAAGTGGCATCGTATGTCACGCTGGGTTCTCCTAATTTCGCTTTCTTCGTGGTGACGAGGATAACACCTCCCGCTCCGGACTGCGCTCCGTAGATAGCGGCGGAAGCGGCATCCTTCAGGACGACGATAGACTCGATATCGTTCATGGACGCGATCGGCGCGCCGGGCACGCCATCGACTACCCACAGCACGTTATCGCCGTTTTGCGAACCCTGGCCGCGAATCACGATGGAAGGCGTAGATGTCGGGTCTCCACCCTGCGCTTGTACGGTAACGCCCGCCAACTGGCCTTGCAACATACTCTCGGTAGAGGTCACCGGACGTACCACCAAGTCTTCCGTATTGTTCAACACGCCGACAGAGGCGGAAAGGTCTTGCTTGCGTTGTCCCGCGCCGTAACCCAACACGACCACCTCTTCCAGTTGTTGCGTATCTTCTTTTAATGTAACGTTGAACGTACTTTTCCCGCTGACGGGTATTTCCTGTTTCAAATAACCGATGTAGCTGATTTCCAAGATGGCGTTCTCCGGAACCTGTAGTTGGAATTTACCGTCCAAGTCCGTCATCACTCCGTTGGTCGTCCCTTTCTCGATGACATTCGCACCGATGACGGGAATACCTGCTTCGTCAATCACGACTCCAGATACCTGTTTTGTGCTTTGTTGCTTGGCGTTCGTCTCGTTCGAAGCGGCTACCTCCATGTCAAACCTGTTTCCGGGCATATCGGCGACCGAGGTCGCTTGTGCTCCGACGGCTATGAAGCATAACGGGATGCTTACGCATAGCTGTTTGACAGCGGTGGATTTGTGAATCTTTTTTCTCATATTCCTGCTGTTTTATAAAAGATTAATATATGCTGGATTAACAGAGTCCACGAGGAACTCCGTTAATTTTAATATTTGTTGTCCTTTATGCGTCGGTCTTATCGCTGTTCGAAACTGTCTTTTTGTTTTCATATTCCTTTTTATTTGGCCTTCTTGTCCGTCGTCAAGTAAGTTTTTACCGGAAAAACATCCTTGCGTGAATCAAAAAGCTGAGTTCCTCGTGAACCTGTTTGCATGATTTTATAGAAAACATTGCAAATATATGTATTTTTCAAGTTATATTCATATAGATTAATGTTATTTTTAAATGAAAAAAGTGTTACAAACCTGTTACAAACTTTCAGGAGGCCTTTTGTGAAGCGGTTTTGGAGAGATCGTTAATTTCCTTCGGAAGAAAAATAAATTTCTTTCGAAGGAAATTGGAGTTTCTTTCGAAGGAAATTAAAATTCCCTTCGAAGGAAATTTTGGAGGGAAAATTACCATCCGAAATAGCGTTTCGCGTTGTGGTAACAGATGTCTTCCACCATCCGCCCAATGAACGGGAGCTCGGAAACGGGCAGTAACCCTTGTTCCACCTCTTCGCCCAGCAGGTCGCATAGGATGCGGCGGAAATACTCGTGGCGAGGATAGGAGAGGAAGCTCCGTGAGTCGGTCAGCATACCTACGAAGCGGCTCAACAATCCTAAGTTCGACAGGTTGTCGAGCTGGGAGCGTATGCCGTTCATCTGGTCGAGGAACCACCATGCGGCGCCGTATTGCATCTTTCCGGGGACGCTGCCGTCGTTGAAGTTGTAAGCGTTGGCCACCATGAGAGCATTGTCGCGGGGGTTCAAGTTGTAGACGATGGTTTTCGCCAGCCGTCCTTCCTTGTCCAGGCGACTGAAGAACCGGTTCATGGAGACCGCTATCGGTTGGTCGTCGATGGCGTCGAAGCCGCTGTCCGGTCCCAACACCTCAAACATTCGCGCATTGTTGTTTCGGTTCGCTCCGATGTGGAATTGTTGTACCCATCCGCTTCGGGCATCCATCGCCGCCAGCTCGTAGAGCATCGCCGAGCGGAACTGCCGGACCTCTTGTCCGGAGGGTATCTTGCCCATCCGCGCCTTGAGGAATATCTCTTCTATCTCCCTTGCCGTATAAGGTTCCGCGTAGAAGGTGTCCAGTCCGTGGTCGGACAATACGCATCCTTGGCTCTCGAAGAAATCATGCCGTTCTTGTAACGCATCCAGCAAATCCCGGCAGGAGAGAATCGTCTTGCCGCTCGCGGCTTCCAGCCGACTTAGGTAGTCGTTGAAAGATTGGGACGAATCGATGGCCAGTACCTTGTCGGGCCGCCATGCCGGATAGACGCGGGCCTGGAATCCGCTCTCGCGTAGCTGCCGGTGAAACTCGAGCGTGTCGGCGGGGTCGTCTGTGGTGCAGACCACCTCCACGTTCATCCGGCGCATAATCGCCTGCGCGCGGAATTCGGGCGTATGTAGCTTCTCCGTACATTCCTCGTAAATTCTGCGGGCGGTAGAGGCGTTAAGTATTTGGTCGATGCCGAATATCCGGCTCAATTCCAAATGTGTCCAGTGGTAGAGCGGGTTCCGCATCAGGTAGGGCATCGTCTCCGCCCATTTGAGGAATTTCTCGTAGGCGGGTTTGTCGCCCGTGATGTACTCCTCCGGGATGCCGTTCGCCCGCATCGCTCGCCATTTATAATGGTCGCCTCCCAGCCAGATTTCCGTCAGGTCGTCGAAGGCGTGGTTCTCTGCGATTTGGCGAGGATCGAGGTGGCAATGGTAATCGATAATCGGCATTTTCGCCGCGTGTTCGTGGTAGAGCTCTTTCGCCGTGTCGGTCCGGAGCAGGAAATCCGGGTCAAGGAATGTCTTCATAGGTCGCGTTGTTTTTTGATGATGGATAAGGCGTGGCGGCATAATTCGGTGATAGCCTGCCAGTCGCCGGAGGCGATAGCCTCTTTGGGGAATAGTTTCGAGCCCATGCCCACGCAGGTCACGCCGGCCTTGAACCATGCGGCGAGGTTCTCCTCGCTCGGCTCCACGGCTCCGGTCGCCATGAGCAGGGTCCAGGGCATCGGCGCCTTGATGTTCTTGACGAACGAGGGCCCGCCTACGCTCCCGGCGGGGAAAATCTTGCAGAGGTCGCATCCCGCCTCTTGCGCGAAGCCGATTTCCGACACGGAGCCGCAGCCGGGCACATAAGGGATGAGGCGTCGGTTGCAGACCTTCGCGATTTCCGGATTGAAAAGCGGACCGACGATGAAGTTCGCCCCTAATTGGATGAACAACGCGGCGGTGGCGGCATCGACCACGGAGCCGGCTCCAAGGATGAGTTCCGGGCACTCTTTTGCCGCGAATTTCACCAGCTCGCCGAACACCTCGTGCGCGAAGTCGCCTCGGTTGGTGAACTCGAAAGCTTTTACGCCGCCTTTATAACAAGCCCGGACGACTTGCTTGGCGGTCTTGATATCGCTATTGTAATATACGGGAACCATTCCGGTTTGGATAATCGCCCGTAAAGTCTCTATTTTGTTGAATCGTGCCATCTTTATAAATAGGTATTAATGAACGGTCATCAGCGGGAAACCCTTCCCGACGCGTCGCCGGCCATCAGCTTCTCCACCTCTTCCACGCTCACTTGGTTGAAATCTCCGTAAATCGTATGTTTCAGGCAAGAGGCCGCCGCCGCGAAGTCCAACGCTTTCTGGTCATCGCCCGGATAGGTCAGCAAGCCGTATATCAGTCCGCCCATGAAGGCATCTCCACCACCCACGCGATCCACGATATGCGTGATGTCGTACCGTCGGGATTGGTATAGCTTGTCTCCGTCATATAGCACGCCGCCCCATGTGTTGTGATTGGCGTTGATGGAGCCTCTTAGCGTGATGATGACCTTTCTCGCCTTCGGGAAACGGCTCGTCAGCTGGACGCATACGGAGCGGAACGAGTCCGCCTCCACTTCGCCCTCCGTGGCGGTCGCGTCGAATCCCTTTGGCTTGATGCCGAACACCTTCTCCGCGTCCTCCTCGTTCCCTAAAATGATGTCGCATCCCTCTACCAGCTCCGGCATGACCTCCGCAGCGGTTTTCCCGTATTTCCACAGGTTCTTCCGGTAGTTGAGGTCGCAAGAGACGGTCACGCCCATCCGGTTCGCCGTTTGGATGGCTTCCAGGCAGCTTTTCGCGGCCCCTTCCGATATCGCCGGCGTGATGCCGGTCCAATGGAACCATGCCGCGTCCTCGAAGATCTTTTCCCAATCCACCATGCCCGGCTGGATTTCCGCGATGGCGGAACGCGCTCGGTCGTAAATGACTTTGCTGGCTCTCGCCACGGCGCCGGTCTCAAGGAAATAAATCCCTATCCGGTCGCCTCCGTAAACGATGTTTGATGTGTCTACGCCATATCGCCGTAGCTCCATGACGCAAGCGCGGGCGATGTCGTTCTTAGGCAGGCGGGTGACGAACTCGCTCTCCATCCCGTAGTTGGCGAGCGATACGGCTACGTTCGCCTCTCCTCCCCCGAAAGTGGCGGTATATCGGTCGGCTTGGCTGAAGCGCAGGTAATCCGGCGTGGCCAGCCGTAGCATGATTTCTCCAAAGGTGACTATTCTCTTTTTCATGGCAATTCGTTTGTTACCGCGAAGGTAGTGGTTTTATTTTTTATATTTGACGATAAGGAGCGTGGGATTGTCGTCCTCGTCCAGTCTCTCGGCGATTTCCTTCAATTCTCCCTTTAATTTCCCTTGCCGGGAGGCATCGACCAGCTCTTGGTTTTCCAAGACGACCGCGGATAGGGTCTCCTTGTCCAAGCATCGCTGGAAGATTTCCGGGATTTCCCGTTCCGGATAATTTTTGTCATAGAGTTCGCAGGCGTAAAACTTACTTTCTCGCGAGTCGAACATAAGGGTTGTCGCGGGAAATCCTTCCTCCCGCTCGAAATCGTATTCTTTCTTTACGGATTGCAGGAACAGGTAACGGCCGGTGTACGCTCCGGGGAAAAGAAAAACCGCGGGTTCCATCCCTTGAATGGAGGGTACGCGAATTATGAACGGGCGCGTCCCCTTTTGAGGGTCGCTTAGGTAAATCGTGTCCGCCGACGGCTCCGCCAGCAACCAACCGTCGCGGTAAGGCGCGACGAAGTGGTTCCTCGGACCTCGTACGGACACCCCGTTCTCGTTTTGGCCATGTAGGGCGACGGAGATTTTCCGCTCGTAGGGGATGGGTATGCCGGTCAAGCTTCCGTCGCGTTTGGAGAGCAGGTAGAAAGTGTTTTGAGGGCCTCCGCTCCGGGAAGGGAACGTGCATTGGGCGAGGAAACGCTCCTCGTCGTAGTTGACCAGGAAAGAGAGGAGAACGCCTGGTTCGTAAGGAATGGTACGTTTGAAATTCCCTTCGAGGTCGTAGACGTGAATCTTGCTGGCGGGGCCATCGTTCACGAACATCTCGTTATTGGGCTCGTCGAGGAGCAGGTCGAAGATGAGCCCGTATTCTCCGGGCCCTTGCCCGCGATGGTTGATTGCGCGGACTCCTTTCCCCGTGGCCCTGTCGAACAGTAAGATATCGCCTTGCTTGGGGTTCGCCGCGGCGATGAACCGTTCGCCGACATCCGCCACGCGGCCCTCCATGAGGAACGTGTCCGTTGTCTCCAGCGGGACATACTCGATATCGAAAAGCTCTTGAATGGCTATTCTTTTTTCTGGATACGCCCGCGTGACATCTACCGTGACGAGGGCGTCGTCCGTCCGTTCACCGTGGCCGCATCCCGTTAATGTCCACAGTAAAGCGACAAAAGCGATTAAACCTGTTTTTCTCATCTCGTTCGGATTCGTGGAAAACTATGGAGGCGCAAGTTAGGGAAAAAACTTCGTAAAACAAAGGATGAGGGACAAGCGATAAAAAAAGCCGCTTCCGAAAAAGCGGCCTTTAATGCGCTCCACGGAAAGATAATCTCTCGATCCTCTTTTCGCAAAGACTTTTTTAACCTTAGATCTAAAATACTATGAAAAAAACTCATCGCGAATATAAACGCTTTTGTCAGATATGCCAAGAGAAACGTGATATTTTTCGTCTAAAAATGTTGTAAAAAATACAATATGATACAAACCGGGGCTAACTGGTTACGAATCATGAGTTTCGGGCCGCGATTCATGATTCAGGGGAATCCGGTCCATGATATCGAAAAGCTCGTCGACGGTTTCCGCGCGCAGCATCGCCACGCGGGTTGGCTTGAAGTCCGGGATTCCCTTGAACAGAGGGGTAGCCGCGAGATGGCGGCGGATGTGCAGGATGCCCCTGCGCTCGTCCAGCCGTTCCACGCTTTGAAGCACCTGCTTTTTCAGGATGTCCAGATACCATCCGAAAGGTTCCGGAGGCAAGGGAGTTCCCGTGCGGAGGTAATGTTTCACCTCGCGGAATATCCACGGGCGGCCGATGCTTCCCCGGCCTATCATCACCGCGTCGACGCCATATTCATCGAAGCGCCGCTCGCACGACTCGGCGGAGGTGATGTCGCCGTTACCGATAATCGGGATGCGCATGCGGGGATTCTCCTTCACGGCGCCTATCAGGGTCCAGTCGGCCTCTCCCGTGTACATCTGCGCCCGTGTCCTCCCGTGTATGGTAAGGGCGGCGATGCCGCAGTCCTGCAATCGTTCCGCCAGCTCCACGATGATGCGGTTGTCGTTGTCCCAGCCCAATCGGGTTTTCACCGTGACGGGGATTCGGACCGCCTTCACCACTTCCCGCGTGATTTCCAGCATCAGCGGGATATTGCGTAGCATACCCGCCCCGGCGCCTTTTCCCGCCACCTTCTTCACCGGGCAGCCGAAGTTGATGTCGAGGATGTCCGGCCTCGCCTCCTCGCAGACGCGGGCCGCCTCCACCATCGTCGCCACGTCTTTGCCGTAAATCTGGATAGCCACGGGGCGTTCCTCGTCGGACACGTCCAGCTTCTGGAGCGTCTTGTTCACGCTGCGGATGAGCGCGTCGCTCGACACGAACTCCGTATATACCATGTCCGCCCCGAACCGCTTGCACATCAAGCGGAACGAGATGTCCGTCACGTCCTCCATCGGCGCCAGCAGCACCGGCCGTTCCCCTAAGTCAATCGAACCGATTCTCATATTCTCCTCTCGCTAACGATACGTTCGCGAAGGTACGTAATTTTTCGTCTTTTTTTCTCGATAATGTTTTCTCGAAAGCGCGAGCGTGTTTTCAAAAAAAGACGAGTGTGCCTCCGGAAAAACACGCTCGTCTTTATTTTTATTGTTATATCGCCGATGGATGTTTATTCATATCCCGGATTGTTGCCGTCCGCCATCATCTGCGGGTTGGTGTTCATCTCCGTCTGCGGGATGGGGAACAACAGGTGCTTGGGGGCCTCGAACTCGAAATTGGCGCTCTCGTAGTTGTATCCGAAATCGGTTGGCGACCATGTGCTCAAGTCGATGTATCCGGCGGCGTGCCAACTGCGAAGGTCGGTCCAGCGTATGCCATCTTCCGCGGCGAGCTCGATGAAGCGTTCGTTCATGATGTCTTCCATTGAGATGGAGGTCAGGTCTTTCGGTGCGTCGGAGATGGAGCCGTCCGTTGTCGACCTGCGCGCCCTTTCGCGGATATCGTTCACCTGCCGTAGGGCCATGGCGCTGTTCCCGGTTTGCAGATAGGCCTCTGCCGCAAGCAGCTTGATGTCTCCGTAACGCATCAGGCGTGTGTTGTTGGTGGACAGGATGCCCCATGTCGGCTCGAACCAGCATCTTCCGGGCGTGACGTATTTCATGAATTGGTAGCCGTCGAACTTGTCCCATGCCGGGGCGGGTACGGAGACATCCCCGTTGACGTTGGTCGTATAGTTGGCGAAGGTGAGCTCTTTCCTCGGGTCGCCCTCCTCGTAGGCGTTCATCAACTTCTTGGTCGGCCCGTAGATGCCGGTCTCGTAGTTGCTGTAATGCGAGGTGGAATAATGGTACATCGCGCCCATTTGCCCGACGCCTCCGCCGAAGTCGTTATCCAGCCAAGGATTGTCCTGCTCGGTGGCGTGGCTGGCCTGGAACTCGAACAGGGATTCCGCATTGTTCTCGTAACGGTAGTCGAAGTTCTCCGCGAAATGCACCAACGAGCGAGTCTTTATCTTCTCGAAAGCGGTTATCGCCTTTTGGTAATCCTCGACGCTCCGGTTGTTGTAACGCGCCCTCAGCACATAGCACCTTACCAGCAATCCGTAAGCGCTCTCGTTGAACGCCCGTCCTCTTTCCGTATCCGCCGCCCAATAGGACTCGTCCGGCAGCAGTTGCGCCGCTTCCTCAAGGTCGGCGATAGCCTTGTCCAGCATCTCGAAACCTTTCGATGGCGGCAGTATCGCGTCGGCGATAGTGTTGATTCGGGTATCTTGTATGGGCGCTTTCCGGAACATATCCCACAGGCGGTAGAAGCACCATGAGCGCAAGAACAACGCCTCGCCCTTGTTTATCTCATATAGCCCGGGCGTGGTATATACGCTCTTTACGGTCGGGTCCTCTATCTTGTCGAGGATGAAATTGCAACGGTAAATCATCTGGTACATTCGGCTCCATAACGTGGCTACCTGCCCCGTGGAGCTGTTCAGGCCGGCGAAGGCCTCGAAGGTCCCGTGCGAGGCGTCTTGATGCGTCACGTCATCGCCTGGCAACAGCAGTATCTCGTGTATGCCGGCGCCGATGCCTAACAGCGCCCCATACATGTTCGACAAGGTGGCGTAACAAGCTCCTACGCCTTCCTGTATCCGGAGCTCGGTCTCGAAATATTCACTTTCCAGCTCTCCCGTAGGCTTGATGTCCAATCCATCCGTACAAGAGAGTAGCATCCCTCCAAAAATAGCCGATAACAATATATTGAATCTTTTCATGTCCAATTAGTTTTAAATGTTAGAATCTCGCGTTTATTCCGAAAAATACGGTTTTAGGTGTTGGATACGTGTCGTTTTCCGGGTCCAGTCCGGTGTAGGGCGTTATCGTGAAGACATTCGACGCTCCGGCGTAAACCCTCACGTTGCGGACGAAGTTTTTGCAAGCCTTGTAGACGGACTCCGGCAAGGTATATCCGATTTGTATGTTTTGCAGGCGGAAATAGGCCGCGCTCTCGAAGAAGAAGGTGGAGTATCTCAGGTTCTGCGCCGGGTCTCCGAATACGAGCCGCGGATATTCGTTCTGCATGTTCTGCGGTGTCCATGCGTTATAAACGATAGAGGTCACGTTATCGCCCTCGGTCGCGAAGAAGGTGCCGGCTTTGATGGAATTGTATTTGACCACGTCGCCCACGCCCGTGAACTGCGCGCTGAAGTCGAAGCCTTTGTATTCCGCGCTCAGGTTGATACCGTAGAAGAAGCCGGGGATTGACTTCCCGACGCAAACCATATCGTACGAGTCGATTTTCCCGTCAGGTCCTTCGGAGTAGAATTCGCCCTCGTTCTTAGGCGCTCCGCGCAAATCCTTGAAGTAGAAGTCTCCGGCGCCGACCTTGGCTTTCTGATAATTCACGTCCTCGTGGGTGGCCATCCATTCTTGCGCCTCTTGGTCGCTTTGGAAGATACCGTCCACGACGTATGCCTTATGATAGAACATGGAGTAACCCTCTTCCACGGTTCCGTCGGATGTCGGGATATGTTTGTAGGTCTCCAGCACCTTGTTGGCGGTGGTCGTCAAGTTACCGCCAATCGTATAATTGACGTTGCCGATATTCCCGCTCCAGTTGATGTTGAACTCGAAACCTTGGTTCTGCACTTTCGCCACGTTCGCTACCGGCGCGTCAATCACGCCTACGCTGGCGGGCAGGTCTATCGCTTGGAGGATGCCATGTGTCTTCTTATAGTAATACTCCGCCGAGAAGGTCAGTCCGGAGAACAGTTGGGAGTCGAAACCGATGTTGTAGGTCTCGGTCTTTTCCCACGACAAGTCCCTGTTCGGGATGCCGAAGATGGTCGCGCCTTCGTGGTAGGAACCGGAACCCGGGCGATTCGCTTGGTCAGCGTTACCCATCGCGTAATGCGGATTCTTGGATATCACGGACAGGTAAGCCATATCGCGGACCTCTTGGTTTCCCAACTGTCCCCATCCGGCTCTCAGCTTCAAGTCGTCCAGCCAAGAGACATTCTCGAGGAAAGGCTCGTTTTTCATACGCCATGCCGCCGAGAGGGAGGGAAACGTACCCCATCTGTTCTCCGGAGCGAAACGCGCGCTACCGTCCCTGCGGACCGTCACGTCCAAGTAGTATTTATAATCATAATTGTATCCTACCCTGAAGAGGAAACCCTGCAACGCCCATCGCATTTGCTCCGAGCTTACGTTCGTATAGTTACGCTCGCCGCCCAAGTTCCACAGGTAGTCTTTTTTCGTGGTCATGTATTCCGTGTTGGCGGATTTGTATTTCGCGTCGTAATGCTGGTTGGAGTAGTTGAACAACAAGTCCAGATTATGGTCGCCGAACGAGCGTGTGTAGTTCGCCATGATTTCCGCCGTGATGTTATTGTTGTACGTATCCCTCTCCTCGTACGAGCCTACCGACTTGCCGCCGCCCAAGCTACGGGGGTCTCCGGCGGTGTAGTCGAACCCGTTCGAGTCATAATCCTTGAACTGGTAACGGGTGGTCTGGTAACGGTCCATGCTGATCGTTCCTTTCAGGGTCAATCCCTTTAACGGGATCAGTTCCACGTACAGGTTACCCAAGTTTCGCCAAGAGTCATATTTCTGGTCGTTCGAGTGCGCTGTGCCCAATACGTTGATGCGCGTTCCTTGTCCGTATAGTTTTTGGGCCGAATAGCTCCCGTCTTCCTGTACGCCTCCCACCGCGTAGGCGTAGCCGTTGTATCCGGGGATGCCGTCCGCTTGATAGATAGGCTGCCATGGCGCGGCTCGCATCGCGTCGAAATAGGAGGTAGAGCCCACGTCGCGTCCTTTGGCGTTGACCAGACGGTAGTTCAAGCCCACCTTAATCCAATCGTTGATTTTCGTGTTTACCTTCACCGCTCCGGAGAAGCGTTCCAAGTCGTTCACCAATAAGGTTCCTTCGCTGTCCGAATAACCTACGGAGACATAGTAGTCCGTGTTGTCCGTTCCGCCGGAAACCCTTACGGAATAATCCTGCGACGCGGCGTTCTTGTTCCGGACGGCCTTTTGCCAGTCATAAGTGGGCGAGTTTCCCAAGTAGCGAGGGTCGTTCGGGTCGAAGCGGCCGATGTTGTCTTCCGCCATGGTCCGTTCCGGGTCGGAGGCGAACACGCCTTGCACGAACGAGGTGTATTGCGGCGTGGTCAGCCAGTCCAGCTCGTTCGTGATGTTCTGGATGCCGTAACGCGCGCTGAAGTCTACCGTCGGCTTGTCTTTGAGCCGTCCCTTCTTGGTGGTAATCAATATGACACCGTTCGCCGCGCGCACGCCGTAAATGGCCGCGGAGGAGGCGTCTTTCAATACGGAGATGGACTCGATATCGTTCGGGTCGATCATGGTCATGATGTTGAGCGGGCCGCGTACATCCTTTATCCGCTCGTCCTCTCCCTCTATTCCTGCGCCCATCTCCGTGATGGGGATGCCGTCAATCACGTACAACGGGTCGGATACGCCCCAAGTGTTCGTTCCGCGGATGCGTATCGTGGGACGGCTCATCGGGTTTCCGGTCGTTCCGGAGACCTGCACGCCGCTCATCGTTCCCTGCATCGCGTTCTCGGCCGACATCGCGATGGACTTGCTGATAGTCTCCGAGCCGACGTTGGAGATGGCGGTCGTCACGTCGCGCTTGCTGCGGGTTCCGTATCCGATGACGACTACCTCGTCGAGCTTTTCCGTGTCTTCATAAAGGACGATGGAGATGTCGTTTTTGTTTCCCACCTTGTGCTCCACGGTCTTATATCCGATATAGGATATCTCGAGCGTGGCGTTGGAAGGGACATCCAGCGTGAATTTGCCGTCCACGTCGGTCACGGTACCGGTGGTCGTTCCTCTTACGATGACGGACGCCCCGATGATGGGAAGCCCCGTGGCGTCGTTCACGACACCTGTGATTTTTTTACTTTGTTGCGTAATCGCGGTTGCGGCGGTTCCATTTAGCGGATTCCCGGAATAGGCGTTAAATGGAATTATCACGGCAAGTAAAGCCGCGACGGTGATGGCTTTTCTGTTATTCATGATAATAAATTTAGAATTTGCGACCCAAAGGAAACCAAAATTTTCAAAAACATGGTATCGTTTTTAAGCCATTTTATATTGAAAACCGGAATGGACGTGATGAAAGAATGGGAATACGTTAAATTATATAAGCCGCGCATGGTCCGGAACAGGGGCGAAGGGGCGGATACGCTCATGGCGAAAACTTCGGGAGACCGGGAAGAAAACTTGGAAAGCCCACGTGAGAAAATCCGAAAGCCGCCGGTGAAAACTCTATCTTTAGGTTGAAGATATGTATCTTTAGGCTGCAGATATGTATCTTTAACCTGCAGATATGTATCTTTAGGCTAAAGATAGAGATTTGTCCGGCATGTCGTGAACTTTTTCCCGTAGGGTTCGGAAGTTTTTCTCCCTGCCTTTTATTTTTTTCCTTTATACTTACCTCACGCTTTTTTCGTAAATTTGACCCGGTAATCTAAAACATGGGATTTTGAGAGAGACGGATTTTGAGATAATGGCTCCGGTAGGCTCGTACGAGTCGCTGATGGCGGCCATACAAGGTGGCGCGGACTCTGTCTATTTCGGGATAGAGGGGCTGAACATGCGCTCGCGCTCGTCGAATAACTTTACGGTAGAGGACTTGCGGAAAATCGCGGGGATTTGCGAGGAGCGGGGGCTCAAGAGCTACCTGACGGTCAATACGGTGATTTACGATGAGGATATGCCTTTGATGCGGGAGATTATCGACGCGGCGAAGGAGGCGGGCATCTCCGCCGTCATCGCGGCGGACGTGGCGGCCATGAGCTACGCGAACCAAATCGGGCAGGAGGTGCATCTCTCCACGCAGTTGAATATCTCGAACGTGGAGGCGTTGGCGTTTTACGCCCGGTTCGCCGACGTGGTCGTGCTGGCGCGCGAGCTGAACCTGAAACAGGTGCACGAGATTTACAAGGCGATAGAAGAACGGCAAATCCGGGGCCCGAAGGGTGAGCTGGTGCGTATCGAGATGTTCGCGCACGGCGCCTTGTGCATGGCCATTTCCGGGAAATGCTATCTGAGCCTGCATGAGATGAACGCTTCCGCCAACCGGGGGGCGTGCATGCAGATTTGCCGCCGGGCTTATACGGTACGCGACAAGGACAGCCAGGTCGAGCTGGACGTGGAGAACCAATATATCATGTCGCCCAAGGACTTGAAGACGATTCATTTCATGAACAAGATGATGGACGCCGGTGTGTGCGTGTTCAAGATAGAGGGACGCGCCCGCGGGCCGGAGTATGTCCGCATCGTCACCGAGTGTTACAAGGAGGCGGTCGAGGCCTATCGCGAGGGGACGTTCGACGAGGCGAAAGTGGCCCGGTGGGACGAGCGTCTGCGCATGGTGTTCAACCGCGGTTTCTGGGACGGTTATTATTTGGGGCAACGTTTGGGCGACTGGAGCGGCAAATATGGTTCCGGCGCCACCCGGAAGAAGGTTTATCTGGCGAAAGGCATCAAGTATTTCAGCGGCTTGAAGGTCGCCGAGTTCGAGATGGAGTCCGGCTCCTTGCGGGTAGGGGACGAGATCTTGATCACCGGCCCCACGACCGGGGCGGTCCTGCAGAAGGTGGAGGAGATAAGGGTGGACCTCAAGCCGGTGGCGGAGACCGTGAAAGGCGAGCGTTTCTCCATACGGGTGGCGGAGAAGGTCCGTCCGTCCGACCGCCTCTATAAGATGGAAAAAGTGGAACCGGTAAACGATTTTAAATGATGAAAACGTATCTTTTTAAACTGACAGACAAGGTGCGCGACTATGAGTGCGATTTGCAAGGGGTCGTGAACAATTCCAACTATCAACATTACATGGAACATGCCCGGCATGAGTTCATCGAGTCGTTGGGCGAGAATTTCGGAGTCCTGCACGAACGGGGTATTGACGCTTTCGTGGCTCGCGTCGATATCCGTTTCAAGCACTCCTTGCGGAGCGGCGACCATTATCTTTCCTGTCTGAACATCTACCGGAAAGGGGTGAAGCTGGTGTTCGAGCAGGACATTTACCGCCTCCCGGACGAGGTGCTGGCGGCTCAGGGAATCGTGGAGTCGGTCGTGGTGGAGAACGGTAAGCTGACCCGCGGTGAATATTTTGACGAGATGCTGAAAAAACTGGAATCGCGAAAAGAACGGGTGGAATGACAGATAAACGGATTTACCAAATAGGCCTTACTATGATTGAAGGGGTGGGCGATATCTTGGCCCGCCATCTCCTTGAGCGTTTGGGCGACGCGGAGGCGGTGTTCGGCGAGAAACGGCGCGCGCTGGAGAAGATTCCCGGCATCGGGGAGACGCTCGCTTCCGGGATTAAGGACGCGGCCGTATTGACGCGGGCGGAGAAGGAATTGGCTTTCGCCGAGAAGAACGGCATCGGAATCTATTTTTTGACCGACGCGGATTATCCCGCACGGCTTCGGGAATGTCCGGACGCGCCGGTCTTGTTTTATTTCAAGGGAAACACGGATTTGAACGCCTCTCACGTGATTAGCGTGGTGGGGACGCGTCGGGCGACGGCGTATGGGTTGGAACTGACGGATAACCTGCTTCAGGATTTGGCCAAGAGCTTTCCGGACCTGCTGGTGGTGAGTGGTTTGGCGTATGGCATCGACGTGCGGGCGCATCGGGGTGCCTTGAAGAATCATTTGCCGACCGTAGGCGTGCTGGCGCATGGTCTGGACCGTATTTATCCGGCGGTGCACCGTCCGGTGGCGGTGGAGATGCTGGAGTGGGGAGGCCTGTTGACCGATTTTCCCAGCGGTACGGAGCCGGATCGTCCCAATTTCGTCCGCCGGAACCGGATAGTGGCCGGGCTCGCCGACGCAACGGTCGTGGTGGAGTCGGCGGAGAAAGGCGGTTCGCTTATCACGGCGGACATCGCGTTGTCTTACGGAAGGGATGTCTATTCTTTCCCCGGCAGGGTGACGGACTCGCGCTCGAAGGGATGTAACGAGTTGATTCGCCTGAACAAGGCGGGTTTGATTACTTGCGCGGAGGATTTAATCGCCGCGATGCGATGGGACGTGGCGGTCAAGAAGGAGAGCTTGCCGCTCCAGACCCAACTGTTGTTTCCGGAGAGCGGAGAGAAGGAACGAATCCTGTTTTTATTGGGGCAGCATAAGGAGATGCATGTCAATGAGCTGTCTGTTCTAACGGATTTGCCTGTACAGCAACTTTCCGCTTTTCTTTTCGAACTGGAGATGGAAGGGATAATCAAATCCATGCCGGGAGGCGTTTATAGGAAGTCATGACTCGCGGGAAGTGAGCTCGCTTTCTTTTGTGGATAGACGAATGAATATTTTATCCTGTTAATAAAATTTAACGGGGGGGTAAAAAGAAGCGGTGAGAATCTCGTATATTTGTTTACGAATGTGAACCGTTATATTGCCTGAAAAATACAGTCGTCATGAGAAAATTATGCTTATTTGCCCTTATAAGCGTATGTATATCGATTGTCTATGCGCATGGAGGAGGTACGTATCGCTTTTTCAATGTGGGCGATGGCTTGTCGAGCACGAGGATAAATACGATAAAGCAAGATTATGAAGGATATATATGGATAGGGACGGAAGATGGCTTGAATCGTTTTAATGGCAAAGACTTCGTTTCCTATCGGAATATCCCGAATGATTCCACCAGTCTGTTGAACAATAGCGTGAAACAGATATTCGAAGATTCCGGGAAAAGGCTTTGGATTACGACTACCTCCGGGATTTGCCTATACGATAGGAAGAAAGACCGTTTCAATCGTTTTGATTTGCCTGTGCGGGAAACCGGATGGAGCTCTAACCTTATTCAATACGTAACGGAGGATAGGGACAAGAACTTGTGGTTCTCTATTTTCGGGAGAGGCGTTTCGCGCTTGGACATGGAGAGCAACGAGGTGAAGAGGTTCGATGTGGATAACTCGGCGCTTTGCAGTAATTTCATCAATTGTATTTTCGAGGACAGCCAAGGGACCATCTGGCTCGGTTCCGAACATGGGCTTTGCTCTTATGACCCTGTTTCCGGCGAGATATCGACCCATTACATGGACGCGGAGCGGAAAATCTCCTTCTCCAAGGTCTCCTCTATTAGCGAAGGGAAAAACAAGGATGTCTGGATCGCCACGTTGGTGAATGGCGTCTATATCTATTCCATCAAGGACGGCTCGTTCACTAAGTTCAAGAAAATCAAGGAAGATAAGAAGGAGGTCTGCTCCTTGATGAAAGACCGGAACGACAATATGTGGATTTCCTTGTTCGATCGCGGCGTGGAGATTTACTCGTTGGAGACCTTGGAGACGGTGGAACACCGTATCAATGTCCCGCCCGTGAATATATTCGAGGGAACGATTCATTCCCTGTTCGAGGACCGGCAGGGAAACATTTGGCTGGGCATTTATCAGAAAGGATTGCTTTTCCTGTCCACCGAAAGGCAGATGTTCCGGAACTATGAGTTTAACCCTTTCCATGACGGGACGATTCGGGATGGGGCCATCGTCCCAGTGTGTTGCGACTCGCGAGGCGAGATTTGGCTGGGAAAGGATGGCGGCGGATTCTTCAGGCTGGATAAGGACAAGAACGTGATCGCCTCTTTTTACATGGAGGGAAGCGACAGGAAGAACATTATAGTCTCTATGTTCGAGGATTCCGCTACGAATATATGGATAGGTACCTATCTGGATGGAGCGATGCGATTTAGCAGGAGCGAAGGAACGGTCGATTTGCGGATTCCGATGGGAAAAGGCAGGCTCTTGTCGCCTCACGTGAGCGATTTTATGGAGACTCCGGACAAGCGGATTTGGATGGCCACGAACGGGGGCGGCATAAATATATACGATCCGCGTACCGGAAGATTTGAATATATCGTGAGAAAGGAGGATGGACTTGATAACCAATTGGTCGACAACTGGTGCAATGTCTTGTATTTGGACTCGGGACGTGTTTGGATAGGGACCTACAATGGCCTGTGTACGTACGATATCGCCCGTAAACGGTTTGTCGATTACTACACTGATCGCTTGCCGGACCGCATCGTGCGTTCGTTGTATAAAGACCGTTCGGGGAATATGTGGGTCGGGACGCAGAACGGCCTCGCCCGCATAGACGCCAAGACCGATTCGGTCGAAAGTTACGGGATTTTGGAAGGTTTGGGCAACAGCCTGATTTTCGATATCAAACCGGATCATTTGGGTAATTTATGGATGACGACAGGAGGCGGAATCACGAAGCTGAATATGAAGACGCTTAAATTCCATAATTATACGACAAACGATGGCCTCGCCACGAACGAGTGTAATCAGCAATCGTTCGATATGACCCCGTCGGGCGAGTTCGTTTTCGGCACGACGGAAGGTTTCACCACTTTTTATCCCACGGAGGAGAAAGACCACGCCCTGTCACTCCTGAACCTGACCTTTGACGATTTGTTTATCTATGACAAGAAAATGGAGATTGGGGACGAGAAAGGTTCCGTCTTGAGCGCTCGTCTGGATGAGACCGAGAAACTGGTGTTGGAGCATGACCAGAATTATTTCAGCGTAACCTTTTCCGCGATGGAATATCTGTTGCCCGAGGATGTGGAATACAAAGTCTGTTTGGAGGGCTTTGACGAGCACTGGCTGGACGTGAAGGACAAGGTCACCTACACGAACTTGAGTCCGGGGAACTACATCCTGAAGGTGAAAGCTCGGAGGGATGGCTCGGCCTCTTTCCTCGAACGGGAACTTCCGATTTATATCAAGGCTCCCGTTTGGTTCACCGTTTACGCGAAATGTTTCTATGGCCTCGCGTTTATCTTGTTGTGCTGGGCGGTGTATTTGCGTTACAAGGAGGAGGCGAGGAAGAAAAAGGAAGAGTCGCTGTTGCAGGAGAAACTACAGTTGTTCACCGATATCTCGCATGAGATACGGACACCATTGACCCTGATCATCTCTCCCCTTACCCGTTTGATGACGACAACGAAAGACGCTCACCTGCAGGCTGTTTATGGCACGATGTTCAAGCACGCGAACCGGTTGCTCCTGTTGGTGAACCAAATCATGGATATCCGTTCCTTGGAGTTTAACAAGAAGAAGTTGAGTGTCGACAAGGTGGACATCACGAAATTCGTATCCGACCTGAAAGAGGGCTTCGACGCTTCGGCGGAAGAGAAGGGGCTTTCCTTGGGGATGGAGTCGGTACCCGATAGGATTGAGGGTTATATAGATACGGATATCGTCTCCAAAATCATGTACAACCTGATATCGAACGCGATTAAATATACGGAGAAAGGTTTTGTCCGGATTCGTTTGGGTTTGTTGGAGGACGAGCGGTTGTCGTTGGAAATCGCCGATTCGGGAATAGGCATCTCGAAGGAGATGAAGGACAAGATTTTCGAGCGTTTTTTCATGGTGAATTACAATAACGTGGACCGGACGTTGAGTTCCGGCATCGGGTTGCACCTCACGAGCAAGATCGTGAAATTGCACAAAGGCTCCATCTCGTTGGAGAGCGAGCCGGGGAAGGGTACTTCGTTCAAGGTCGTCCTTCCGATAGCGAGACGCTTTTATATGGAAGAGGAGCTCGTCTCCAAGTCGGAGGCGACAATCCCGATAACCTCGATGATCGATTCTTTCGCGTCGGTCGCGCCGGCGGAAGAGAACACGCCGTCCGCTTCCGGCGAGTGTATCTTGCTGATAGAGGACAACAAGGATATCCGGCAGTTGGTGAAAAGCGAGTTGTCCGGCTATTTCCGGATTATCGAGGCGGGCGACGGTAAGGAGGGACTGTTCAAGGCGTTGGAGCGAAAGCCGGACTTAATCATCTCCGATATCATCATGCCGGAGTTGGATGGCTTGGAGCTGTGTAAGAAAATAAGGAATAACGAACAGCTGAAATTGGTCCCGATTATTCTCTTGTCCGCGAAGAATTCGGTCGCCCAACAGGTGGAAGGTATCCGGGCGGGGGCTGACGCTTACGTGACGAAACCTTTCGATTTCAACTACCTGAAGGCTTTAATCGTGAGATTGTTGCAGAAATCGAGGCATTTGTCTAATTTGGGATTGAACATGGCGTCGATAAACGAGGTGAAGAAGAGTGAGGTGACTTCCGATGACCTCTTGCGGGAGAAAATCATCAAGGTGATTGACGAGAACCTGATGAACCCGGATTTCTCCGTGGACCAGCTGGCTTTCGAGCTGTCGTTGAGCCGGACGCACCTGAACCGGAAGTTCAAGTCCATTCTCTCGGAATCCCCCGCCGTGTATATCAAGCGCGCCCGGTTGCGCAAGGCGGCGGAATTGCTGCTGACGGAGCCTTATCTCTCCGTCTCGGAAATCGCCTTCAAGATGGGATTCTCTTCCCCTTCCTATTTCACGCAATCCTTCCGGGAATTCTATGGCGTGACACCCAAGGAGTACGTGGCTTGCAATTAGCGGGAGCCCGATAGAGGAGCGGGAGGGAAAAGACGTACGTCTTCTCATGAAAACACGTACATGTTTTTGGGCGAACATGTACGTGTTTTTTTGGGGTGAATATCATTATCCGGAATGTCACTTGATTTTCATCAGGAAACCGCCGTAGGGAAGTGTCTCCACCTCTAGTTCCTGCGCTTTTGTCCCGTGGATGATCTCGTTCAGGAACTCGTCTTGTTTCTCCCCGTCCTTGATTATGTTTATTTCCATGCCCTCCTTGAGGAACGGGATGGAGAAGGAGAGTGTCTTGCCCTTATCCTCGCCATTGATGCCGGCGATGTACCATCTGTCGCCGCTCTTTCTTGCGAGTACCACCTCCTTGCCGGGATATCCATGAAGGAACCGGGTGTCGTCCCAAGAGGCCGGAAGCCCGGACAGCATATCCCTCACGTAGGTCGGTGTCGATAGGATGCCCTGCGTACGGTCAGCGACGTGCGTGATGCCGGATTGGAATAGTACGGCGAGCGCCAGCTCGTGCGCTGCGGTGGTTTTCCTCTCGAACTTTTGGTGAGTGAAGGAGGTCGGCGTGTAATCGACCGGTCCGACGGCGTTCCTGCAGAACGGGATGGTCGCGTTGAGGGCGGGAGCGATTAGCGGGTATCCGCTCTGGAAAGCGTAGCATTCCTCGCCCATGACGGCCTCCATCGTCATCAGGTTGGGATAGCTCCTTTCCCAGCCTTTAGGGAGCGTGCATCCATGGAAATTGACCATGAGCCGATTCTCCATGGCGTCTCGCAAGATTTCTTCGTACAGCCGCGTGACGCAAGGCTTGTCGCTTTGGAAAAAGTCTATTTTCATTCCTTTTACGCCGATATTCCGCAGCCATCTCATCTCTTCTTTCCGCCTCTCGCTGTCGAACATACGGTCGCGGGGTTGTTCGGTGACCACATTGTTGGGGCCACCGGTGTTATACCACGCGAAGATGTCCACTCCCTTTTGAGCCGCGTAATCGGTTATTTTCTCCAAGTCTCCGTTTTTCATGAGGTTCCAATTCGCGTCCACGAGGAAGTAGGGCCATTTCAACTCGGACGCCATATCGATGAAGGGGAGCATCTGGTCGTAGTCCTTGGGGCTGTCGTGGAATCCCCACCAGCTCCACGCCGCCAGTCCGGTTTTAATCCATGACAAATCGGTATAGGCGCATGGCGGATTTAACGCCTGTATCATGTCCGTCTCCACGACCGTGGCGGGAGAGTCGCCGCAGATAATCGCGCGCCAATTCGTGGAGAAGGGCAGGCGTACGGTCGGCTTGTTCGGGCAAAGGCCCCTCGCCTCGTCTGCCTCCGCGAAACGGATGCCGTAAATCCCCTCTTCCGTGTTGTCCACATGGGTCGCCCCGTAGGAGAAAGCTTCCGTCCCCGCCTCGCTGATAAGCAACCAAAGGCCGTTGGTATGGAACAATAGGGGGAAAGCCCATCCGTTCATCTTCTCCGGCGCTTTTGCCCCGATGACGATTTCGTTCGCGCAAGGGGTCTCGTACCCCGGCGACCAATCCGTTACCTTGTCGTAAGGATGCATCCATCCCTTGCCGCCCGTTGGGATATGGAATCCGGTCTCCTCGGACTCTATCGTTACCGTGCCCTCCCCCGGCAGCCGGTATTGGAAGGCTACGCCGTCATCGTAAACCCTGAAGGCGATTTGGAGGCGTTTGCCGTTTGGGTTCTCCGCGTTTATGAGCGTTTGGTTGTACGTGGTCCGGACGGTAGACCGTTTGCCCGATATGAGGTTGAACGTGTCGCGGACTCGCGTGATTTCCTCGAACGAGAGCGAGCTCAAATCTTTCGAGAAATCCTCATTATCATAGGAGATACCTAATGGAGAGGCGAGTATGGCTTCGGTTTCCCGACCCTCCTTGAGGAAATGGACCGTGTAAGAGAGTCCTTTGTTTTCCGGATTCTGTCCTACATGGACTTTGATGCTGCCCGAAGGAGACAGAATATCTATTTTATCGCTTTGGCAACAGCCTGTCATGAAAAGCAGGAATAGCGATAAAAAGCCTGTGCGCAATGTCGTTTTTGTCATTTAGCTAATGTCTTGAAGTCATATTTGCCTGAAGGTATCTTATAGACCGCGTAACCGTTCTCCCATTTGAGATGTTCGGCCTCTTTGGGGGCGTTGATATCCGTGTCTTCTTCCGCCTTGACGTAGACCTTGGCGGAGGTGTTCGCCGGAATCTCCACATGCAGGCTCAGCGTCCCGTTATCCAACGACCATTCGGATACGATATCCCCTCTTACCGAGCGGTATGAGCCTTTCGCCCATTTAAGGTCTCCACTGGGTTGCGGTTTGATTTCTATTTCCTTGAATCCCGCTTTCAGGGGATTGATGCCTAAGAGGGAACGGTAGAACCATTCCTCCGTGGAACCGAACATCGGGTGATTCTGCGACGAGCCGTTCTCCGGGTATTCCCAGGATTCCCAAAGGGTGGTCGCTCCCTCGCTCAGCATATAGCCCCAGCTCGGATAACTCCTTTGGTTCGCTATCCGATAGGCTATGTCGTTCCGGTTGGACATTCGTAAGATATCGAACGCCATCTTGCAGGAGAATATGCCGGTGGCGACGTGCCAGTCGTGCCGTTCGTATTCCTTCAAGAGCCAGTCGAACGTTTTCTCCCGTTCCTTGGGCTCAAGGTCGTAATAGAGGGCGAACACTTGCGCGCCTTGGGTGGCGTTCGCGAACCGTCCCGTGTTTTTCACCAGATAGGTGTCCACGATGAGTTTTCGTGCCGTTTCCGCCAATTTTTTATAACGCTTGGCGTCAGCCTCTTTTCCCAATATCTCTGCGAACGCCGTTATCAACCGCAGGTGCTCGTAGTAGAAGCAACAAGCGGAGAACGCGTCCGCTTTCGTGTCTAATGCCACGTGGTCCCCGATGTCCCAATGGAATAGTCCGTTTATTTTCCGGCTTTCGATGAACTCGATTTGTCTTGCGAAAGCGGGATAGCATTCCTCCAGGATTTTTTTATCGCCATAGAAATCATAAAGTTGCTTTTGGAGATAGGGGAACGCCAGTTGCCATCCCAACGGCCCGGAACCTTCGCCCAGCCCGTTGATGGCTATGCCGGTGAACGGCGCTATCTCGCGCATGCCGCCCGATGGGGTCTGGTCGTTGATGAAGTCGTTGACGGTCTTCCGGTAGAAGGCGGACATATCGAAATTGTAGATGAACGATTCCGCTGTCGCCACCATGTCGCCGCCATATCCCATCTTCTCCCTGCCGGGACAATCGGACTGTACGCTGAACACGTTGCTGAGGAAGGTCCTCAGCGTGACCTCGTGCAATTGGTTGAACATCTCGTTGGAAGAGGCGAATGTTCCGTTCCTCTCCAAATCGGCGTGCATACGTATACCTTCCACGTCTTGTAATGTCAATTTCCCAGGATAGTTGAATATTTCCACATACCTGAATCCATGGAACGTGAAACGGGGAGTATAGCTCTCGTTACCTTTGCCTTTCAAGATATAATGGTCCTCCTGATATGCGTCCTCGGGCGCGCCCGGTCCGCCGTCCATGTTCCACATTTTCTTGATGTGGCCGGCGGTGGTCGTGAACCAGTTCAGGGTACTGTCCGGATGGATGTTTTCCCCGTATCTTATTGCTATCTCACGTCCCTTCTCGCCTTTGACCTTGATGGAGGCGACACCTGCGAAGTTCTTCCCCATATCGAGGATATAAGTCCCCGCCTGGGTACGCCAGATATCGACGGGATGTACGTGTTCCTGTATTTTCACGGGAGGACACGATTGCGGGGTCAACTTCCCCGATGGCCCCTGTTCGACGACCGCGTTTTTCCATCGGCTCATATCTGCGCCGGAGCGGTTCCATCGCGGTACCTCAAGTCGGGCGTCATATTTCTCGCCTAAATAGACGTTATTCCGTACGATGGGGCCTTGTGTCGTTTTCCACGAGGCGTCCGTTACGATGACCTCTTTACTTCCGTCTTCGTAAGTCACGTGCATTTCCGCCTTGAGCACGGGGCGTCCCGTCTGTTGGTAGTCCCTTAAGTTGTATTCTCGGAACAGGCGGATGGGAAGCGGGTTGTACCATCCGTTCCCCAGCATGACGGCGGTCACGTTAGAGCCTTTCCGTAATTGGGCGGTGATATCGTAAACGGAATAGAGGACCTCTTTCTTGTGAGCGGTCCAGCCCGGCTCCAAGACCCTATCGCCTACCTTGTCTCCATTTATGAACGCCTCGTAATAGCCCAATCCGGATATGTATAGCCTCGCGGAACGGACGCTTTTCTTGAGCGTGAAATCTTTCCGGAAAAGAGGCATCGGGTCGTCCTTGTAGAAATCCTCGTCGTTCGTGAACTGGGGTCTTCCGTCTCCAATCCATTTCGCCGACCAGTCCGCGTCGCTCAACATGGCGGTCTCAAACCAAGCGGTCTCGCTCCAGTCCGATAATTCGCCCCGGTTATCCTTTATCCGGACTTTCCAATAGTATCGGGTAAATGGTTCCAACGCCTTGCCGGAATAGGCGATTCGCAGATTCTCGTCGCTTTGTACGGCACCGCTCTCCCATACGTTGCCCTCATTCTTGTCTATCAGGCTTTTGGAATCGCTTACGAGTATCTCGTAACAGGTCTGGTACGTGTCGTTCTTGTCCGATTGAATCGTCCAGCTCAGTTCCGGACGATTGTCGGAGATGCCTAAAGGGTTCGTGAGCATGTCGCAAGTCAGTCTCTCAAGCGATAGCTCGCCTGAGAGACCGGTTTGTATCGTCGCGGACAAGGAGATGAATAAAACCGTTATCCAATGTCTCATGCTCAGCTTCTTTTTAGCAATTCCAACAATTCCCTATCCAGTAAATGCCCTTTGTATTTCTCGTATTTGACATCCTTCCGTTCGCTATCCAATACGCCGAACGTCCCGGACAGGTTCCATAACGACCAGCCCCATCCCTGCTCCTTGAAGAGGGAGAACAGGTCTTCCAGCCATGCCAAGGCTATCTTATGCGGGGTCATGTTGAAGCAGCCCATCTCGCCGATATGCACTTTGCCGCCTCGCGCTACCCAGTCTTTCCACGGTTCGATGGAGGCTTTCCGCAAGTATTCCTTGTCGTATTTGACGCCATCGGCTTCCAAAGGCCAGCTCAGCTTCTCCTCGGGGAATTCCAAGAGCTGCTTGGAGCCCGGCCATCCCGCCCGGAAATGGGAGATTAGCATCGGGTCATAACCGCGTCCACTTTGGATGATGTTGGGAACGTCCGCGAGTGTCATCAGAGGTACCCGCCCTACATCTTTCCCATCGACGATAATCAACCGGTTCGGGTCTTCCGCCCGGATCGCGTTTATCAACGCCCTCGCCACCTTGTCGTATTTCTCGGCCTCCACGGAAGGAGCCTCGTTAATCAGGTTGAAACTCAAATGCTTGTTGGGTATTCCCTTATAGCGTTCGGCGAATGTCTTCCAATGATAGACACAGGCTTTCAATGGCTCTTCCTCCTCGAAGAGGTTGGTGGCGGGCTTGGGAGCGTTGATGCAATAACCGGGCACCCTGTGGAAATTGAGGTTGATATGTAATCCGTATTGTTTGCCGAACTCCACGGCTTGGTCTATCTCTTTCAATACCTTCTCGTCGATGGTGTACCAGTCGTTCTCGCTGCTCCAGCACCAGTAGGAGAGGGGAACCCTGACGAAATTGAACCCCCATTCCGCGATAATCTCGAAGTCTTTCTCGTCGAAGGCGGATTGCGCTTCGGGGTTGAATTTATTCAGTAGATTGAATCCTTTCCACAGCGGCGCGGTTTCCGCCGTTATGTCTCGTGCGCTCGCGCTGTCGTTTTTTGTCCCGCATGAGGTCAGTTGTATCAGTCCGCTACTTCCCGTGGCTAATAGGGCGGATGAGGCCGCCAACTTCTTGATGAAATTTCGTCGTGTTGTCATAGAATTAGGAATTAATAGATTTACGGTGAGACAAAATTAGGGACATTCTCTCCGAAGAGACTATCAAATGCGAATCAATACGTATAAATTTTGGATGTTATCGCCGCAAAAGCAGGAGCCAGTCGTTCCCTCGGCCGGACGATGGCGTGGTGAAGGTCACCGCATCCGACGCTTCCACCTCTCCGGCTTTCGTGAACGTCCCGTCGCGCGGGTTCATCCATTCGGCGGATAGCCTCTCGCCTTCGCCCAGCGCGCCGAGGTCGCAGGTGATTCTCTCGCTGTCTGGGATATAGATGAGCAGGTAGTCTTTCCCGCGGAGGGCGACCGCCTTACGTTCCGGGTCGTCGTTCTCGGAGAGGATGATTTCCGGGCACGGACGCCGTTCTTCCCAACTCAGGCTTTCCATCAGGCGTCGCGCGTGAATCATGTCCGCCGCCCCCTCAAGGTCCAGCGAGGAGTACCAATACCCGCGCGCCAAGCCTATCGCCTCATGCGCCGGCGATTTCATCTGCCAGATGTCGTGGCAACCGTATGTATGGCCCAACGCCCCCTCGAACAGGTTCCAGTAAAG
Source organism: uncultured Parabacteroides sp. (assembly GCA_949287365.1). Classification (GTDB taxonomy): domain Bacteria; phylum Bacteroidota; class Bacteroidia; order Bacteroidales; family Tannerellaceae; genus Parabacteroides. The sequence goes on from CASEGC010000007.1 coordinate 61,104, forward strand.
CGCCTGGCGGACATCCACGGCGTCGAACCAACCCAGGGAATCGGGTTTCCAGCATACCGGATGGTTCTCGTAGCGGGGCTCCGAGTCCATGCATGGCTTGGTCGGTACGCGCTCGTAGTCTTTCCTTATGATTCGTTCGTAAACTGAGTGCCCGCGTTGGCAATGGCCGGTCTGCGCCATGTTGAAATCCAGCCATTCCGCGTCGTGGAACCATTCGGAGGAGGAGTGCTCTCCAGTGGGATGGAACGACATCAGGTGGTTCTTGTCCGCTTTCCTGATGCCTCTCGCCAAGGCGTTCCAGATAGGATAGTTATCTTCGCCCCCCAAGCGGTCGCCTCCGTTTATCCAGATGATGTTGGGGAAATCCTTGTACCTGTCGCCCAGCCATTCGCCATAAGCGAACGCGTTCTCTTCCGTGAAAATCACCGGACCGACACCCCATTGCTTGTCCACCTTGTCGCCCCACGTGGGCAGGAGGCCGATGTACAGGCCTTTCGATTCCGCCATGCGGATGACCTTGTCCACCCACTCGAAGTATTTGGGGTTCGGGCGTGTGGGGTCGTTGTCGAGCAAAGGCCTGTCGTCGTTCCTGTTCGGGGTGTTCAGCCCGTCCAGCTCCGCGAGTATCACGGCCTGTATCACCGTGAAGCCTTTCGCCCTCCGGTTCTCAAGGTATCGCTCGGCCTCGGCCTCATCCAAGCGATGGAAAAGCTCCCATGCCGTGTCTCCAAGGTAGAAGAATGGCGTTCCGTCCGAATGCTGTAGATACCGCTTGTTCTCGGACACTTCCAGTCGGCCATGCGAGAAGTCTACCGACGCTCCCCGCCAAGGCTTCTCTTGCGCGTTGGCGAGAAAAAGGCTTCCCGCCAAAAGAGTAGATAATAATATAGTTCTCATGATTTAGTGATTAAAAATGTTTACCCTGCGAAGATACGAGTCCGCGGCGAGAATACCAAGGAGATAAATAGATATCCCCTATGGGAAAAATCGTGACACGGGGAGAAAAAACACGAAGCCCGGCGGAAAAAGTCTATCTTTAGGTTAAAGATACATATCTTTAGGCTGAAGATACGTATCTTTAAGCTGCAGATATATATCTTTAGCCTAAAGATAGAGATTTTCTTGGCATATAACGGATTTTTCTCCGTGGACTCCGCGCTTTTTCCTTCGGTGTTTTTCTTTTTTCTCCTTGGAGAAATCATTCGTATGTTGTACAACATGTTTTTATTCAGGTACAAAATCGTGGGAGACTTGTATCTATTTATGACAAAGATTTAATAACAACGGTAAAATTTAAAGCGTATGAAATCTACTATCATGAATTTAGCCTTTTGGTCGGGCGCTTTGAGTTTTTGCCCTATAGTCTCGACCATAGCGCAAGAACAAAAAGTATCCGTAGACTTGCGGAAAGCGCCTTTAACGGAATTATTCTCTTCTATCGAGCGACAGACGCCGTATCGTTTCTCTTATCGTGACGTGGTGATTGACGAGAACGAGAAGGTCACGATTACCCGGCACGATACCTCCACGAGGGCGATACTGGAGAGTGTCCTCGCCCCGTTGGGATTGGACTTCAGCCTGACGGGAGAAAGTATCGTCATCTTTCCCAAAAAGGTGGCTGCGGCGAGCGATAGCGCACCGATAAGGATACAAGGCACGGTAGTGGATGAGAAGGGAGAGCCTGTCATCGGGGCGAACGTGATGATAAAAGGGACCACCTCCGGGACCATAACGGACATGGACGGTAACTTTGTCTTAGAAACTCGGAAAGGGGATGTGCTCGCTATCTCCTACATCGGTTATCTGCCTTACGAGATAAGGATAGACAAGAAAAACAAATTGGCCGTTACCTTGCAAGAGGACACGCAGGCCTTGGACGAGGTGGTGGTGGTAGGTTACGGTACGCAGAAGAAGGTGAACATGACCGGCGCGATTACCGCCATCAAGACCTCCGACCTTGAGAATATCCCGGTATCCAACCTGTCGAACTCCTTGGCGGGACGCGCGCCGGGTGTCACGATAACGAACAACTCCGGTTTCGCCGGTGCCTCGTCCAGCATCCGTATTCGTGGTAGCGCGGCCGAGCCGTTGTATGTCATCAACGGAATCATCCGCGACAAGACCGCCTTCGATGCGTTGGACCCTAACGAGGTAGAGAG
>CASEGC010000008.1 GCA_949287365.1 uncultured Parabacteroides sp.
TCCTCCGATAGTGATTGACATGGAAGATGGGACTTTCCAGTATCTGTATTACGATGACTCCATCAATTTGAAAAGGCTGTTGGTTTATCCATACGCCCAGTTATCGGTTGTTTTCGTTTTTATATCGATCGCTTTTTTGGCGAGGGAGCCGTCCCGGTCGATCGATGACCGGGACGGCTTTTTTTGTTAACGGATTCTTTCTTAGAAATAGAAAAATACTCTATATTTGTTGCTGAAGAGAACTGAAAAATAGTTATTACAGTATGGAACGGTATTTAATTATAAAGACAAGGGATGAGTTATTGCGTATCAAAATAGGGCAAATCTTATATTTTGAGGCGGATAGAAATTATACTAAACTGATTTTGTCAAATGGTTTACAATTCACCTTCGCTATAAATATCGGAAAAATAGAGGAGATATTGGAAAAGCAACTGGAGGGGTGTAATAAAATATTAATGCGTGTAGGGAAGAGTCATATTATTAACAAGAATCATGTTTTGCAAATCAATTTACCTAAGCCGCGATTGCTGTTATTGACCGAAGAGGGAAAGCCCAAGGAACTGACAATATCTAAAGATCCGTTGAAAGTATTGAAAGACACTTTAGAGAAAGAAATAGAAAAAACACAGGAGGAAAAGTAGGGAGATGATGATGGTTGTGACAATAGGGAAGGCTAGTGATAATGATTTCGTTGTGGACGACCCTCATGTAAGCCGTCATCATGCTCGTTTGATTGGAGAGGAGGATGGTTGTCTCTTGTTGGAGGATCTGAATTCGACGAACGGTACGTTTGTTAACGGGGTTCAGATCATGAAAAAGCGAGTTTTCAAGAATGATGTAATTTATTTAGGAGATCACTATGTATTAAGTCTTTCCGAGGTGTTGAAACGTGATAATGATTATAGCGAAGAGTTTACCGCATTGAAAAAAATTTATGATGATTATATTCAGGAAAAGATAAAAATACAGTCTTCCAATCAATTTAAAACCCGTCTTTTGCAATCTTTACCTTTCGCTTTACCAGGTATTGTAGGTGTGGTGATGGGATTCTTGGGGAAAGGTAGCCCGACATTATTTGGTATTAGCCTTTTTATCGCTGTTTGCGCTCCAACCATAGGCATCTATTTAGGGGCCAAACAAGCCGCTAAGGTACCGCGGCAGTTGCAAAAGATAGCTAACCAGTTTAAAATCGATTATGTATGTCCTAAATGTGGAACTTTCTTAGGTGAAATTCCTTGGGAATCATTGAAAAATCGTAAGGAATGCCCGCGACCTTCTTGTAAGGCTAAATGGGTGAGGGAATGAATAAGTTATTCGTATCGTAAAACTATCTTTTTCGTACATGAAAACCAAGTGTTTGATTATAAGGTTAAATAATATCATCCTTAATCCATTGTATTTCCTATTTTTGCCAGTAGAATATTAATATTTTAGGATAAAGTTTATGCGAGAGGAGGAATACACGTTTGTTACTTTGGATGGAGAGGATATCGTGCCGACTGATGCTGTCATGGTAGATATGGATGAGGAAGGCGTTGTTTTAGGTGATGCCGTGGTTATTGATGAGGCGGATGTGGTATCTGTCGATCATGAGGATTTCATAACATTGGCGGATGATACAGCGATGCTTTCGGACACGGATACGGTTGATCTGTATTCGACGGATATGGATGGGGCTGATATTTCATTCATTTTATGATTTCTGTCAAGTGTCCATATTGCCATATAGGATTAAAGGTAGACGAGGGGAAGATTCCCCTCGACATTACCTCTTTTAAGTGTCCAAAATGTAAGGGGTCTATTCCTTTGTCCTTGCTTTCTGAGAAGAAAGATCGTCCGGAAATGGAGTCTGAAACAATACTTGTTACTCCTATCAAGGCCGGTACAGGGAGGTTGACGGTACTTCCGGATACGTATACGCCGGAACAATCTTTTTCTCTTCAAGAAGGAGTCGTTATTGTAGGACGAAAATCAAACGCTTCGAAAGCGACTTTACCTATCGTGACTTCCGATCTCACGATGAGTCGCGAACATATCCGTATCGAAGTGAAAAAAAACGCCAAAGGAGGGTATAAACATTATTTATCTGACAATAATAGTAAAAATCATACGTTATATAATAACAATTGCCTGAAGAACGGGGAAGTGGTCGTACTGAACGATAATGACGAGATTATACTCGGTCGTACGGTCATACGTTTTAATGAATAAAATACTTTGTTATGAATATAACGATAAGTAAACCATACGCGATTTCAGAAAGAGGGAGAAGACAAAATAATGAGGACTCAGTCTTTCCTTTGCCGGAGCAAATCAATGACGAACAGAAGTTGTTTTTGGTATGTGATGGGGTTGGAGGAGCGGAGAAAGGAGAAGTCGCTAGTTCGTTGGCGTGTGAATCTATATCGACCTTTTTTTCTACATTTTCAAGTGAATCCTTAACCGATGAATTTATACAAAAAGCCATACAATATACAGAAGTCTGTTTTGATTCGTATCTTCGGGAACATCCGGAAGCGACAGGTATGGCTACGACTTTGGCTTTAGTGTATATTACGTCGGAAGGAGTTTGGATCGCTCATATAGGGGATAGCCGTGTTTATCATCTGAGAGGTGGTAATATCTTATATCAAACCGAGGATCATTCTTTAGTAAATTCCTGGGTTAAATTAGGGAAGATTTCATCTCGTGAGGCATTGAATCATCCTCAAAGACATGTGATTACACAGGCGATACAAGGAAGTGATTCTCCGATGAAAGCCGATACGGTTTTGTTAAGTGATATACAAGCGGGGGATTATCTTTTCTTATGTACGGACGGTATGTTGGAACAACTTGATAATGAGAAAATATCCGCGATTTTTAAGCAGAATTCGAGTTGCGTGGCGATAAAGGATGCCATGATGGATTCTTGTGTTGGTAAAACGCGAGATAATTTCTCTTTTTACATTATTCCTATCCAAAAAGTCCAAAACGGGACGAGCCTTAGACAAAATATTCTCTCTTTTCTTTATTCTTTTATATAAATAGCGTATTTTTGGCAGATTAAATGATAAGGTTATGAATCTGCCAAATGGATATCTTTTGCAAAAAGGAAAATACAAGCTTACCCATGTAATAGGGCAAGGTGGATTTGGTATAACCTATAAGGGTATTTGGTATACAGAGGTCAGTGGACCTTTAGGTGCCGTGAAAACAGAGATTCCGGTGTGTGTCAAAGAATATTTTTTCAAGGATTATTGTTATAGGGAACCGGATTCTCAAGCCGTTAAGGTGCATTCCGAGACAGGGAAAGCGTTGTTTGACAAGTTTAAGGAAAAGCTGATCAAAGAGGCGAAAATCTTGTCGGAGGTTCATCATCCTTATATTGTTAACGTGCTTGAAGTATTCGAAGAGAATAATACCGCATATATCGCGATGGAATATATATCCGGCAATTCTTTAAAATTCTTGTTGGAGAGAGAGGGGATATTACCGGAAACGAAAGTTCTCAAATATGTCCGTCAAATCGGGGAGGCATTGTGTTTTGTACATGAGAAAAATATATTGCATTTGGATATAAAACCGAGCAATGTTTTGGTTGATAAGAATGACAATGCCCGCTTGATAGATTTCGGAGTAAGTAAACGTTACGATATGGGGCAAGAAGAGACCAGTACGACGATGCTGACCTTATCGAAAGGTTTCGCTTCGATAGAACAATATGATAGTGAGGGTATACCGCTTTTCTCTCCGCGTCCGGATATTTATTCTTTAGGCGCTATGATGTATAATTTGCTGACGGGAAAGATTCCGACTGAGTCTATTCTGCGAGCTACACGTCCTTTGAAAAGTCCTTCGGAGATAAATCCTTCCATAAGTAAGACGACGGCATCGGTTATCATGAAAGCTATGCGAATCGTTCCTGAAGATCGTTACGGTAGCGTGAAAGAAATGCTGGAGGCGTTGGATTTCTCGCAGGTAAAGGAAGATGCGCCGATTCCCTCGTCTTTCCCGGAAAATGAAAGTGAAGAAGAGGAAACTACTGTTTTGAGAATCTCTTCTCCTAAGGTCGATTCTTCGCACGATCAAGAGGAGGAAGAAACGATTCTTAAGAAAATCATTTCTCATGAAAAAGAAATGGTTGGGAAAAAGAAAAAATCTTCAAAGAAAGTGGTTTCTATAGGGGTAGCGATATTCGTTGTTGTCGGGTCGGCGGCTGTTCTTCTGGTTCGTGGCGATAAACCTGTAGATCAAAAAGTCGGAAATTTCGAATCGTTCTCGATAGAATTGGATAGTGATATATTGGCTGATGTAAGATTGGCTGATGTGGAAATTATAGATCCCTCTATTTTGCATGTAAAGCCAACTAAAGCTAAAGCTTCGAATGAAGGAAATGGTTTGAGGGAAAAGGTTGGAGTGGAACGACAAAAGACAGCGGTTTTGGAGTCAAAAGGGAAGGCTACGGTATCTTCTGACGTTCTTTCAAGTGAGGTTGATGCGAGATATGATGCTTTGATTATGTCTGGGAGGGAGAAATTGAGCGAGGGAGATATAGAGGGAGCCAAAACGGATTTCTCTAAAGCGAAGGATACGAAGCTTACCGAAGAGGTCGTGCGGTTGATTATCGAGTGTGATGAGAAAATCGAGGAAAGGCGTATTGTTAACAAGAAGGCTCAATATGAGGAGAAGATGGACTTTGGAAGATATAAGATCGTACGAAAGAAAGTGAATAATAGATATGGAGCGATTGATTCTGAAGGGAACGAGCGTATCCCTTGTAAATATTTAAGTGTCGGCCGTGCGGATAATGGTCGTGCGTTTGAGCGAGAAGATAATTTGTTCGATATTTATAATTCAGACGGGGTATTGATCAGTGAAGGTCTTACTTATTATTAATCCAGCGATAAATCTAAAAATAGATGTTTCGATATGAAAGGATTTTTGATGATAATATATGTGCTGATTCCTTTGAGTTTGTTTTCACAACAGAGCGCGGAATATAATCGAAAGGGAGATGATGCGATGAAGCGTCTTGATTATAGTGACGCGAAGATGTGGTATGAAGAAGGGGTCGCCCGATGTGATACATATAGTATTAATCGGTTAACTACCATTTGGTTGTCCAAAAAGCAAATGCGTCCTTCCATGCGTAGCTTGATGAATAAATGCTTGAATTGCTTGACCGTTAAAGCTACGGATGATGATGCTAACGCGATTTCTAAATTGATTCTTTATTATACGGAAGGAATAGGAACTCCTATAAACAAGGAATTGGCGACTTATTGGCAAGAGTATCAAGATAAGTTATTAAGAGGTAGGCAAATTCAATTGGAAGATTCTACATCGTTATCGTATAAAAGGCGAATGGAGTTTTTCATTGGTTATTCTTATTCGATTGAATCTCCTTATGGAATCATGTTTGGAGGTGTGGGGTATCGTTTAGGTTGGTATGTTCGTTTCAAGACGAATATGTCGTTTATGAGTTATACGGGTGAATGTGATAATAAAGGAGAAATTATAGGTTTTCCAAATGAAGGAGAGGAATCTTATGAGCCTGACGTAAATAGATCCTCGAAAACCAATAGCATATCGGGAACAGGAGGTTTGATTGTTGAATGTTTGCCATGGCTTTATGCGTCCGTTGGTTTGGGATATGGGAAAAGAGTCTTGCTTCATCCTTTTGTTACCCATTCTTATGAGAATTATGATGATAGCCAGTCGTTTTGGTGTAAAAATATTGACGCTTCGTATGAAGGGGTAGCGGCGGAATTGGATTTGATGATAAAAATAACGCCGTCTATCTTTTTTGATGTAGGGTGTAATACGATTAATTTCAAGTATGTGGATTTGAATGTTGGGGTGGGCGTATTTTTTTAATGTGAGAGTCTTATGAGAAATATATACCTGTTTTTTTTGTGTATAGTCTTCTGTATGACGGGTTGCGTGAATGATCCTGAGTTGGAAGGAGGAATTCAGAATGCGAAAGCTCCTTCCGTACAGACTAATGAAATACTGAAATCGACCGCAAGTTCGGTGACTGTATCAGGGGAGGTTTTACGAGAGAATGGCGCTCCTGTGACGGAGGCTGGATTTTGCTGGAGTTTGGAATCTACTTTCACATTGGCGAATGACAATAAAAAGGCGGTATCGACACGTAAACGTTCCTATGAGGCAACCATTGAGAATTTGAAGAACGACGAGGATTATTATATACGGGCTTATGCGATAAATGTTGTCGATACGGCCTATGGGGAGATTCTTCCTTTTAAAACCGCGGATGGTTTGGGTAGTGTCAAGACGATAGAGCCTACTCATATAAAATCTACGTCCGCCGAATGTGGAGGAGTGATTACCATGCGAGGAGAAGCGGAAGTGGAAAAGAGAGGTGTTTATTTGATGTCAAGCCCGGAACCTTCTGCGATGGATTCGTTGATTTATATTGAAATGGAAGCTGACTCTTTTTATTGTACGATTACAGGATTGAATCCGGAGACCGTTTATTATGTCCGTGCTTTCGCCAGCAATAAGTATGGAGAATATAATGGGGCTAAGATAGAGAGCTTTAGGACGACAAATGGTTTCCCTGTATTGGATGATGATAAATTTGAGCTTGTGGATGTGGATTATTCCTATGCTGAGTTTTCGATGGTGGTGGCTAATGAGGGAGATGCCCCAGTCACGGCCTGTGGTTTTTGCTTTAGTGAGCGGCCATCGCCTACGATTGAGAATGGAGATACGATAATTTGTGGTTCGGGTGTCGGAGCGTTTACGGGACGAATTGGAAAGATGTTACAACAAAAAGGATACTATGTCCGTGCTTTCGCCACGAACGCGTTAGGTACGGTTTATAGCGAAGGTGAAGGCATTCATACGGTTTTGGTCAGTGAATTGCCTACCGTAAGTACGAAAAGCGTATCCAATATCCGGAATGGCCGCGCTATGGTGGGAGGCGAAGTCTTGGACGAAGGTGCTTCTCCCGTATCGGAAGCTGGCATTTGTTGGGGTACGGATTCAAATCTTTCGCTTGAGAATAAGGAAGACAGCTTAGTTTTATCGACCGGAAAAGGTACTTTTAGCGGAACGATTAGTAAGTTAAAAGGTGGCCAGACCTATTATCTGCGGGCATACGCCATGAACGAGAACGGAATCGCTTATGGGGAAACCATCACTTTCCAGACTCCCGCCATTTTTGGAGCGAGTATACCGTTTGAGGGTCCATCTTTCCTTTTCCCGGGCTCGGTCGCTTATTGTTCGATGTCTAATAGCTCCGGCTTTTTATTGGGAGGAGATATGGGAGCGGAATATACGAATGAGTTTTGGAGGTATATGGTTTCCGGTTCGAAATGGTTACCTTTGAAGGAGCAGCCCGAAAAACTATCGGGGCAGGCTTGTTTCAGTATAGGACTGGGTGTATGGGCTTTTGGAGGAAAAGATTATTCAGGGAAGATTTGTGATAGTTTGTATGTATATTCTACGTCTGAAAATTCGTGGAATGTAGTGCGGGATGATTCGAATCGCCCTAAAGGTATGTACCGCCCGGCTTATAATTGTATGGATAATTTGGCGTTTCTTATAGGTGGACAAAGAGGTGATTTGATAGATGAGGTTTGGGTTTTTGAATCGAATACGCTGACTTGGACTCAAAAAAGCGGATTCCCGATAAAACAATATGGAGGTATCGCCGTACCTATAAATGGTCGTTTGTATGCGGGTTTAGGTATAGTCAATGAGGCGGAGCCTTCTCCGGAATACAGCAAGCGGTTATGGTCCACCGATAGCGAGGTGAGTTCTTGGGTAGAGGAGAAATCTCTTCCTGAAGGATGCGAAAGTATCCGGTGCGCTATCGCCTATGAGAATCGTATTTATGGCGTGGATGGCGAGGGTTATATATGGTGTTATGATCCGGATTCGAGGGAATGGAGTGAGAAATCCCGATTGCCGGAAGAGAATAGGACCGTTCATTGTATGTATGCCTTGGACGGACTGATATACATCGGATTGGGGACAGGCGCTAACGCTTTAATCTCGTACGCTCCCTTGTGGGATAATTGAAAATAGGAAGAAAGATGAAAAGGATAGCGGTTTTAGAACATATACAGGAAAATGTAAAGAAGTTATCGGTTCCCGATTCGCCGGAATATAAGTATATCCCATTGCATCAAAAACCTTCTCCTTCGGTCGAGACATTGCGGGAAATCATGCGATTGTTGAGACTCGTCATTTTCCCGGGTTTTTTCGGCGCGGAGCAAGAGGCCCGAGTGGACTCGATACAATATTATACGGGCGTTTATTTGGAGCGGATTTACGACCTTTTGCAAGAGCAAATATATAACGGGCTTTGTTTTGACGTGGAATGTCGTTGCGACCTTAAAGATTACGCTTCGGAAATCTCGGTGGCTTTTATAGACCGGCTTCCTTATATCAAATCCATGTTATCTACCGACGTGAAAGCTACGTTGGATGGAGACCCCGCGGCGAAAAGTGTCAGCGAGATTATATTTTGTTATCCCGCTATCCGTGCGTTGTTGCATCAACGGGTGGCTCATGAGTTGTATAAGCTGGAGGTCCCGGTGATTCCGCGTATCATTACGGAAATGGCTCATTCCCAAACAGGGATAGATATACATCCGGGTGCACGAATCGGGGAGTACTTCAGTATTGATCATGGGACGGGTGTCGTGATTGGACAGACGGCTATCATCGGGAATCATGTCCGTTTGTATCAAGGAGTGACGTTGGGCGCCAAGAGTTTCACGTTGGATGAGGAAGGGCTTCCGATGGATATCCCCCGTCATCCTATAATAGAGGATTATGTGACTATCTATTCCAACGCTTCGATATTAGGGCGAATCACTATAGGTAGAGGCTCTGTTATTGGAGGAAACATTTGGTTGACGCATAGCGTTCCTCCTGATTCCAAAATCACGCAAACTCGCGCCACGGAGAATAAATCATCTTAAAACTTAAATACATGAATCAAATGAAAAAGCGATTAATGATTTTTTTATTGTGTGGTAGTGCGTTCGCTATGGCGCAACGACCGGTGGATTACGTGAATCCATTTATCGGGACGAGCAATTATGGCACGACGAACCCGGGGGCTATTTGCCCGCAAGGGATGATGAGCGTGGTTCCTTTCAACGTGATGGGCTCGGATATCAATAAGTTCGACAAGGACAGCCAATGGTGGTCCACTCCTTATTCGTCGGATAATAAGTTTTTCACCGGTTTCGCTCACGGGAGTTTGAGCGGCGTGGGATGTCCTGAACTGGGGAGCTTGTTGCTGATGCCCACGGCGGGTGAGTTGAACGTAGACTATAAGGCGTATGGCAGCGAATATAAGGACGAGGTGGCTCATCCTGGTTATTATAGTAATGTATTGACAAAATATAATATCAAGACCGAGGCTACGGCTTCCTTGCGGACGGGATTGAGCCGTTTCACCTTTCCGGAAGGGGAAAGCCATATCTTGTTGAATCTGGGTGAGGGCCTGACGAACGAGACGGGAGCGACCGTGCGCATCGTGAACGATACGGAAATCGAGGGGAGCAAGCTTTTGGGTACGTTTTGCTATAATCCTCAAGCGGTGTTTCCCGTTTATTTCGTGATGAAGGTAAGCAAGGCTCCGAAAAAGATGGGGTATTGGAAGAAGCAACGCGAGATGAAAGGCGTAGAGGCCGAATGGGACGTTTATTCGGGCAAGTATAAATTGTACACGAATTACACCCGGGAGATGAGCGGGGACGATATCGGCGTGTGGTTCGATTATGATACGAAAGAGGGAGAGACGGTTGAGGTCAAGATAGGCATCTCTTATGTGAGCGTAGAGAACGCGAGGGAGAACATGCTCGCCGAGCAACCGGGTTTCGACTTCGATAAGGTACGTGCGGACGCTGAGGCTATGTGGAACGATAATTTGTCCTTGGCGCGAGTGGAAGGTGGAACCAAGGACGAACGGACGATTTTTTATACCGGTATGTACCATTTGCTGATTCACCCGAATATCCTTCAAGACGTGAATGGCGAATATCCGAAGATGGAAAGCCTTGAGACGGGACATACGGATAAAGACCGCTATACGGTATTCTCCTTATGGGACACCTATCGTAACGTGAGCACGCTGATGACGCTTCTCTATCCGGAGAAGCAGCTGGCCATTATCCAGACGATGTTGGATATGTACAAGGAGAACGGCTGGTTGCCGAAATGGGAACTGTATGGCCGCGAGACTTTCACTATGGAAGGTGACCCCGCTATCCCGTATATCGTGGACGCTTGGATGCGGGGATTGCGCGGTTTCGACGAGCGGCTCGCTTACGAGGCGATGCGTAAGGGTGCCACCACGCCGGGCGAGTTCAACCTGCTTCGTCCGGACGCGAACGATTATTTCAGCAGAGGCTATGTTCCGTTGAGGGAGCAATACGACAACTCGGTATCGCACGCTTTGGAGTATTACATCGCGGATTGGAACCTGGCCAATTTCGCCAAGGCGTTGGGGGAAAAGGATGACGCGAAGCTGTTCCACGAGCGTTCCTTGGGCTATAAGCATTATTATTGCAAGGATTTCGGGACCTTGCGCCCGATTCTTCCGGACGGCTCTTTCTATTCTCCTTTCGACCCGAGACAAGGCGAGAATTTCGAGCCGTGCCCCGGCTTCCATGAGGGAAGCGCGTGGAACTATACTTTCTACGTGCCGCACGATATCAAGGGATTGGCGAAACTGATGGGAGGTGACAAGAAGTTCGTCGACAAGCTCCAGATGGTGTTCGACAAGGGGCTTTACGACCCGGCCAACGAGCCGGACATCGCTTATCCTTACCTGTTCAGCTATTTCAAGGGAGAGGCTTGGCGCACGCAGGTATTAGTCCGCGAGTTGCTGAAGAAGGGGTATCATAACGCGCCGAATGGCGTGCCGGGCAACGAGGACACGGGTACGATGTCCACGTGGGCGATTTTCTCGATGATGGGATTCTATCCGGCTTGCCCCGGCGACGTGAATTTCGTGCTGACCTCTCCGACCTTCGACAAGATAACGCTTCAGCTGGACAAGAAATATTATCCGAAAGGCGAGTTGAGGATAGAGGTGGAGCGGGAGAGCTCGGAATCCGTCTATATCAAGGAGATATATGCCGGCGGAAAGAAGCTGAAAGGATATACGATTTCCCATGAGGATTTGGTTAACGCGGGAACCTTGCGCTTCGTCCTTGGGGATACGCGTAAATAAGGGCCGCGTCTTTTTTTGTCTTTTTTGTTGGTTTACGTTTTTTTTTTATTTTTGTGGTTACGTTTTTTTATTCTTTTTGTGGTGTTTACGTTTTTCGTGTTTTGGTACGCCGTACGTTTTTTATGTAGGATTTTGAGCGTACGGGTTTACGTTTTTTTCGACACGTCGCGACGTGGGGCCGCCTTCCATTCTTCCTCGGGAGGCGGCCTTTTTTTGTCTCAAGAAATCTTGAGACCTCGTTTGGCGTGCCGAAAACGCTCTCAAGAAATCTTGAGGCCCGTTTAGCGCGCCGAAAATGGCTTCAAGAAATCTTGAGACCCCATTTGGCGCACCGAAAATGGTTTCGAGAAATCTTAAAACGACTTTCGGCGCGCCAAAAACGCTTTCAAGAAATCTTGAAGCCATTTTTAGCGCGCCGAACGCCCTATCGAGAAATCTTGAGACTCCTTATTTCAGGAAATCCCTTAAACTTTCAGGAAGGTAGAAGGTGTTGTTCTTGTCTACGTAGACGACCACGGAGTTCAGGCGTATCTCGTCCTCGCCTTTTTTACCGCTCTTGACGATGTTGGAGAACGGCGTGATGGTCAGTTGTTTTTTCTTGTTTCTCACCACCAGTGTCGGAGAGCCTTTCCCGTCCTTCGCGGGGACAATCTTGAGGTCGTAATTCTTGAACACCTCCGTGTGGCGGGCGAAACGCTCACCGGTGAGCTCGTCGAGCGTGTCGTGGGTCATCCCGAGCAACTCGCAGAGGTACTCGTTCAACTCGATGTTCGTGTTCATGCCCAATGGCAGGGTGCCTTGCGGGTGGTAGGCGGCGAGGAACACCTCCTCGCCCGTGTGCCCACCGGTGGTGAAGCCGAAGCAGGTACGCGAGGTGATGACGTGCGACATCAGCCCCGTCAGCGAGCCGCTGTAGAGGGAGGAGTTGTCCTCTTTCTTGCGTTGTCCCTCCGGGATGGGGCTGTTCTTGTAATCCTCGCAGTTGTTCAGGGCGTCGAGTTCCTCCGGGGTCAGCTCGAATCCCGCGTAGGTGCGGAATACCTCTTGTACCTCGGCGTTGGGCACGCTGTTCAGCTTTTTGGCGAAGCCCTCGGCGGTCAGTTTATATAAGGAGAGTTGGTGGAACAGCTGGTCCTTGCTCAGCTTGTCGTAGCCGGTGCAATCCTTGCGGCCGATGCTGATGCCGCTGTTGCCGTGGTCGGGGACGATGACGACGGCGGTCTCGCCGTTCTCGCGGGCGAACTCCAGCGCGGCTCCGCAGGCGCGGTCAAAGGCGAGGAACTCGGTCGCCATGCCTACCGGGTCGTTGCTGTGCGCCGCCCAGTCCACCTTGCTGCCCTCCACCATGAGGAAGAAACCGTCGGGGTTCTTGGAGAGCTTCTTTATCGCGACGCGGGTCATCTCCTCGATGGAAGGCTGCTCCTCCGGGTCGCGGTCGATGTCGTACGCCATTTCCCGGTCGCCGTACAGGGCCCACATCCGTTCGCCCGTGTCCGCGCGCATGCCTTTCAGGTCGTTCCGGTAAACGCCGTATCCGTTGTCGCGCAAGTAGTCTTCCATCTCTTCGGAGAGGAGGGAGACGCCACCGCCTATAACCACGTTTATGTCGTTATGCGCCATTTGCGGGGCTATCCACTCATATTTTCCCCTGTCGTAGCTGTGCGCGGAGCAGTCCGCTGGCGTGGCGTGCGGAAACTCGCAGGTGAATACCAGTCCGGTAGCTTTCCCTTTCAGTATCTTGCCGGCTTCCAGCACGGTGGCGAGTGGCTGGAAAGCGCGCTCGGGGTCGGTCGGGTAGATGTCGTTCTCCGGGTCGCTCTCCGGATAGGTGGAGACGTAGCCCGTTCTGCTCGGCTGTCCCGTCATGTAGCACGACGTGGTGGGCGCCGAGTCGCCGATAGGCGCGTTGGAGGAATGGGTGCGTACCGTTCCGCATAGATACGGGTCGATGTTCAGTTTCGGCTTGCCGGGGTCTTGATACCATTGTAACCAGCGTGCCATTGAGACGGTCGCCAAGGAAGTCCCGTCCGGAATCAGGAGGATTACGTTTTTCACGGGTTTCACGTCCTCCCTTTCCACCGCGTTCGCCGGCATGATGATAAGCGCCAGCAAAAGCAGAAATGCGAATGTCTTTTTCATTTGTCCTATTATTTATATGAATTATTATTATGTATGTGTCCGTCCTTATCGTAAAGGCAGGATTTCCTCTTCGGCCAGGGTCAGTTTCTCCAAGCCGCTCTTCGTGACGAGGAAGCTGTTCTCGATACCGACCGCACCCACGCCGGGGATGACGAATTTAGGCTCCAGCGCGAAAACCATGTCGGGCAGAAGCTCTTCTTTCGAGCGAGGGGTCAATACCGGTAGCTCGTTTATTTGCAAGCCTATGCCATGCCCTACGAATTTCGCCTGTTGCTTGGTCCCCATGAAATTCGCCTCCAATCCCTCCTTCTTGGCGATGCCCGCGGCGATGTGGTACAACTCCGAGCAGGCGGTTCCCGGACGAGCCACGCGCTCTATCTCGCATGTGATGTCGAGGGCCACTTGGTGCGCCCGGTAAGCCTCTTCCGGTAATTTGCCCACGGAAAACACGCGGGTCATATCCGTGATGTAAGCCGTATAGTTCCCCGCCATGTCCACCATGACGGCGGTTCCTTCCGTAAGGGGCGTGCCATTGGCGCCCAAAGGACAGGATGGCCCCATTCCCGCGCCTCCCAAGGCGAAGTCGAAGGGAGAGGGCGTTTCCGCGTTCTCGCCGGCCAATACGCTTCCCATGAAGATGTCCATGTTCGGGCCGAAGGCGCGGAACAGACCGATAGAGCCGTTCTGACGCATCCTCCTCTCTATTTCGTATTGAAACTCCAAATCTGTCATGCCCGGACGGAAACATTCTGGAATTTCTTTATAAGTCAGTTCATGCTTGCGCGCCGAAAGCCGGAGTTGGCCGATTTCCCAAGGAGTCTTGATACGGCGCAGGGTTCGCGTCAACGTGGTGGCGTTGCCGCATTCTTCCGGCTGGAACACTTTTCGCAGACGTTCATACTCGTTGTAAGTCAGCTCGTCCGCCTCAAGCGCCAACCGTTTGGGCATCCTGATACCCCGCTCCATGAGCAGGGAAGGGATGTCTTCCGGTTTGCGGATATATTCCACACGCTCGCCGGAAAGCCCGTTCGGACGTTTGACAAGGAACCAAGGTTCCCCATTGACAGGCAAGTAGAAATAACCGCTATAAATCAATCCGGTCATATAATACAGGTTCACTTCCGAGCTAAGCAGGCAAGCGTCCATGTTCGCTTTCGCCATACAATCTTTCATCCGGCTCCATTTAAGCCGCAAGTCGTTTTTCAATTCGTTTGGAATCATCTTTTCGTGTCACTGTTCTTGTTTATCGAGTGTCAAAAGTACACAAAAAACCGGAACCTTTCTTATCAGGAAGAAAAAATCAGGACGATACGGGGAAAAACCGCTTTCTTCCGCATATAAAGTCTATCTTTAGATTGAAGATATCCATCTTTAGCTTAAAGATATGTATCTTCAGCTTAAAGATATGTATCTTTAGCCTAAAGATAGAGAATTTCCCATAGTCTCGTCTATTTTTCTCGTGAGGATAAAAGGTTTTTCATCCTCGTCAATTCCTATTTTCTCTCGAAATATTAAATATCGTTATTCTTTCCGTGAGGTGTTGTTTATCTCGACATTTTGTCCTTATCTTTGCGTTGACAAAATTGTTAGTCAAATCGGTTAAACAAAAATGTTAAATATGGGCAAGAAAATGAATCATTCCGGAGACACGGAAACAAAAATCCTTCAGGCCGCTGAAAAAGAGTTCTTTGAAAAAGGATATGCCGGTTCGAGAACGACCTCGATAGCGGAAGCGGCTGGTGTCACGCATGCCATGCTTCACTACTATTTTCATACGAAAGACCAGCTTTTTGAGCGGGTTGTTTCCGGAAAAATAAATATGTTGGGCGACATCATACTGAGTGCCATTGGCGATGATGACCTCCCCTTGGAGGTAAGGATTCGCCAAGGCGTGGAACGGCATTTCGACTTCATCTCCGCCAATCGGGATTTGCCAAAATTCATCGTGAGCGAAGTTCTCGCCCGTCCTGAACATGTTGATATGATGAAACAGAATGCGTTACACATCGTGAACAATCTCTTGGGCAATCTCCAGCGTGAGATTGATGAATACGCCGCCCAAGGGCTTTGCCGCCAAGTGGACGCACGGATGTTGCTGATTGACATCGTATCGCTTAACGTGTTCCCGTTTATGGCGGCACCCATCGTTTACGGCGCGATAGGAGATTCCTATGGGAGCTATGACGAGTTCTTGGCCATGCGTAAGAATGAGAATGTGGAGACTATTTTGGATAAACTTAAAATTCGCAGGCCATGTTAAGAAAACGGTATTTGCTTCTGGCGTTGTCGTTGTTCTTGGGCGTTCATCTTTCCGCTCAGGTGACGCTGGAGGAGTGCGTCGCGCTCGCTCAAGAGAACTATCCGCTCATCCGGAAGTATGATTTACTGAATCGGACGAAGGAGGTGAACCTGTCGAACATCAATAAAAGCTGGTTGCCCCAAATCAACGTGTACGGACAAGGGACCGTACAGAACGAGACACCTTCGCTCCCGGAGTCGCTGGCGGGAATCATCAGCCAGACCGGTGCGTCCATATCGGGGTTGGATGAGTGGCAATATAAAATCGGAGCGGATATCAGTCAAAGCGTTTGGGACGGTGGCGCTTCGAAAACGCGACGGAAGATAGAACGCGCCGAGGATATGGAACGCCAGGCCACCGTGGATGTCCAGCTTTACGCCATCCGCGAGCGTGTGGAGAATTTGTATTTCGGTATTCTGCTTATTGACGAACAGGTCAAGCAGACGCGTGCCATGCAAGAATTGCTGAGAGGCAATTTGAATAAGTTGCGTGCCATGCGAAAGAACGGTATCGCCATGCAGAGCGATGTCGATATGGTAGAGGCGCAATATCTCAGCGCCAATCAGCAACTCATCCAAGCCGAAAGCGCTTCGAAAAGTTATCGCGAGGTACTTGGAATATTTACCGGAAAAAGCCTTGCTGGACAGACGCTGATGAAACCGGATGCGTCCATTCCGCAAGACTTGATACCCGAACGTCCAGAGTTAAGGCATTTCGAGGCACGGCTGCGGACTAATGAGGCGAGGCAAAAGAGCGTCACGGCCAGCATGATGCCGAAGATAGGGTTGTTCGCTCAAGCCTATTATGGTTATCCGGGCCTCGATTATTTCGAGAGTATGATGAACCGAGACCTTTCTTTCAATCTCCTTGCCGGAGTGAAAGTGTCGTGGAACATAGGCGCTTTCTATACGAAGAAAAACGACAGGCGGAAGTTACGTCTCGCGTCGGACAACATAGCCGTGGAACGGGATGTTTTCTTGTTCAACACAAACATGGAGACCCGTTCGCGACTGGACCGAATCGATGAGTTGAGGGCCGTCATGAAAGAGAACGACCGGATAGTGGAATTGCGTGCCAACGTCAGGAAAGCGGCCGAGTCGCGATTGGATAACGGGGTCATCGATGCCACCGACTTGCTGACCAAGTTGACGGACGAGAAACAAGCTCGTCTAACCGCGTCCTACCACGAGATTCAACTTCTCCAAAGCATTTACCAACTTAAATACACATTGAACAAATGAAAAAGATAGTGTTATTCTCCGCGTTCGTTATGACATTGGCTTCCTGCCAGAACGCTGAAAAGTATGATGCCACAGGCATCTTCGAGGCAAATACCGTGACCGTCTCTTCCGAGACGAATGGAAAACTTATAGCGTTTGATATTGAGGAGGGGGATAGTCTTATAGTCGGACAACAGGTCGGTCTTGTGGATACCATCTTGCTCGCGCTACAACAAAAGCAGCTTCATAGTCAACAATTGTCCGCCGAGAAGTCATCGCCCGACATCGTCGCGCAGGCGGCGGCGCTCCGTTCGCGGATTGCTCACCAGCAGAATGAGTGTGACCGTGTCTCGCGCCTGCTTGCCGACGGTGCGGCTACCCAGAAACAGAGCGATGACGCCTATGCCCAGCTACGTACTTTACGTGGGCAATTGGAAGGGTTGCTTTCTACCCTCGACAAGAACCGCGGTTCCATCACGGAAAGCGCTTCCGCCTTGCAATATCAGAAAGAGCAGGTAGAGGAACAAATACGCAAGAACTGCATCACCGCGCCGATAACCGGAACAGTCCTGCAAAAATACGCCGAGCGGGGTGAATATGCCACTCCCGGAAGGCCACTCTTCAAAATGGCGGACCTCGACGATATCTATCTTCGTTGTTATTTCACGGTTTCCCAACTGGGCCACATTCGGATTGGGCAAGAGGTGACCGTCATAGCCGACTTTGGAGGAGACGAACAATATGAATATCCAGGTAAAATCATTTGGATAGCGCAGGAAAGCGAGTTCACGCCCAAGTCCATCCAGACACGAGACTCAAGGGCGAACCTTGTATATGCCGTAAAAATAGCGGTGAGGAATGATGGCAGGTTGAAGCTTGGCCAATATGGAGAGGTCCGCTTATGAGAAACGCCATTGAGATAAAAGAGCTGACGAAAAGGTACGGAAAGCTTGTGGCTCTTGACCATGTGAGCCTTTCCGTTTCCGAAGGTTCCATGTTCGGCCTTATCGGTCCTGACGGTGCGGGCAAGACCACGCTGTATCAAATCCTTACTACATTGCTCAGCCCCGATGAGGGGTCGGCTACCGTGTCTGGTTTGGATGTAATGAAGGATTACCGGCGACTGCGTACCGAGATAGGCTATATGCCGGAGAAGTTCTCCCTTTATCCCGACCTTACCGTCAGCGAAAATCTGCACTTCTTCGCCTCGTTGTTTGGAGTGGACGTGAAGGACAATTTCGACCTGATAGCCCCGGTATTCGACCAGCTGAAGAAGTTTCCCAACCGTATGGCCGGCGCCTTGTCTGGTGGCATGAAGCAGAAATTGGCCTTGAGCTGTGCCTTGATACACCGTCCGAGAGTGTTGCTTTTGGACGAGCCGACCACCGGAGTGGATGCCGTGTCGAGAAGCGAGTTTTGGGACATGTTGGCCACGTTGAAGGAAAAAGGTATCACGATTCTTGTCTCTACCTCCTATATGGACGAGGCCGAGCGTTGTGAACGTATCGCCTTGATAAACAAAGGAAGGATTTTGGATGTGAATGTACCCGACAGGCTGGTTGAGGGCATGGACAAGAACCTTTACAACGCATCGGCGAAAGAAATGTATCCGCTCTTGGAAGCATTGCGCACTTTGCCGGACGTGAAAGACTGCTATACCTTCGGTGCTACGCTACACATTGTGACCAGCGAATGTTTTAATTCGGATGATGCTGTCGGCAGACTTCGGCGGAAAGGTTTGGAGGATGTCCGGATATGGCCGGCAAAAGGGAATATAGAGGATTTGTTCATTAAATTGGCTAAGGACGATGGATAAGGAAATAGT
>CASEGC010000009.1 GCA_949287365.1 uncultured Parabacteroides sp.
CTTTTTCTCTTCCATAACTTTAATGCATTTTAAAAACGTTATTCTTTTCCCAAAGGCAATCCCTAACCCGTCCGTCGTCCTGCAAGGTCCTTGTTTTTGGCGATTTCTCGAATCCGGAACGACATCGGGGCTTGGGTATGCCTTATGCTTCAATAAGCTTTCATTTTCTTTATCGACAAAATGGCGAAAAGGTAAACAGCCGAAAGCGTTTTTTTCACCGAGAGAAAACACGTGCGTGTCTCTGAAAAAACACGTGCATGTTTCCGGAGATTCACGTGCATGTCTTTCCCAAAACACGTACCTGTTTTTTCACGTTAATCCACCATGACGAAACCCGCCCAGTAATAGGGATTCTCATATTTTTCCCGAAACGCGGCTCGCGTATCCTCGAAAGCCTCATGCAGCTCCTTACCGGTCAGCCAAGAACGATAGAAGGAAATCATGAATTCAGCCGTCGCCCGGTCATCGACCGGCCATAAGCTGATGACCAATGTCCGTGCGCCTGCCAACTTGAACGCACGTTGCAAACCAAATACACCCTCACCGTCGTGAATCGTACCCAACGCCGTCTCGCAAGCGGAAAGAACCGCCAAGCGCAAATGCCCTAAGCGCATGAGTGAAATCTCGTCCGCCGTCAGCAAGCCATCCTCTATTCCCTCGATTATCCCTTTTTCTTGCCAAGTCCGGTTCGCTCCGGACAATACCAGCCCGGAACGCAGCATAGGGTTTCGCCACGACGTGTCCTCGCGCAAGAAATAACCATGCGTGGAAAGATGAAGAATCCGCGTCTCGGCACGGTCGAGCGCCTTGAAAGCCTCCTCATTCCCTCGTAACCCGGTATAGATATCCGTTGAGATATGAAGGCTGTCCAGCAGAGCCTTGATTCGGTAAACCTCATAGCCCGAATAACGAAGCGGTCCCCACGGCATACGTCCGGAACGCGTACGTGTCGCCGCCTCCCTTGAGGCGTTCACGAGCGCGCTATCTCCCGCGTCGTAACGCAACGCACCGAACAATACGGCTTTATCGATAAGATATTTTCCTGTCTCTTTCAGATGCTTTATCTCCCTCGTGCTACTCACCTGCCGAAGCGCATAGGGGAAACGCTCCTCCATAAACGCGGGGAAAGAGAGCTGATGCAAAACACCGGAAGGACTGTAATAGACCCTCTTCCTATCCTCCAGACGAGCGGCCAACGGCTCCCAAACCAACCGGTACAACGCGTCCGTACGATACAGCGTATCTATCCGCTGACGCAAGGGTAACGAATCCACCGGAAACAGGCGAAGCATCTCTTTCTCCTCGAACAATGGAATAAACTCCGGGTTCCGGGAATCGGGCCGTAGAAGCAACGCCGCGTAATGATTCTCCCCTGCCAAAGGATAAGCGACAAACTCCACGCAGGCCTCATCCGGCGACAAGCTTCGTTGTATGTCCAGCCAATCGACGGATTCGAGCGAGGTCGCCTCCCGCCAATCCAATACCTTGGCGGCCAGCTCTTTCTCCTGCCTTTCCGCCTTCTCTTCCTCTATCATGCGTTTGACCCGGGAAAAGACCCCTTTTCGAGTGGCGAGAAAAGAGATTTCCCGCTTCCGGTCGAGCCATCGGTCATACGCCTCTTGGAGCGTCGTGTCGTTGAGATTGTCCAACGTGCTCCGGAAACGGTGGCTGGAGCGCAGCAAAAGTCCCTTCAGGAAAAGCGCGTCGCTATAACAATGTCCCGCCCATTCCGCCGTAGGCGCGATATGCTGGATTTGATAAACCCGCGCGAGCTCCTTTTGGTATTTCCGATACAGATAGGTCTGCTGATGGGCGGACATGAACAAGAAATCGCGGTTGATAATCCCTCGGATGGCCCGGCTCTGTCCGTCAATCAATTCCCGTACCCGCGACGTATCCTTATCCTGCCAAGCGAAAGCGATTTCCCGATTCAGCGCGTCCACGTAAAACGGATGCTCCTCGCCATAATCCTTCCGTATCTTTCGGGTCAATTTACCTGTTTCCCGCCGACTCAACGGTGTAGAGGTGGACCGCGGCACGGAATCCTTCCAGAGAAGTAACGCCGTCTGACGAAATAGCTCCGGTACTTTCTCCTCGTTCGCTTGATTAAACCGGACTACCTGTCCGGCGAGCCGCTCCACCTTCGGAGTATCGCCAAGGCGACGATAGAACGTGGCCAACGATAACAAGGCTCCCATATATTCCAGACTTTCCTCGCCGGACGAAAGCTCCGCCAACTCGACCATCCGTAGATAAGACTGTTCCGCCAACCGAAATTCCCCGATGCCCGAATAGGCCTCCGCCTCCATATACCGATAAAATATTTTCCGCTGGATGGACGACTCCTCGATGGTCCGTCGCTTCGTCCGCAACAACCAAAGGAGCTGGTTGAAATGATTATCGTCCAACAAGCGTTGGCAAGTCGTATCCGTCAGTCGTAGGTTGAATCCTCGAACCATGTCCGGGAAGAAAAACCAAGCGGCGCAAACCAAGACCGGCCCCATAACGCACAAGCTCAACAACCACCAAAAGCCATGAAACACCAAACAAGCGAGCATGGAGACAAATTCCTTTATTTTTTCTTTCAGACGCATATCAATAACTTAGATACAAATAGTTACTTTCGCGTAAAAGTATGAAATATCATGAATGTGTGGGGTATCATCGGCGTGATTTGTTTGTTCGGACTCATTACCGCGTTCAGTCTGGCCAAAGAGGAAACCTACAAGGAAAATAGGCGAAAGACATTTTTGTATGGTTTTCTCACGGGAGGGTTAGGCTGCGCGATGATGCTGGGCGAACTGTTTGCCGGAATCCTGTCACTTTACGCGTTGTACCTGTTTTTTAGCTGGATATTCGGATGAGAGAGTCTATGCGATACATCTTGGTAATGGTAATATTGTTTGAGGGAATCTGCGGATTCGCCCAGACACGGCGGGCGTTGCTCGTCACCATCTCCGAGTATCCCACCCACTCCGGATGGAGCGACATCCATGCCGACAACGACAAGGAATTGCTACAGAAACGCTTCAGGCAACATTCCTTTCGGGAAATCCGCTCATGCGCGAACGAGAACGCCACCTATCGACAAATCACGAGGGAATTGAAGGCTTTGGCGAAAAGAGCGAATCCGGGAGACATCGTTTGGATTCACTTCTCTTGCCACGGGCAGCAAATGGAAGATTTAGACCACGACGAACCGGACGGATTGGACGAGGCGTTGATTCCTTACGACGCGTCCATGTATTATGAACAAGGCGTATATGAAGGAGAGCGTCACCTTCGGGATGACGAGCTGAACGACTATCTTACCGCCATTCGCCAACGCTTGGGAAATGGAGGGGAGCTTTGGGTCTCGCTGGACGCTTGCCATAGCGCGTCCGCCACCCGAGGCGACGAGACGGAAGGACGAAGGGTCCGGGGAACTTGCCTGATATTTTCCGCCAATCCGGGATTTGTCCCTCCGGAGATTCCGGGGAATGGTTATACGGACACACCTCTGCGACAAGAGAACGATTGGGCGACGCTTACCGTATTAAGCGCCTGCCAATCATATCAGGATAATTGCGAACGCGAAATAAACGGGACTTGGTACGGTATCTTGTCTTACGCGATAAGCGAAGCGTTGGATGACCATCCGGATTGGCCCGGACACACCGAAAGGTTCTTGCGAACCATCGACAAAACCATACGACAATTGTCTCCTTATCAAACCCCGGTTTTAGAAACAACGAAATGAAAGAGAGTGAAGAAATAGGACATGAGCGAAAAATCTCTTCGTTTTATGAGAACTGTAAGAGAGAGGTTTTCGCGTACATACGTAAGCGGTACGTCTTATCAACGGAAGACTTGGAGGATTTATACCAAGAATCTTTTACCGCCATGTACGAGAATATCCGGAACGGGAAGTACAAGGAGCTTCCTTCTTGCTCGCTAAAGACCTATTTGTTTCAAATCTGCATAAACAAGACCTTGGATTATGTCAAGGAAAAACAGAAACGAGAGAACATCGACCTCCACCGTCTTCTTCCGGAGGACAATCTCGAAGACTTGAAACGAAAGGAACAAATTTATTCCGCGATAGCCCGGATGCCTTCTCCATGCAAGGATATCTTGTTCGCTTTTTACTGGGATAAGTACGATATGGACGAGATAGCTCGTCTGATGAAGTATAAGGACGCGACGGTGGCGAAAACACAGAAATCCAGATGCATGAAGAAGGTTCAGCATTTATTGTATCGAATCATGAATCGTTAACAAAACAGAATGGGTATGAACTTGGAAAGGCAAGATTGGATTGACCAATATATCAAAAAGGAAATGCCGGAAGACGAACGGCAAGCTTTCGAGGAAGCGATGGAGGCGGACG
>CASEGC010000010.1 GCA_949287365.1 uncultured Parabacteroides sp.
GGCACGGCGGCTTGTCCCCCGTATCACATCGCCTTCGTGATAGGCGGTACCTCGGCGGAGAAGAACTTGCTGACGGTGAAGCTCGCCTCCACGCATTATTACGACAGCCTGCCCACGACGGGCAACGAGTACGGCCGCGCCTTCCGCGACGTGGAGTTGGAGAAGAAGGTTCTCGAAGAGGCGCATAAGATTGGCTTGGGCGCGCAGTTCGGCGGCAAGTACCTGGCGCACGACGTGCGTATCATCCGCTTGCCTCGCCACGGAGCCTCCTGCCCGGTGGGCTTGGGCGTGAGCTGCTCGGCGGACCGCAACAGCAAGTGCAAAATCAACAAGGACGGTATCTGGATTGAGAAGCTGGACAGCCATCCCGGCGAGTTGATTCCGGAGGAGCTTCGCCAAGCGGGCGAGGGCGACGCCGTGAAGATAGACCTGAACCAGCCGATGGCGGACATCCTGAAGATATTGGATAAGTATCCCGTGGCTACCCGCCTCTCGCTGAACGGTACGATTATCGTGGGCCGCGACATCGCGCACGCCAAGCTGAAAGAGCGTCTGGACCGCGGCGAGGACCTGCCTCAGTACATCAAGGACCATCCTATCTACTACGCCGGACCCGCCAAGACCCCGAAAGGCATGGCTTGCGGTTCGATGGGCCCGACGACGGCCGGCCGTATGGACCCGTACGTGGACTTGTTCCAGAGCCACGGCGGTAGCATGGTGATGTTGGCGAAGGGCAACCGCAGTCAGGCCGTGACCGACGCTTGCAAGAAGCACGGCGGCTTCTACCTCGGCTCTATCGGCGGACCGGCGGCTATCTTGGCGCAGAACAACATCAAGAGCATCGAGTGCGTGGAATATCCGGAGTTGGGCATGGAGGCCATCTGGAAGATAGAGGTGGAGAACTTCCCCGCCTTCATCCTCGTGGACAACAAGGGCAACGATTTCTTCAAGCAAATCAAGCCGCGGTGCTGACCTAACAGAGTGACGGGTTACGAGTCGCGAATTATGATTTATGATTTGTCATTCGTAACTCGTCATTCATCGCTTCCTAAAAGACAGCGGCTATTTTCTTTATCTGATTAAGCTTCTCAAGTAAGGAGCTATTTTTCCGAGCCATTTGCATATTATAGTCAGTCTGCATCCTGACCAGTAAATCGGCATTGATACCTAACGCCGCTTCCAGCAACAAGGCAAATTCAGTAGTTATAGGGCGTTTGGCATTCAATATCTCATTTAACGCAGAATAAGACAAACTAAACTTCTTGGCGAAATCCTTTTGCCGTATTCCCCTGCATTCCAACTCTTCCTTAACTAGTTCCCCCGGATGATAGGGACGAAACGATTGTAATCCGTTTGCCGTTATACTCATAATCTATTTATAATGATTCGTTATATCAACCAAAGAACATATCTCGACGATTGTTTGATTTCCCGTTCTCGTTATTTCTCTAAATTCCAATCTATATTGATTGTTAATACGCAAAGAGGAAAGTCCTTTCCTGTCTCCTTTCAACTTTTCATAATTCAAAGATCTGTATTGATACAAGTCTTCCATCCGAGAAGCGTTCAACAAAGCTTTGACACATTTTAAATAGCCATTTACGATTGGCGGTTGAAATCTGTGCTTCTTGTCGCGAGTAGTCCCGCTTTCATAGAGTTCGACTAAATACGTCTTCTCAAATTCGACATTCATATTACAAATCTTTACCTTCGCAAAGGTAATATATAAATCGGACGATTCACGATATTTGCGAATTATTTTGGAGAGAGCTGTTTTTTGCGTAAGTTTGTTGATTGAATGAAAGAGGGTTTATGGAGATGCCACGTACGTTGATCGCTCTTTTCGGGGCCTTGCTTTGTCTGGTTTACGCTTGCGACATGCGGCGGGAGCCTTATCCCGAGGTGTTGCTGCGGATTGATTCGCTCGCCAGCGCGAATCCTAAGGCGGCTTTGTCTTTATTGGAGGAGGCGCGGGATAGTGTCGCCCGCTTCGACGATGAGCAGCGGATGTACCTCACCCTGCTCGGCGTGAAGGTGAATGACAAGCTTTACGTGCGCCACACTTCCGATTCCTTGATATGCCGTGTCTCCGCTTTCTACAAGCGGCATGGCGATCTGGATAAGCTCGTGGAGTCATACTATTACATGGGCCGTGTCTATCGCGACTTGAACGACACCCCCGAGGCGTTGCATTATTTCCAAAAGGCCATCGACGTAGCGGACAATACCCGGCACGCCCCTCTGCTCTCTAAGATTTATTCCCAAATGGGGACATTATATTATTTCTAAAGCGTATATGAAGAAGCGATCAAGATGCACCAAAAAGCGTATCAATATGATTTGGAAATTGGTGATAGTAGTTCATTATCTTTAACCCTTATATAGCGAGGGTTTACGATATGCTGGAAAAGAACGATAGTTCTCTACTCTATTTCCAAAAGGCGGCGGATTGGGCGAAGCGAACCGGAAATAAACGCCGTCTTTCCGGTATCTTAACGGAAATGGGCGATTTGTATCGGGAACTTGGACAGTACGATAAAGCGCGCTCTTGCCTGTTGGGGTCTTTAAGCGATTCGATAAATCGGAATATGTACCCTACTTATTCTGTATTAGGAAATTTGTATTTGGATACAAATCATTTAGATTCAGCCGACTATTACCTACGCAAATGCTTGGATAGTCCCAATATATACGTCAAAGAAGGAGTCTATGAAAATTTGTCTATATTAGCGGAAAAAGAGGGAGATTATAGAGAGTCGGTTTATTTTATGCGATTATGTCAGCAGGTGAAAGATTCCATAAAAAATATAACCGCGTCGGAAGAAATCCGGAAGATGACAGCTCTTTATAATTATCAAAAGCGGGAAAAGGAGAATCTTTTATTAAAAAGGGAAAACGATCGGATAAAACTCCGTAATTATCGTCTGCTCGCTCTCTTTAGCGTTTGTTTGGTTATTGTAATAGGATTGGCTTATCGATGGAAAAGGCAAAAAGATCGTTCCATCATACAATTACAAAAGCTTCAACAAGAGAAGCGGGAACAATACGAACGGAGCGTACAGCGCATCAAGGAGAACAACCAAAAATTGCGTGAGATGGAGCACTTGCTATCCCAAGAACGGGATAATAAAAATGCCTTGCTACAAGTACAAAAAGAATTATTGGAGGTATCGAACCAACGTATCCTATTGCACCGGACTGAGCAGGAATTGATGGAAATGGAATTGAGGCGTTCCGACATCTATCGCAAATTTCACCAAGCGGGCGAAGCGGGCCTGCGTATCGAGGAGGCGGATTGGCTTGCCTTGGGCAAGCGCTGGATCAAACCTACAACAATTTCACCGGTCGCCTGCGCCAGTTATGTGCGAATATCTCCCTTATGGAGTTGCGTATTTGTTACCTGATTAAGATTTCCATAAAGGTGACGGATATGGCGAAATTGCTGAATCGGTCTAAATCGTCCATCTCATCTACTCGTGCACGGCTCTATAAAAAGATAACCGGAGAAGAAGGCGGAGCCAATAAATTAGATGAACTACTATCTGAAATATAGTGAATTACATTCCTGCGAACAAAATGCGAACACTGTTTAACCAAGCCTTTTAGCCCTTTGCCATACATTTGCGGTCACAAATAACGAATGATATGAAAAAGATTCACGAAATGTACGGAAAGAAATTTTGGTTAGTTGGCGTTTTGTTGTGTGGTTTTTATGTATCGAACGCTCAAAAGGTCGCCCCGTATATCCGGTTGGGCGTGGGAACGGGAGCAAGTTCCGGATTTTTTGAGGGCATCGGGATGGAGATGGAAGGTGGCATAGATTATCGGGGGCTACAACTTTTCGCGGGCTTGACCCTCTTTAATTCAATACCCTTGGGTGATACGTATCAATCTATCTCGCTTCAAACCCACGACGATGAGACCATAGGGATTTGTGGCATGAACGATAATTTGTCGGGCAAGCGTAACGTTTCCGCGATGGTGGGCATAGGCTATGATTTATTGCGGCTTATACCGGATAATACGAGACATCATCTGATTCCCTATTTCGGGATAGGTTGGAGCGGTTGTACTTCCTTGCGTGCCTATCACGACGCGTTGATAGGCGTAGGCGAATCGGATGTCACGTATGGTTGCTCTATCCAATACGACCATGCTTCTTCCTTTGATTATGGTTTCGGGGCACGGTATGCGTATTCTTTCTCGGAGAAGTGGGGCGCGGGTGTCGCTTATAAATATTTTAACTTGCTGGAAGGCGATATGTTAGGCTTTTACGCTATTTATCATTTCTGACAAATGGAATACCTCCTGCTTTTCCCCTTCTCAAGAGAGAAAATCTTTGGGAAATAGCAGGGGGATGAGCGGCAGGTAATCTTTTAATGCGACGCGCAACCGCTTCAACGCCTGTTGTATCCGATAATCGATTGTCTTAGGAGACACTTGCAGGATTTCGGCTATCTCTTTGTAACTCTTGTTCCCGAAACGATGCATGACAAAAGCCTCCTTGTAAAGGGGAGGCAGTTCCTCGATGGCTTCTTTTATTTTCCCCTTTAGTTCCTCCAGCGAGAAAAGGTCGGTGTCTTGTAGCATCTCTCGCGTGTATTCGTAAAAACGTGTTTCCGCTCGTAACCGCGATCGCTGGCTGATGATTCGGTTGATGGAACGATGATAAATCGCCTGGAGCAGATATTGGCTGAGCGAGGTCTCGAATTTTTGCGTTTGCCGATTTTCCCAAAGCCATAGCATGACATCTTGAACGATTTCTTCCGCGTCTTTAAGTTCCACGAATCTTGTCGCGTAGGCGCATAGCATCGGGTAGAATCTCTTGAACAGACATTCGTAGGCCTTTTGGTTTCCCATTCGCATGGAGGAAAGCAAAATGTATTCGTCCGGAACTTGTCGTTTCTCTTTGTCCATATCCGACGCGAATATAATCGTTTTATGTTTCTTTTACGTTAACGCGGGTTCGATATAAAAAAGGATAGGGGAAAATGTCCGGTAGCTTGGGAGGAAAACTTGTAAACCCGGCGGGAAAAACCGGAGACTCCACGGGGAAAAGTCTATCTTTAAGCTGAAGATATATATCTTTAGGTTAAAGATATGTATCTTTAGGCTGCGGATATGTATCTTTAGGCTAAAGATAGAGAATTGTCCAGCGGGTGGAGAGCTTTTTCCTATAGGGTTCGAGGTTTTTTGTCCCTTCTTTTCCCTTTTTCTCTTCTATCGGACTCACGCTATGTCATAAAAAAATGTGGGAAAAAAGTCGTTTCTCTGTTTAGGAATCCGTTTGCCTTCTCTTGTCTACAAAATATAAAGAAACGATAAGGAAGATGGATACACGATATGAGGATAGGATAGCGCGTCTTCTTCCTCGCTATTGTTCCGGCGAGGCGACAGTGGAGGAGTGCCGTTTGGTGGAGGAGTGGATTGGTCGTTCGGAAGAGAATTACCGTCTCGCCCGGCGAATCCATACGCTGTATTTGGCCGTGGATACGGTGAGGATATCGTCGGAAATCGATACGGAACGAGCGTTGGCCGCGGTTCGTCGGAAGATGGGTGGCCGGAGTTCTTGGAGCGGTGTGTGGCTTTGGACACGACGTATAGCGGCTATCTTATTCCTCCCGTTGTTGTTCGCTCTCTTGCTGCAGAGCTTGAGGCCGCGGCAGGAAACGCTCGCCCAGATGATAGAGGTCCGGACGAATCCGGGGACGACAACCGTTGTCCACTTGCCGGATAGTTCGGTCGTGTATCTCAATTCGGAGTCGAGCCTGTGCTATCCTTCGTTTTTTGGGGAGGACAGAAGACGGGTGACGTTACGCGGCGAGGCTTTCTTCGAGATACGGAAAGAGTCCGGGCGAGGCTTTGAGGTTTCCGCTTCGCATGGCACGAGCGTGGAGGTGTTAGGGACCTCGTTCAATATGGAGGCGTTCGAGAAGGATTCGTTTGTCACGACTACCCTGCTGGAGGGAGAGGTACGCTTCGAGGGCGAAGGTAATCGTGATGTGGTGATGCGCCCTGGCGAGAAATTGATTTACGATGTCTCTTCTTCCCGTATGCGTTGGGTGAAAACAGATGGTATCGTCGAGACGGCTTGGAAAGACGGGAAGGTCATTTTGCGGGAGACTCTTTTGCCTGATGCCTTGCGCATGTTGGAGAAACGGTTCGACGTGGAGTTCGTTATCGCGAACGAACGGCTTAGGAAAGAGGCGTTTACGGGTACTTTCTCTCATCAGGGGCTGGAGCGTATCTTGGAGATGTTTAAAATCTCATCCAATATCCATTGGAGGTATTTGAACGCTTCGGACACCGACGGGCGAAAAGTGAGAATAGAAATCTATTAAATCGGAAATAAACATGAAAAACAGGTCTCCTTAAAGAAAAAACATCCGGAGAGATATGGCCGTATTTCCCCGGATGAAATGAGTTAACTTAAAAAACGCTTGTCAGGCGACAAGCGATAGTAAAAACATTTTTTATTTATAAGTTCACGACAAAATTATGCGAAAATATTTGAATACCCAATGTTTCTGGGTGCCAAAGTCACTTTGGTTTACCTTAAGCAAAATCCCGAGAATTATGAAGCTGCAAGTTTGTTTGTTGTTTTGTTCTATGTGTTTGGCTCATGCGGCTGGCAGTTATGCGCAAAAGGCGGCTGTTAGTTTGGAAATAAGGGAACAAACCGTACGGTCCGTATTGGAGGAGATAGAGAAACAGTCTGATTTTTCTTTCTTTTTTAATATCCGGCATGTGGATTTGAACCGGAAAGTCTCCGTAAGCGCTGATAAAAGCGATATATTTAACGTCCTTGACCAGATTTTCGCCGGAACGAATGTCCGTTATTCCGTGGTGGATAAAAAAGTGATTCTTACGGCAGGGCCTTTGGAGGCGGAACGGACTGGGCAAGAGGATAGAAAAATCGTGACCGGAACCGTACGTGACGTGAACGGTGAGCCTGTCATCGGCGCCAATGTGCTGGAAAAGGGAACGAATAATGGAACCGTCACGGATATTGATGGAAAGTTTAGTTTATCGACCTCGGATAAGGCGATATTGCGAATCTCTTATGTGGGATATCTCTCTAAGGATGTGGAGACCAACGGCATGCGAGTCGTTGACGTGGTGATTGAGGAAGACTCTCAGGCATTGGATGAGGTCGTGGTCGTTGGTTATGGAACCCAGAAAAGGGTGAACCTGAGTGGAGCGGTGGAGACGGTCTCCGCTAAAGCTTTGGAGAATCGCTCGACAAATAACGTGGCCTTGGCTTTACAAGGCTTGGTGCCGAACTTGGACATCTCTCCGAATGGAGGTCAAGCGAACGCCGAACCCACTTTCAATATCCGTGGAGAAACCTCTATCAATGGTGGTAGTCCGTTGATATTGGTTGATGGGATTCCCACGAGCGCGTCCGATTTCAGCCGGATGAACTCGATGGATATCGAGAGTATCTCCGTGTTGAAAGACGCCGCTTCCGCCGCGATTTATGGAGCGCGAGCCTCTTTTGGTGTCATCTTGGTGACCACGAAAAAGGGAAAGGGAGAAAAATTGACCGTTCAATTCAATAATAGTTTCAACGTGCGTTCGTTGACAAATATGCCTAAGGTGGTCAAGGACCCTTATATACAAGCGAGCTATAAGAAAGAGATGGGCAAGCCTTGGTATGACCTTTATACGGAAGAGGAGGTGGAATACGCGCGGCAATTGCGGGATGACCCTTCATTGCCGACAACGATTATCAGTTCGCTCGACCCGAACAAATATACTTACCTTGCCTCGAACGATTGGTTTGATGAGATTTTCGATAAGGTCGGTTTGTCGCATCAACATAACCTGAGCGTGTCGGGAGCGTCGGAAAAGGCCTCTTATTATTTGGGCGCCGAATACTATGGAGAGTCGGGGATGTTGCATTATAACAAAGACCATTACAGCCGTTTTAACGTGAGAAGTAAAGTGGATTATCGTGTGTTTGACTGGCTTTTGCTGGGCAACAACACCGCCTTCACCTATTATAAATATGACCGTCCTACCAATTTCGGAAGCTGGCTTTATGGGGCGGCGAACGAGCAGAACTCATTGGTGCCGGTTTATAATCCTGACGGTAGTTATACGGATGAGGGTGCGAATATGGTGGGGACCTTAGTGAATGGTGGCGAGAGCCTGACAAAAAGCTCGATGGTCTATACGCAATTCTCCGCGGAGGCGGATTTGATAAAGGACATGTGGAAGCTAAAAGCCGATTTCACGCTCAAGATCAATAGCCAACGGGATGACGCGTGGGATAGTGACCGGGATTTGCCTTATCGTTTGGGCCCGAACGCCGTGGATTTGTATCTGGGCTGGGAGAATTACGCGCAAAAGACGGACGCGAGGACATTGTATACGATGGTCAATTTGTATACGGACTTCCATAAGAGTTTCGGGAAACATAGTCTTTCGTTTATTGGAGGATATAGTCAGGAGTACGAAAACTATAATTTCTTCTCCGCTCGAAGAAAAGACCTGATAACGGATGGATATCCGACCATCCAGCTGGCGACGGGTGATATGACCGTTCAGGAGGACGATTATTCTTGGGCGATTCGGAGCGCGTTTTATCGTTTGAATTATACGTATGACGATAAATATATCCTTGAGACCAACGGCCGGTATGATGGAACGTCCCGTTTCCCTAGTAAAGACCGATTTGGCTTTTTCCCATCCGTGTCGGCGGCGTGGGTATTCTCTCGCGAGAGTTTTATGGAGCCGATGAACGATTGGTTTAACCATGGGAAATTGCGTGTCTCCTATGGTTCGTTGGGAAATCAAAACGTGGGATATTATGCCTACATAGCGTCTATGGAAGCCGCTAAGATGAGTTATCTGGTGAATGGCTCGAAACCAATGAGCATCAGCGCGCCGGCGTTGGTGTCGGACGCGTTGACTTGGGAAAAGGTCTATACGTTGAACGGAGGTATCGATTTGAATTTCTTGTCGAATCGCTTGACGATGTCGGGGGATGTTTATCGCCGGGATACCAAAGATATGTTGACGAAGGGGAAAACCTTACCGAGCGTGCTGGGCGCGGATGAGCCTCAGGTGAACGCGGCGGACATGAAAACCCGAGGTTGGGAGGTCTCGGTCGCTTGGAGAGACCGTTTTGAGTTGGCTTCAAAGCCTTTCAATTACAGCGCTCGTTTCATTTTGTCGGATAGCCGTTCTTGGATTACCAAGTTTGATAATCCGACCCGTTATCTGGGGGATTATTATGAAGGACAAGAGATTGGCGAATATTGGGGATTGGTGACGGAAGGTTTCTTCGTGGATCAAGCGGATATAGATTCCCATGCCGACCAATGGCAGGTGACGGCTTATCCGGGTGACCGACCGATAGAGCCGGGTGATTTGAAATATAAGGATTTGAACGGGGATCACGTGATAAGCAAAGGCTCGAACACGGTGGATGACCCTGGTGATTTCAAGGTAATCGGAAATTCGAGGAGCCGTTTCCTGTATGGTTTGGATTTGAACGCGGATTGGAATGGTTTCGATTTGCGTATTCTTTTCCAAGGCGTAGGTAAAAAGGATTGGTATCCGGTGGGAAACAAGTTCTTTGGCATTTATTGGGCGCCTTGGGGCAACGTGTATGAGAATAACATGGATCATTGGACCCCGGAGAATCCGGATGGTTATTTCCCGCGCTTGAAATCTTATCTGGCGAATGGAGCGGGTGACATGTCGTATGTGCAGACCCGTTATATGCAGAACGCGGCTTATTTGCGCCTGAAGAACCTGACGTTCGGGTATTCCATCCCGAAACGTTTGCTCAGGAAAGTGAATCTGGAAAATGTCCGGATTTACTTTAGCGGGGAAAACCTGTTCGAGGCTACTCCCTTGTGCAAGAATTTCGATCCGGAGCAATTGGACCAGACGACGCATCCTTTGCAACGGACCTATTCGATTGGTTTAAATATCACATTATAATAAACATAGCTGTACGATGAAACAATATTATAAGATACCGCTGTTGACCGTCTTGGCGTTGTGCATGACGAATTGCGATAACGATTTCATGGACCGTTTCCCGGAGACCGAGATTTCTCCGGAGGCTTTTTTCCAGACGGTGAATGATTTGGAGTTGTATACCAATACTTATTATTCGCATCTCTCGACTTATTATTTCGATTACGTGAGCGATAATTACGCCTCTTATTCGGACGTGCATTCGAATAATAATTTGATTCGTGGTAACGTGTCGTCGAAGACGGTGGATAGCTGGGGAGATTGGAGCGTATTGAGAACCTATAATTTCTTCATGGATAATTTCGGTCGGGTGTCCGGTGACTCGGAGGAAATCGCTCATTATGTCGGGTTGACCCGTCTGCAAAGGGCGGTGTGGTATTATCGTCAGGTGCAGTATTATAATGATGTGCCTTGGTATTCGACCGCCTTGTCGGACTCGGACGAGGATTTGCTTTATAAGGCGCGGGACCCGCGTACGTTGGTGGTGGATTCGATTATGGCCGACTTGGATTACGCGGTGGAGAATATGCGCGAGGACTTGGGAAACCGTACCCAATTCAGCAAGTGGTACGCGCTGGCCATGCAAGCGAGGATTTGCCTGCATGAGGGGACTTTCCGCAAGTACCATGATGAGTTGGACTTGCGCGACTCGGCTCCTTTGTACTTGAGGAAAGCGGTGGAGGCCGCTTCCGCGATTATGGAATCGGGCTTGTTCTCTATCGACAAGCGGGGCGGGAAAGAGCTCGCCTATTGGAATTTGTTCGCTAACTATGATTTGGCGAGCTCTCCGGAGATGATTCTGTTCAAAGATTATGATGGAGGAGAGCAAATCAAGCATGGCGCGGGAGCGCAAGTGCTTTCTTTTGTCTGCAACTTGAGCCGTAGCTTGATGGAATCGTACGAGTGCTTGACCGAGGATGGCAAAGCCGTCCCGTTCTCCTCCATCGAAGGGTATGAGACCAAAAGTTTCGTGGAGGTGTTCGAGAACCGGGACCCTCGTTTTAGCCAGACCTTCATGTATCCCGGATATATACGGGATGGCGAGACGTCCGCTTTTCGTCCGAACTTGAATTTAGGGGGATATCCGTGCATTAAGTTCGTTCCCAATGTCGCCAGCCAATTGAGTGGGGTCAATACGGACACGGACCTGCCTATCGCACGTTATGCCGAGATCCTGTTGATTTACGCGGAGGCGAAGGCGGAGTTGGGCGAGTTGACCCAAGAGGATATGGATAGGAGCATTAACGAGATTCGTTCGCGTGTGGAGATGCCGCCGATTGTTCTCTCGAATATCCCGGATGACCCGGTCTTGGCCGCCCAATATCCGGACGTGTCGGATAAGGTGTTGTTGCAAATACGTCGGGAAAGGCGAATCGAGCTGATGGGCGAGAATTTCCGTTGGGATGATTTGATGCGTTGGAAAGCGGGGCATTTGATTGAGCAGGTCCAGCAGGGGATTTATGTCGATAAGTTGGGCGTGTTCGATATGTCGGGCGATGGCGTCCCGGAGATGGGCATATTCAGGAATGAGTCGGAGAACACTATCCCGGAGACGGAACGCGGTAATTATACGTTCTATTATTTGGAGGACAATAGCGGAGCGAAGAACACGTTCAGCCTGTCGGATGGCGATTCCGGTTATATCGTGATAAACGCCGAGATCGGCGCGCGTACGTTTGAGCAACCCAAGTATTATTATTGGCCGATACCTCAGAACGAGCGATTGCTGAATCCGAACCTGGAGGAAACCATTTTCTGGTAAACGTGGTATATTGGCGTGAGTTCGATAGAGGAGAAAAAGGGAAAAGACGGGAGAAAAAATATCGGACACTATAGGAAAAAGTTCGCTATATGCTGGAGAAATCTCTATCTTTAGCCTAAAGATAGACTTTTCTCCGTGGAGTTCCCGACTTTTTCCGCTGGGTTTACAGGTTTTTCTCCCGGCTACCGGACATTTTTTCCCTATCTTTTTTATATCGGGCTCACGTTATATTTATATGTTTGTCATAAACAAAGCGTTTGGTAAGATGAGAAACCTGTTCATTTCATTTTTATTTGCGCCCCTGTATCTGTTGTCTTGCGCTTCGCCGGAACGGAAGGACGACGCGGAGTTCGGGAAATGGCGACCGGGAGAGATGGAGATACACCATATCTATACGGGCAGGGGAGAATCCAATTTCATGATTTTCCCTGATGGAACGACGTTGTTGGTGGATGCCGGGGATTGGGACCCGAAGGATTACCCGAAGATGTGCGAGGCGTTGCCCGATTCGTCCCGGAGGGCGGGAGCTTGGATAGCGAGGTACATCGGGCGGGTCAATCCCTTTAAGGAGCGAGTGGATTATTTGTTGATTTCTCATTTCCACAACGATCACACGGGCGATAGCCATAACCCGGCCCCTTCCACTACGGGACGTGAGCCGGACTATGTATTGACAGGTATCGCTGAGGTGGGAGAGACGATTCGTTTCGGGACTGTGTTCGACCGCGGTTATCCGGATTATCGGCACCCGCTCCCGATTTGCGATCCGGACGTAGATAATTATCGGGCTTTCGTGAAATGGCAGAAAGAATGGTTTGGCACGAGGCAAGAGCGATTTGTGGTAGGGCGGCTCGACCAAATCGCATTGTTGAGGGAACCGGAGAGATATCGAGGCGTCTTTTCTGTCCGGAATCTTTCGGCGAACGGGGAGATTTGGACCGGACAGGGGGAAGAGACGATCCGTTATTACGACTTGAACCCGAAGAATCTTGAAGGATATCAGAATGAGAATACGAAAAGCATAGGGCTGTGCATCTCTTATGGACCTTTCCGGTATTATGCGGGAGGAGATATAAGTGGTAGTCTTTTGGACGGCGCGGGACAAAGCGTGAATTTGGAGGAGAAAATAGCGGAAGCTTGTGGAAGGGTAGATGTTTGTAAGGCGAACCATCACGCCTATTTGGACGCGATGACCGAAGGGTTTTTACGTTCTGTCAAGGCGAGGCATTTCGTGATTCCCGTTTGGGATTATGAGCATATCCAGCCTTCCGTGATGAGCCGGATGGTCTCTTTCCGACCGGATTCGGGGGATAAGATAGTTTTCCCGACAAATTTCCCGAAAGTGTTACGAAGAAAATACACGGGAGAAGATTGGATGCGGTTCGTGTGCGAAGAGGATGGACATGTCGTTGTCAAGGTATATGACGGAGGCGAGTATTATAAGATTTTCGTCCTTTCGGCTATGGATGAACGTATGCGGATTAAAGCCGTTTATGGTCCCTATAAAAGTTCCGCTGGACATTCTTGACTTTTAATATGAAGTAAGGGAAAGAATAAAAAATCCCGGATTGTTTATCAGTCCGGGATTTTTATGTATTAATGTTCCTTGCGTGGTCCGCGATCTTTACGTGGTCCGCGGTCGCCTCTTGGCGGACGTTCGTCATAGCCTTCCGGTTTCGGGATTAACACCCTGTGGGAAAGCTTGAACTTACCCGTTTTGGGATCGATATCCATCAACTTGACCGTGATGGTGTCACCCTCTTTCAGTCCGGCTTGCTCTACGGTATCTAATCGTTTCCAATCTATTTCGGAGATATGCAGTAAACCGTCCTTGCCCGGCATGAACTCCACGAACGCTCCGTAGGGCATGATAGAGGAGATCTTGCCTTCGTACACCTCCCCGATCTCGGGAACCGCTACGATCGTCTTGATCGCCTTGATCGCCGCATCGATTACCGCCTTGTTCGTTCCGGATATCTCGATTTTGCCTACGCCGTCAATCTCGTCAATCGAGATGGTAGCGCCTGTCTTCTCTTGGATACCTTGGATAATCTTTCCACCCGGGCCGATTACCGCTCCGATAA
This sequence comes from uncultured Parabacteroides sp., assembly GCA_949287365.1. Taxonomy (GTDB): domain Bacteria; phylum Bacteroidota; class Bacteroidia; order Bacteroidales; family Tannerellaceae; genus Parabacteroides. Next base: position 13,843 of record CASEGC010000010.1, read on the forward strand.
ACTCCTTGCCAATTGTCATCGTCTCGATGCGCGGAGCATGCGGCTTCAAGTCCGGACGAGCCTCCGGCTGGGCTTCCAATATCTTGCCTAAGATGTATAGACGTCCTTCTCTCGCCTGAGCCAACGCTCTTTCCAATATCTCGTATGACAATCCGTCTACCTTGATATCCATTTGCGTAGCGGTGATGCCGTCTTTGGTTCCGGTCACCTTGAAGTCCATATCGCCTAAATGGTCCTCATCGCCAAGGATATCCGACAGGATCGCGTAATTGGTCCCTTTGTTTTCCGAGATTAGTCCCATCGCGATACCGGATACCGGCTTTTTCATTTGGACTCCGGCGTCCCTCAATGCGAGCGTACCGGCACATACCGTCGCCATGGAAGATGAGCCGTTGGACTCCAATATGTCGGACATCACGCGTATTACGTATGGATAATCTTCAGGAATCATACGTTTCAAAGCGCGGTGCGCCAAGTTTCCATGACCGATCTCGCGGCGACCTACGCCACGTGTGGCTTTCGCCTCGCCCGTGGAGAATGGCGGAAAATTATAGTGCAGCAAGAATCTTTCCGTGCCGTGATTCAATACGTCATCGATGATTTTTTCGTCGTTTTTCGTGCCTAAAGTCACCGTGGAGAGCGATTGTGTCTCGCCGCGGGTGAAGATAGCGGAACCATGAGGGCCCGGCAGACAATCCGTCTCGATCCAGATCGGGCGAATCTCTGTGGTCTTACGCCCGTCCAAGCGTTTCCCCTCGTCAAGGATCGCACGGCGCATCGCCTCTTTTTCCACGTCGTGATAATAACGACCTATCATCTCCACCTTCTCGTCGGTCAGCTCTTCCTCCGTGAATTGCGCTTTATAATCCTCCACGATTTTCTCGAACGCCTCCGTACGCTCTTGCTTGCTCGTACCGGATGTGGCGATGGCGTACGCTTTGTCATAGCACTTGTCATGCACGTCCTTGCGCAACTCATCGTCGTTCACCTCATGGCAATACTCGCGTTTTACCAATTTGCCGCAAGCCTCGGAGAGTTCCAATTGCGCTTGGCATTGCGCCTTGATCGCCTCGTGAGCGACCTTGATCGCCTCCAGCATCTCGGATTCCTGAACCTCGTTCATCTCTCCCTCTACCATCATGATGTTGTCCAGCGTAGCGCCCACCATGATGTCTATATCCGCTTTTTCCAATTCCGTGAAGGTCGGGTTGATGATGAATTTCCCATCCACGCGGGCTACGCGCACCTCCGATATCGGCCCGTTGAAAGGAATGTCGGATACGGCCAAAGCGGCCGACGCGGCCAGTCCGGCGAGAGCGTCCGGCATATCCTCGCCATCGGAGGAGAATAATATAATGTTCACGTAAACCTCGGCGTGGTAATTGTCCGGGAAAAGAGGACGTAACGCGCGGTCTACCAAGCGAGCCGTAAGGATTTCATAGTCGGAGGCTTTTCCCTCTCTTCTCGTGAAACCTCCGGGGAAACGTCCGAACGCGGAGTATTTCTCTTTGTATTCAACTTGCAAAGGCATGAAATCAACGCCGGGATTCGCGTCTTTCGCGGCGCATACCGTGGCGAGCAGTACGGTGTTGTTCATACGGACCGTAACCGCTCCATCCGCCTGTTTCGCCAACTTCCCGGTCTCGATGGTGATGGTCCTTCCGTCACCTAACTCGATCGTCTTGTTAATTGGATTAAGCATAATCTTGTTTTCTTATTTTTCTATCTGTCAAAAAAATCGGTGCAAAGGTAGTGAAAGTTTGTTTGTAATCGTATGAAAATGAAAAGAAAAAAATGAAGATATCTCGTGTTTTGCCCGAAAACTAAGAAACATGCGCGTGTTTTCGGAGAAAGACGCACGTGTTTTCAAGAGAACACGTGCGTGCTTTTTGAGAAACACGTACGTCTTTTTTTCTGGGTTTGTGTAAAAAATAGTGAAGATTTTATGTATTTTTGCATCGTCAATAGAATAAAGGAAAAATGAAGAAAGGAATATACATGAAAGTATGGGCCATGCTGGGCGTGATATCGTTCTTGCTCGCGGCTTGCGATAGGGATTCTAAGTTTACGGTAGAGGGGGTCGTTTCCGGAGCCGATGGGCTGACGATGTATTTGGAGAATGTCGGCGTGTCTGACGTGGTGTTGTTGGACTCGGTGAAACTGACGGCGGCGGGTCGGTTCAGCTTTACGGAGCCTCGTCCGGCTTTTCCCGATTTTTATCGCTTGCGCTTGAACAATCAGTTAATCAATTTCTCGATAGACTCGACGGAGACGGTCTCTTTCGAGGCCGACGCGGAGACATTCGCCACTTCTTATACCGTGAAGGGTTCGGAAAATTGCAAGGCGATCAAGAATATCACTTTGGCGCAGCTGGACGCGAACCAGTTGGTGCAGCGTTTGCGTAAGGAATACGAGGAGGGGGTGTTGCCGGATACGCTTTATGCCCGTCGATTGGAAGAGGTGAGCGAGGACTATAAGAAGACCGCGCGGGAATATATCTATTCCGCCCCGATGTCCATGGTCGCTTATTACGCGCTTTTCCAACAAATAGACGGGTTGTTGTTCTTCGACTTGTACGACAAGGAGGATTCTAAGGCGTATGGAGCCGTGGCGACCAGTTTCGACCATTTTTATCCGGAGAGCCCTCGTTCCAAGCATCTGTATAACTTGGCGCTCCAGTCCATCAAGGTGATTCGTAGCCAGCGTCCGGTCGATTTGGACGGGGTAAAGACGCAGGAGGTCAACTACTTGGATATCGAGTTGCCGGACATCAAGGGGGAGAATGTCAAGTTGTCTTCCCTCGCCGAGGGAAAGGTGGTGTTGATTAACTTCACCGCTTATATGTCGGAATGGTCGCCGGAATTGAACATGGCGTTCGGGGATTTGTACGTGAAGTATCACGAGAAGGGATTGGAAATTTACCAGATATCTCTGGACAGTGATGTCCATTTCTGGAAGAACGCCGCCTCGAATTTGCCTTGGGCTTGTGTGCGCGACCCGCAGTCCGTCTACTCTCAAATAGCGGCGTTGTATAACGTAAAGCAACTTCCCGCCATTTTCATATTGGACCGTAAGGGGAATTTGGTGAAACGGGTAGACGACGTTCGTACCCTGGAGGAGGATATCAAACGGGCTTTGTAAGTTTGTCTTGAGGTTAGGGCCGAGGGTGACAGGTATGTTGTAAAGCATTTTTTTTGACTTGTACATATAGAAAAGAAGAGATACCTTCGCGTTATCTCAATGAAGATAAAAGGAGTTCCGGCTGGGTGCTATATGGCCGGGCTTCTTTTTTATTTTGTGAAATCAATAAATAATTAAAGGTAAAAAGGAGGATTAAATATGGCTGTTAGTTATATGACAAAAGACGGCTATGACAAGATCTTAGCTGAAATCAACTATTTGGAGACGGTGAAGCGGCCGGAGATTTCCGCGCAAATCGCCGAGGCGAGAGATAAGGGAGACTTGTCGGAGAACGCGGAGTACGATGCCGCTAAAGAGGCGCAAGGTATCATGGAGGCTAAACTCGCCCAATTGAAGAGCCTGATCTCGAACGCCCGTTTGATTGATGAGAGCCGGGTTAAGACGGACGAGGTGCAGATATTGAACAAGGTGAAAATTAAGAATACGAAGAATAACGCGGTCATGACTTATACGTTGGTCTCGGATTCGGAGGCGAACTTGAAAGAGGGAAAGATCGCGATCAGCACGCCGATCGCTCAAGGCTTGTTGGGCAAGAAGGTGGGGGAGATCGTGGAGATTCGTGTACCCTCGGGCATGATGACGTTCGAGATATTGGATATTTCAATATAAGTTTTTGGGAATATGGCGACAATTTTCAGTAGAATCGTGGCGGGGGAGATTCCTTGCCACAAGATCGCGGAGGACGGTGAGTTTTTCGCGTTTTTGGATATAAATCCGGTAGCTTTGGGGCATACTTTGGTGATTCCGAAAAAGGAGGTCGATTATATTTTCGACATCGACGACGCTATGTTAGGGCGGATGATGGCATTCGCCAAGCAGGTGGCTCGCGCGCAAGAGGCGGCGATCGCCTGTAAACGGGTTGGATTGGCGGTTATGGGATTGGAAGTCCCTCACGCCCATATTCATCTGATTCCTATTACGAAAGAATCAGATATGTATTTTGGCGGGAAGAAGCTGTCTGTTTCCCAAGAGGAATTGGCGGAGATCGCGGGTAAGATCCGGGAACGATTCGAATGATCGCGCGATTCTCCTGATTCTGAAAAAAACAGGTGTGGATTCATTAGTGGTTTTTACTCATAATAATTTTGTTAACCTAAAAAGGCCGCTCTGAGATAGAGTGGCCTTTTTGTTTCATGTAAGTTCGGATGGGCTTTGCCTTTGTCAGGGAAGCCATATCGTGTCGTCCCACCAAGAGTGTCCCCAATAATCATTCCAATGGTATAACATCCCGGATTGGAAAACGTATATTCCGCACAGCAGGATGGAGATAATCCAAAGCGCCAATAAAATCCATTTCGCGGGGGTAGGCAGTGGGCGTGCCTTGAACAGTTGGCCGCAAATGGCGTAAATGAGGGCGAACACGGGAATCCCGATGAACAAGATAACTCCAACGCATCCGATGATGGCGAGGGGCAACGGTGAACCGTTGATTAAATCCATGTTGAAAGGAGAGAGATGATAGATGAACCCCGCTCCTCCTAAAAGCAGGCCGAACGTCACCAAGACCAACACGAATAGGATTATGGCCAGTGGTGGCAGAAGAGTGATACCCGCCAGTATGAGAATGAATTTCAAGAGGAACCCGATGACTTGTACGAAGATGTCCGCCGTTTTCTGGAGGAGATTCCGCGGCTTGTCGGAATGGATGTACTCGTTCACGTTGTCGCTTACTTTCTCGAATCCGTCGGTTACGGTCTTGCCGATATTCTCGATTGTCACGCTTTGCCCTCGCATCTCCAATTTGTCGGTGGCGGTACGTGCCAGCGGGATGATAATCCATAACAGGAAATAGATGGGAATCATGACCCCGTAAAAGAAGGTCAGGAGGAACAATACGATACGCACGGCGGTCGGGTCCCAGTCCATGTAGGCGGCGAGGCCGCCCGCCACGCCTCCCAAGATACGGTTGTCCGGATCGCGCATCAGGCGTTTCTTGGGTGCCTCCTCCTGCTCTCTCGAATGGATACGCTCGCTTTCCTCTTGGTCTGTCCGGGCCTCGTCCTCGAATATCTCCTCCGGTTTACCCATCCGTTTGATGATTTCCTCCACGTGCTCGATGGTGATTACCTCGTGCCCCAGGCGTACACGCTCGTTCAGGAGCTCGGCGATGCGAGCCTCGAAGTCGTCCATGATCTCTTCGGAACCCTCTTCCTTGCGGAAGTGAATCCGGAGGTTTGACAGGTATTTGTCCAATAGCTGATACGCGTCTTCATCGATGTGGAAAACCGTGCCTCCCAAATTAACTGTAAGTGTCTTTTTCATCGTTTCTCGTTTTTAATTGTTCTTAATGTGGTTTATCGTATTGTTGAGTTCCATCCATGAAGCCTCCAGCTCCTTGAGGAATGTCTCTCCCTTCTCGGTCAGTTGGTAATACTTCCGTGGAGGGCCTTGAGTCGATTCTATCCACTGGTAGCTTAACAGCTCGCTGTTTTTGAGCCGGGTCAGGAGTGGATATAGGGTCCCTTCGACGACAATCAATTTAGCCTCTTGCAACTTCTGGATAATGTCTGAAGTGTAAGCGGGCTCTTTCTTGAGGAGAAGTAGGATGCAATACTCCAATATCCCTTTCCTCATTTGTGACTTTACATTTTCCGCGTTCATCTCCTTTGACTTTTTACGCGAATATAGGCATTACTTATATACTATGCGATGCAAGCTACCTTCTATTATCGTTATTTAACTATTTATGGAGGGATTAACCCCTCGTAATAGGTAAAAAAAGCTTTTGGAATATAAATTTTAAGAGATTTAGAGGAGAAAAACGTATTTTTGTGGTATCAACTCAAAAAGCTAAGCATCATGATTTATTATCATTACGCGGAACTGATCTATCGTCAGGCGGAGAAATACGGAAATCGTACGGCGTTGAAGTATCGTGACGACGGGAGTGGGAAATGGCTGAAAGTCTCATGGAACGGCTTCGCCGAGAAGGTCAGGCTGACCGCGATGGCGATGGCGGAGTTCGGCATTCAGGTGCAGGAGAACATCGGCGTATGCTCGCAGAATATGCCGGAGTGTTTCTATACCTATTTCGGCGCGTATTCGAACCGGGTGGTGGATATCCCGATTTACGCCACCAGCTCGCCGGAGCAAATCGCCTATATCGTGAAGGACGCGGATATTCATACGCTTTTCGTGGGTGAGCAACAGCAATATAACAACGCGCTGATCGTGCGGCGGATGGTGCCCGACGTCTTGCGGAGGCTCATCGTCTTCGACCCTTCCGTGAAATTGAACCCGGAAGACAAGTCCACCATCTATTTCGACGATTTTATCCGTCTGGGCGACAACGCCCACGCGGGAAGCACGGTGAAAATCCGCGTGAGCGAGGCGCTGCCGGAGGACATCGCCACGATTATTTATACCTCCGGCACGACGGGCAAGCCGAAAGGGGTCGTCTTGCGGCACGCGAATTACTTGGAGGCGATGCGCACGCACGCTATCCGGATACCACAGGTGACGGACAAGGACCTCTCGCTCTGCTTCCTGCCGCTGACCCACATTTTCGAGCGGGGGTGGAGCTACGTCTGCCTGACGAGGGGCACGACGATAGCCATCAACCGCGACCCGCGGGAAATCCGGCGTACGTTGAGGGAGATTTGTCCCACCGTGATGTGCGCCGTGCCCCGTTTCTGGGAGAAGGTCTATATCGGCGTGCGCGAGAAGATACGGGCGGCGGGGCCGTTGCGCGGCGTGTTCGAGGACGCCATCCGGGTGGGCAGGGCCTATCATCTGGATTATGAGCGGAAGGGGCTGAAGCCCCCGTTTCTCTTGGAGACGAAATACCGCATGTACGAGGCCACGGTGTTCGCGTTGCTGAAGAGCGTGCTGGGGCTGCGGAACGGCCGTTTCTTCCCCGTGGCGGGCGCGCCGTTGGCGGACAACGTGCTGGAGTTCCTCCTTTCCGCCGATTTGCCCATCCGCTATGGCTATGGGCTGAGCGAGACGACGGCCACGGTCTCCTTCTTCCCCGAGAAGGGGTATGAGATTGGCTCGATAGGGACCGTCATGCCGGACTTGGAGGTGCGCATCGACCCCGCGAACAGCGAGATTCTGGTGAAGGGGAAGACCGTGATGGACGGCTATTACAAGATGCCGGAGGAGAACCGGATGGCCTTCACGGAGGATGGCTTCTTCCGCACCGGCGACGCGGGGTACCTGAAAGGCGATGCGCTTTACTTCAAGGAGCGCATCAAGGACCTCTACAAGACCTCGAACGGGAAGTACATCGCCCCGCAATCCATCGAGCTGAGCGTCACGAGCGACGCGTTCATCGAGCAGGTGGCGGTGATAGGCGACGAGCGGAAGTTCGTCAGCGCGCTGATTGTCCCCGCCTTCCCGCTGCTGGAGGAGTACGCCAAGTCGCACCGGATTCCCTACGGGAGTCGCGAGGAGCTGCTCGCCCATCCCGCCATCTACCGCCTCATCGAGTCGCGCATAGAGGCTTGCCAGAAGCATTTGGCGCCTTTCGAGAAGATAAAGCGCTTCACCTTGCTGTCCGAACCCTTCACCATCGATAGCGGCGAGCTGACCGATACCTTGAAGCTGCGCCGCCGGGTGATATTGGAGCGGTACGCCCCCCAAATCGACGCGATGTACCGGGAGTGATTGCCGTCCTCGCGCTATTTCTTCGCGGCGTTATATATCTTCGCGAATTCCAAGGGATATTTCTTCGCGACGATACATAGCGTCGCGAATTTCAAGGGGTATTTCTTCGCGGCGATACATATCTTCGCGAATTCCAAGGGGTAATTATTCGCGGCGATATATAGCTTCGCGAAGTCTGACCGCTCAGGGAGGGAGAAGAGGGGGATGCGCGTTTCACGTTTTTGTATTATCTTCGCGCCACGTTAGATTATTAATCCAAAAAAGAGAAATATATGATTACATCAGACCAACTACACGACGTGTTGGAGCGCGAGGACGCGCTGAGGAGGTATCTTTGACATCGACGCGAAGAGTATCCAGTTAGAGGAAGAGGAACTGCGCACGCAAGACCCCGGTTTCTGGGAGGACGCCAAGCGCGCCGAGGCCCAGATGAGAAAGGTGAAGGAGCTGAAGAGGTGGATTGAGCTGTATAACGAGGTCCACGCCGCGGCGGAGGAGTTGCGCCTGGCCTACGACTACGTGAAGGAGGAAATCGTCTCGGAAGAGGAGGTGGACACGGCGTACGCCCACGCTCTCAAGCTGGTGGAGGAGCTGGAGTTCCGTAACATGCTGCGCGACGAGGCGGACCAGATGAGCTGCGTGCTGAAAATCAACTCCGGCGCGGGGGGCACGGAGAGCCAGGATTGGGCGTCCATGCTGATGCGCATGTACCAGCGTTGGGCGGAGAACAATAATTACAAGGTGACCATCGCCAACTATCAGGAGGGCGACGAGGCGGGCATAAAGACCGTCACGATGAACATCGAGGGCGACTACGCCTACGGCTACCTGAAGAGCGAGAACGGCGTGCATCGCTTGGTACGCGTCTCGCCCTATAACGCGCAGGGTAAGCGGATGACCTCTTTCGCGTCCGTGTTCGTCACTCCGCTGGTGGACGATACGATAGAGGTGAAGGTCGACCCGGCGGCTATCTCGTGGGATACTTTCCGCTCGGGTGGCGCCGGCGGGCAGAACGTGAACAAGGTGGAGTCCGGCGTGCGCTTGCGTTACCAGTTCAAGGACCCCTACACCGGCGAGGAGGAGGAAATCCTTATCGAGAACACCGAGACGCGCGACCAGCCGAAGAACCGCGAGAACGCCATGCGCCAGTTGCGCTCCATCCTGTACGACAAGGAGCTGAAGCATCGCTTGGCGGAGCAGGCCAAGATAGAGGCGGGGAAGAAGAAAATCGAGTGGGGCTCGCAGATTCGCAGCTACGTCTTTGACGACCGTCGCGTGAAAGACCACCGGACGAACTACCAGACCTCGGACGTGAACGGCGTGATGGACGGGAAGATAGACGACTTCATCAAGGCTTATCTGATGGAGTTCGCGGGCGAGGATAAGAGCGCGGAATAGAGATTTCTCGACGAACATTTGCATATCTCGATAATATGTCGTAATATTGCACCCGATTTCAGGCGGGTATCCTGAATAGGTCCTATAGCTCAGTTGGTCAGAGCACCTGACTCATAATCAGGGAGTCCTTGGTTCAAGCCCAAGTGGGACCACGTAAAAAGAAATCGCCAAGTAGCGTTTCCGGTTACTTGGCGATTTTTTTATGCCCATGCGGGCGCTTTCCTTCCTTTAAATCCACGTGCCTTTACGCCACAGGAATTCGAGCGGCCCCTGTCTGTGGCGGGCAAGCCACCAACGGCTGAATATCAGCTGAACAGTGAATATGAGCAGCACGATAAGCAAGCAGGCCGTCGCTCCGGTGGATTTGTACATGGCTAACCCGTATCCGTAGTAAACGAAGCCTCCGATAATCGACTGGGTGATGTAATTCGTCAAGCTCATCCGGCCGTAGGGAATCAGCGCGCTTTGCCATCCGTATCCCTTCTCCTTCCGGAACCATAGCAGGGTGAAGAGAGAAACCAAAACCACCATGAACGCGAAATTGGCGTAAGAGGGAACCGCGATGTCGTATGGGACCCGTACGGAAGGGTTGGCGATTAGCTCTCCCGCGAAGGCCTTCAGGCAATAAAGCGGGATAAACGCGATGCTGGCGGCGGCCAGCGCTCTCTTCCAAAAACGTATGGACTCCTCGCTCTTGATGAAGTATTTCCGGCGGCCTAACAACATCCCGAACATGAATAGGGCGGCGCATTGGAACAGGCGGCCGTTTTCCACCTGCCAGATGTTGCTGTATAATTGTCCGTCGGTGATGTTCGCGCGAAGTACCTCAAGGAAGTCGCCATGGATGGTTGCCTCCATCGCCGGGGCGGCGAAGACCGCGTAGTGGTCGGTGATGGGAACGTACTCCGGATTGAACGCCGCGCAAATGGCGCGGCCCCATTCGTAGGGCTGAAGGAGCAGGAACGAGGCAATCCAGAAAACGGACTTGTCGCTCAGCTTGCATACGGGTATCAACGCGAGGCCCACCACCGCGTAAAGCAGGAGGATATCCCCGTTGTAGAATAGGGCGTGCAGTTGCGCGAACAGGAAGAGCAGGCACATCCGCCAAGCGAATCGTCCGCGGAAGTCGACGCCTCGTTTCTCCGCGTTATGGAATTGGATATAGAAGCTGAAGCCGAAGAGCAAAGAGAACGTCGCGTAGGCTTTTCCCGCGAACAAGAAAAATAGGATGTCCCATACTCCTTTGTCAATCGTTTGTAGCCACGCGGGTATGTTCTCCAGCGGGACGAAGATGTTGTAATGTTCCAGATTGTGCAATGCGACAATCGCCAAAAGAGCGAATCCGCGTAACGCGTCCACCACGCCTAAGCGTTCGGATGTTTTTCCTGTTTGAGTCATTCGGATATGATAGTTTCATGATATTGGATGCCGGCAAAAGTAGTGAAAAATGACAGAATCGGCAAAGCCTGAATGATAAAACGAGCTTCCGCGTATGAGGGGCGCTTCCCGATGTCAATAGTGAATCTCTATTTGTTCGCCCGCTTGTTCCACGAAACGGGGATAGCCGTCGCTTCCGTAAGAATATGTGAAAAGGAGATTCTCTCCGGTTGACGACCGTTGGTCCGTGTATGTGATTTGGGTGACATTATGCGTGCGATTCAGGAAAAGATGTTCCCGTATGTCATTGGAGTAACGGCGGGTATATTCCCAATAATAAGGGAACCAAATCGGAAGGTCGATGAGCCCTGCCATTCCTCTCCGGTTGTCGTAAGTATAGGTGTATGTCGCTAAGAGCGTGGAGTCTGTCCGCGAATATATCTCCATTTTTGACAAGCTCCCTGTTTCCGGACAGGTGGTGAAAAGGGTATAGCTTTCTCCCGGATGTTCTTGTGTCTGGTTTTCTCCCGAATGCCGGAAGGAGCCAAGGTCCGTTATTCGGGTGGGGATACCATTCTCGTCCAAATCCATGCTTAGGCGATGGGTGATGTCGAGTGAAGGTTCTCCACTGCTCGATATTTGGATGGTCGTACCTTTGTGCTCGAAAGTGGTGGAGCCGTAGCCGTCCGCCACGCCTTTGGGGGGTAGTGTGATGAGGTTGTCCAGCGCGTGGCTCGTGTAAGAGAACCTTAAGGTAGAACCTTCGGACCATTGGAGCTCGCTCAAGCGGTTCTCCGTGTAAGCGAGTCGCAGGGTTTGGTTATCGCTTGTTATCGCGGTAGGCAGACCTTTGATTCCGGAGGTGGGGAAACTCTCGTCTTTATCGCAGGAAGAGAGATAAAACGTGGTTACGCATATCGCGCCTGACAGAAGAAAAGATGATAATTTGTTCATGGCAGTATCGTTTAATGTTTTTCTTCATGATGCGTGGCGACCATCAAAAGTTGCTTGGATGAAAAGAAAAAAAGTACGCTTCTCGCGAGAAATGAATCTCATGAGAAGCGTACCCGCCTTTTATAATATATGTATCATTCCGTGATTACGGAGAATTCGCCAATCCCGACCTCTTTCTGGTCATCTACGGTACGGGTCGCCACGAGGCGAATCGTCTTACCTTGTACCGGTTGGAAGCGTACGGTCTGCTCGATGGGATTGGCCTTGATGTTCGAGAACTCGCCGGAGGCCACCATCCGTCCGTCTATCCAAAGCTGGTAGTTGGCGATATGTCCCGCGGGGTAACGTCGTTGGTCTGGCGTATATCGGAAACCAGAGATCGTGTAAGGTTTATCCAGCGAGACGCTCATCTCATGTTTTTTCGACAGGGTAAGCACGGAGAATCCATCTCCATCGAACAATACGTTTGGATTGTCGGTCGTGGGGGCCGAGAGGTGATAGGCCGTTGAAGGTATGTCCACCTCTGCCGTTGTCACGGGACTGTACTTGTCGAATGTGGCATCGTAGGCGATTGCCTTGATGGTCCCTTTTCTTGGAAAATCGAAACTCCTCTCGTAGCGGTTGGACGAACGGGTGGGGTCTGTCCCATCGAGAGTGTAATAAACCTCGGCGTTGCTGTCTCCGGCTTGGATAGTCACCCTGTTTTTCTCATCCCGGACGATGACGGGTTCGGTCATCAACACCGGAGCGAGATAGGCCTCCGCGTTGTTGATGCAGAGTGGCCCGCGGGCGTCGCGGAAATTGACACGCAGTTTCTTCGCTTTTACGGTTTGGAAGCGTACGATTCGCTTGTAGCCGATGGTCGTGGTCGAGTCAACGCTTTCTACCGGTGACCATTTGCCATCCAACTCATATTCGATGTCGAAACGGCGTACGCGTTGTCCCAACGGGATGTATTCTTGAAGAAGCAGACGGTTTATCTCTGTGGCGGTTGGCAACGTGAAGGTCAATGAACCGCTGGTTTCCCCGTCTTTTGTGGCCCAATAACTGTCCCAATCGCCATCGGTCACGTTCGCCGCGCTGAAGGTGCGTCCTCGTCGGCTGCTCGCCTCTACGTAGGCCTCTTTCAACAGGTTGTTTTTCAAGTCGTTTTGGATGGTTTGATGCCATTCGACCGCGCGTGCCGAATCGAGGGGAGCTATCTTTCCGTTCAGCGCGACGGGAAAGTTCAACAAGAAATTGGCGTTATGCCCTACGCTTCTGTAATATAGGTCTACCAGTTTCGCGAGCGATTTCACTTGATGGTCCTCGCTGGGATGATAAAACCAACCGGGGCGGATGGATACGTCACACTCACCGCCTAACCAATATTTTTGGTGCTCGTCACCGTAGACGCTATTACGGTAATCTCCGATGGCGGGTTCCGAGTCGTATATGCTCCATTGCGTGTCGCCGGCCCAGCCATCCTCGTTGCCAATCCAGCGGATATCGGGTACGGTACCCCCGAATATCATGGCGTTCGGATGTTTGGCCTTAATTGAGTCGCGTGCGCGTTCATAATTATAATAGGTTTTCGCTTCGATGGCTCGTTTCTCGTTGGCGCCGCCGTACCAACCGTCACCTCCGTTGGCTCCGTCGAACCAAAATTCGAACAGGGGACCATAATTGCTGATTAACTCATGAATTTGCGCGTGGTATTTTTCCACATAGCCGGGTGTCCCGTAATTGTCGCTGTTGCGGTCCCAAGGGGAGAGGTAGACTCCAAATTTCAGCCCATGTTTTTTGCAGGCCTCGGACAATTCCCGGACCATGTCGCCCTTGCCATTTTTATAAGGCGAGTTCTTGATGCTGTATTCTGTCGTACTGGTAGGCCAAAGGCAAAAACCATCGTGGTGTTTGGTGGTGAGGATGACTCCTTTTAGTCCGGCGGCTTTTATCGTACGTGCCCATTGGTCACAATCCAACTCCGTGGGGTTGAATGTTGAAGCCGGGGTATTTCCGTATCCCCATTCCAAATCGTTGAATGTATTCAATCCAAAATGGACGAAAGCGTATGTCTCTAATTTATGCCATTCTACTTGTTCCGGTGTTGGAATTGGCAAGATGGGGGCTGGTGCGGTCGCCTCTTCGCAGGATAAAAGAGATAGCAATCCAAGCCCTGATAAGATGAAAGAATTTATATGTCTCATTATTGATGTTTTTTATACGAGCCCAAATGTACGAAAAATAGCGAAAACGGCATAAATTTAACTTGTCGATTCATTAATTGGAAAACACGTGCGTCTTATTCCGAGGTCACGCACGTGTTTCCCGGGAGGGACGCACGTCCCTTTTTTAGGGGACGCGCGTGTTTTCTCACGGGTATTTTTTTTGATGTCCGGTCGCGCCTTCTCATGGGAAGAGTGCGATAA
>CASEGC010000011.1 GCA_949287365.1 uncultured Parabacteroides sp.
GAAGAGCAGAAGGGTGCTAACTTCACTCAGCTGAAAGCTGTTGGTAAGGTATTCGACGGTATGACATTCCGCATGCAGGTTGACGTACTTGACTGTCTGGGTTGCGGTAACTGTGTTGATGTATGTCCGGGCAATCCAAAGAAGGGTGGCAAAGCTTTGTCAATGGTTCACTTGGAAAGCCAAATGGCAGAAGCCGACAACTGGGCTTACTGCGTAGAAAACGTGAAGACCAAACAACACCTGGTAGACATCAAGGCCAACGTGAAGAACTCTCAATTCGCTACTCCGTTGTTCGAGTTCTCTGGAGCTTGTTCGGGTTGCGGTGAAACTCCGTACGTAAAACTGATTTCTCAGCTCTTCGGCGACCGTGAAATGGTAGCCAACGCTACTGGATGCTCTTCTATCTATTCTGGCTCTGTACCTTCTACTCCTTACACAAAGAACGAGAAAGGTCATGGTCCGGCATGGGCAAACTCTCTGTTTGAGGACTTCTGTGAATTCGGTCTGGGTATGGAACTGGCCAACGAAAAGATGCGTGCCCGTATCGCCAAACTGATGGAAGAAGGCATTGCAAACGAAGCTACTCCGGCTGAATACAAAGCTATCTTCACTGAATGGTTGGAAAACAGCCTGGATGCAGACAAGACCAAAGACATCTACGAACGTATCGTTCCGATGCTGGAAGCTGCCAAAGACAAATGTCCGGTTTGCGCAGGTATCTACAACCTGAAACAGTACATCGTAAAACGCAGCCAGTGGATTATCGGTGGTGACGGTGCTTCTTACGATATAGGTTACGGTGGTCTTGACCACGTTATCGCCAGCGGTAAAGACGTAAACATCCTCGTACTCGATACAGAGGTTTACTCTAATACTGGTGGTCAGTCTTCTAAGGCTACTCCGCTGGGTGCCATTGCGAAGTTTGCTGCTTCCGGTAAGCGTGTACGCAAGAAAGACCTGGGCTTGATGGCTACGACTTACGGTTATGTATATGTAGCTCAGATCGCGATGGGCGCAGACCAAGCTCAGACGTTGAAGGCGCTCCGCGAGGCTGAGGCATACGACGGTCCGTCGTTGATTATCGCTTATGCTCCTTGTATCAACCACGGTTTGAAGAAGGGTATGGGCAAGTCGCAGGCTGAAGAGAAGGCTGCCGTTGAATGCGGTTACTGGCATTTGTGGCGTTACAACCCGGCACTCGAAGCTGAGGGCAAGAATCCGTTCACGCTCGATAGCAAAGAACCGGATTGGAGCAAGTTCCAGGACTTCTTGAAGGGCGAGGTTCGTTTCGCTTCTGTAATGAAACAATATCCGTCGGAAGCAGCCGAACTGTTTGCCGCGGCTGAGGAGAATGCGAAATGGCGTCTCAAGAGCTACAAGCGTTTGGCTAACGAAGATTGGAGTGTAGAGGCTTGATCTCGGTTGAGATAATAAGATAGAGATAGGAGAGGGGCGGAAACGTCTCTCTCCTATTGTTTTTGATGGGGAATACTCACGAACTTTGTTGTCTGTATATCAATTTTTTTGGATAATCATGACGACAATAAAAGTGAAATTCCGGCCATCATCTGTTGTTGGCCGAGCCGGAACGGTCGTTTATCAATTGATCCACCGGCGTAAAGTACGAATCGTGTCTACCGGAATTCGTGTGTTACCCGGTGACTGGGATGTTGAAAAGGATACCTTGTCGGACAGGCGGATGGTGTCCATGCGGCGGCAAATCCTATCCGGTGAAGAACGTTTGCGCGACATTGTCCGTTCGTTGGAAAGAGAAGGGAAAAGTTACACGGTGGATCATATCGTCCAACGGTTCCATGCGAAAGACAAGGAATTCTCTTTTTTTGATTTCATGCGGAAAGAGATTCGTTTCCTGACAAAAAATGGTAAGTTCAGCACGGCGCATAATTACCGTAGCGCATTAAACAGTCTCTCCTCTTTTTGGGGCAAGGATGAGCTGCCTTTCTCCGCTCTCACCGCAAGGCTGGTGGAGGAGTATGGCGTATGGCTTTCCGGACGAGGGATTTCTCGCAATACGCTTTCGTTTTATATGCGGGTGCTTCGGGCGGTATACAACAAGGCCGTGCGGGAGGGCTTAATCAAGCAGGCCTATCCGTTCCGGAATGTTTATACCGGCGTGGATCGCACGCGTAAACGGGCGGTCGCCGAATCGACCGTATCCCGACTGTCTGGTTTGAAAATACCATCTTCTTCTTTAGCGATGGTGCGAGACCTGTTTATTTTCAGCTATTGTACCCGGGGGATGGCTTTCGTGGATATCGTGCGTTTGCGCAAGCGAGACATTCAAGGTGGAACCATCCATTACGTGCGCAGTAAGACCAAACAGCCTCTGGCGGTTCGCTTGGAGGATATAACGAAAAAAATCATCGAACGGTATAGCTCGAACACGAAAGACGCTTCGGCTTATCTGTTCCCCATTCTGACTGCGGAAAATCCGGAAACCTCCTATCGGCAATATCAAACGGCATTACGTCGCTATAACCGACAGCTGGCACGTTTATCCGCGATGCTTGACGACGGGACACGCCTCTCTTCCTATACCGCCCGCCATAGTTGGGCTACCGTCGCGAGAGACCATGATATCCCGCTTTATGTGATTAGCGCGGGTATGGGACATACTTCGGAGAAAACGACACGGATTTACCTTTCGACTTTGGAGAATACGGTTATTGACGATGCCAACCGGAAAATCGTGGAGCGGTTGAAAACATCTGTCTCTACACAAGAGACAGCGATAACGTCGCAAAGGTAATAAAACACAACTTAATAATCAAAACTATTCAAGGGATTTTTGCCGTGCGATAATGTTTATATCGTATTATATAATATTAATTTTCAATTTATTACACGTCCGTTTTTCACTAATGCGTATAGTCTTGAAGAAAAGGCATGCGGGCGATCTTCAATTTTAGCTAATGATCGGTGCAAGATAATTGTTAAACATTTTGTTTTACGAGTTTTACAAACGATTCTTCTCAACATATCACATTTAACCTATTTATAACAAGATACGTCATTTGTCCGTCTCTTGTGTAGAGACGGTGTTGTGACTAAAGGAAAAGGAAACTTGAAAACGACAATCGCGTTTTCGGACATCTGGATAGAAGGGGACAGAAAGTTAGTCAAGGCACTGGCTGACGGAGTACGTAATGGTGGAATGTCCCTCGTTTTTGGGGAATAATATTGTTAACTGATTGGGCTACAGTAGAATAATAACCCTTTCAGGATTAGATGTTTTACCCATGCTCGAACAAGATGGACAATAAGATGGATATACCTCCGCATGACCCGGTACGCTGGTTCGTGATGCGAGACCTTAAACGTTCGAACGCGAGATACCCGGCTTACAAGCAACTGAGCGATATGGGTATCGACGTGTTTACCCCTATGCGATGGCATATCGTGAACCGGAAGGGAAAGTTGACGCGTGAAGAGGTCCCTTTCCTCACGGACCTGCTTTTCGTCCGCAGCGGACGAACGGTTCTCGACCCTATCGTGGAGGGGATTCCTACGCTTCAGTATCGTTATATCCGGGGCGCTTACCGCGAGCCGATGACGGTTAAAGACATGGAGATGGGACGCTTTATCCGTGCCGTGCGTTCTTCCGAATCGCCGCGTTATTACTTGCCGGAAGAGCTATCCCCCTCCATGTTCGGTCGCGAGATCCGGATTATCGGAGGTCCTTTGGATGGTTACGAAGGACAGTTGCTCAAGCTCCGCGGCTCGCGGGTGAAACGCCTCATTGTCGATATACCCGGCCTTCTCGCCGCGAGTGTCGAGGTCAATCCGGAATATATACAGTTCGTATGACAAACATCTACTATATCTATGGGACAAAAAACTGATTTCATTCCTGATGGGATGAACGCTTTTGAACGTAACGTAAAACGCGTTGTTGATTGTGTGATCGCCCTCATCGCGATGATTATTTTTTCGCCTCTATTTTTATTCTGCTATATAGCGGTAAAGCGAGAAGATGGGGGACCCGCGATTTTTAAACAAGAGCGGATTGGTCGTTTCGGCCGTCCGTTTTATATCTATAAGTTTCGCAGTATGCGATTAGATGCTGAAAAATTTGGCCCGGCACTTTATAGAGGGGATTCGGATCCTCGTATGACTCGAATTGGCAAATTCCTCAGGGAACATCATTTGGATGAGTTGCCTCAATTATGGAATGTCTTTATTGGCGACATGGCATTCATTGGTCCTCGTCCTGAACGAAAGTTCTATATCGACCAAATTATAGAACGAGATCCGCGCTATCGTTATCTTTATCAAATTCGTCCGGGGGTGACCTCTTATGCCACGCTTTACAACGGATATACAGATACCCTTGAAAAGATGTTGCGTCGTCTGCGTTATGATTTATTCTATTTGGAACATCGTTCATGGTGGTTTGATTTTAAGATATTGATAAAGACATTTCTTAATATCGCGTTTGGGAAAAAATTTTGAAGTAGCGATTTATCGAATTTTGAATTCACAGTTCCCCATATTCTTCCCTCGCGTCGAAGCAGGGACAGGCTTTCCGGATGTAAGGACTGAGTTGATAATGACCGAGGATACGGGCTTGGGGATAGTCGCGGCGCAGTTGCCGCAACAGGTCCAGCATCGCGCAGCGTTGAGCGTACGTACGTGTATCCATCGGCCGGCCATGCTCGTCCAGCCCACCCTCGTAGCAGATGCCGACGCTGTGGTCGTTCCAGCCGGCGGCGTGCGCCCCGATTTGGTTCACCGGCCGGCAGCGATGCAACGTCCCGTCGCGAGTGATATAGAAATGATAGCCGATATCGGCGAACCCTTGCGCCTTGTGTGCGTTCCTTAACGCCTCCACGGGGAAATCGCGGTCGTAGCGGGTAGCGCTGCAGTGGATTATCAGGAGGCGGACCTCCCGATAATTCTGATAGAAGCAATAGGTTTTGCTCATAAGCCACAAGCGTTTAGGCCGAACACGCCAGCTATGGCGGTCGCTACGGCGATAATCACTTTGAGGATTGTCCCCCAAACAGACGATTTTTTGTTTGTTTCCATAAGCTTTCAGATTTATGATTTCAAATCCATGAGTTATAAATTATGAATTCTTAAACGCTTCCCGGGGTTTCCTCCTCCTCTTCCTCCTCGGAAGGATCGCTGAGGTCTACTATGGTCTCGCCGGCTTTCTCCGCGCGAAGTACCGCTTGTTGCGCCTTTCGGGTAGGCACGGGCTGGAACGTCAGGCCATCGAAGATATTTTTCAGGTCTTCGCCCGGTACGAATTGGATGTTCACGCCCGTGATGTTGGCGGCGGTGAAACTTTCCATCGTCTCCGTGCCCTCGCTGAGGATACGTAAGCGGAATTTACCTAACTCGCCGAAATCGACCTGCTTGCCTTCTTGCAAGGCATCAATCATGTTCTCGACGGTAGCGATTAATACCGCCGCCACGTCGGCCCGGCTGACGGTGGTTTGCATGGATACCCGGCGACTGAGTTGCTTGAGCGTCAGCTCGCCATTGATTTGCGCCGTGGCGTACGCTTTCGCCGGATTGTCCTTTTTCAAGGGGTTGGGCCGTAAGGCCACGCTGTAATTTAAAGCCATAATTTTTGAGTTTTAAATTTTAAATTATGAATTAGTGTCGATACCGGTTTCATGACTCGTAATTCGTGCTCCAAAGATACCGCTCCCGATATCCCTCGAAAGGAGTTCGGGAGAGGCACGATGAGCCGCTATGAGAAATGATGAGCTAACGTGGACGATTAGTGGTTGGAAAGTTGTATATCTCGTTGTTTTTCCGTATCTTTATATCCTATCGAAACCGAATGGAACAGGAACTTAAAACAGGAATTTATGCTTACCAACCTTGATTTTTCAGCTGAATGGCCAGTTCGTCCTTACGCGAAACGCGAGCTGGCGGTGGCGTATGCGCCGGAGATTAGCCCCGGCTCCGCGTTGAATCGTCTGTCCGCGTGGATTCATCATCACGAGCGGCTTCGCGAGGAGTTGAAAGAGACCGGATACCGTCCTCACCAACGGATTTTCACCTCCCTGCAAGTGGAGTTGATATTCCGCTACTTGGGCCGTCCTTGACCCTCACCCTCTCTCGCCTGTCCGCGCGAATATCGGCGAGATATCGCTCGAATACCCGCGTCGGTTTGTCCGGATATCGGAGCGAGCTCGCGCGGGCATTCTTGCGAACTTGCGTCATGCGCCGTCTCTCTCACGCGCACACGTACGTACGCGTGAGGCGAACATGTATTCACCCCGGGTGTCGCAGGTCAGTATCCCCTTCTCGCGCATGCGGCGCAGGTACGAGTCGAGGGTATTGACGGGTATCCCCCTCTTGGCGGCCTCCTCCACCGCCCGCTGGCGGGTGAACGTGAGAGGCAAGGCGTCGAACAACTCCTCTCTCGGGCTGCCTTGGCGGGCTTTCACCTCCACCTCGGGGAGATAGCCGAGGACGTGGCAGGAATGCCTGTACAGTGGCTCGATGAGCGAGAGGACGGCTTGGAAATCCCTGTCCGACACCTGTAGCTCCAGCTTGGGGACGATACCGTCATGGACGTTCTCGGCGGGAATCTCGGGCGAGGGGATAAGCCCCGGACAACGCTCAAGGAGCGGCGATATGCCGGCGGGGAGGTCCGGAAGGCCGTCCGACGGCAACAAACGCTCCACGGCGCGTAGGAACGCTACGACACACACCATCCGGCAGGCGTTGATGGCGATGCGCGCCACGGCTCCTCGCATGGCGCCGTTCCCTGCGACGCTGGCGTGCCCGAAGAGGCGGGCGAAGTGTTGGTTGAAGAAAGACTGCTGCTCCTTCGTGAGACGCAACTGGACAAGGTGTACCGATTTCCTGAAGCCGTCCAGCAACTGTTTCCATTGCCGGCCCCAAAAGGCGAAACGGCGGTCCAAGTCCTCCTCGAAACGGTCGAATTGGTCTACCCATTCCTCGATGGGCGGCATGCAATAAAACAGCTGGCGAGAGAACAGTCCGTTCTCCGCCGAGGGGATGAGCGGTTTCACCTGCGCGGGCGTACCGCTCAGCAAGACGCTGAGGTAGGAACGTTCGCACTCCCGGTACTCGTGGTTGGTACGTCGGTTGAAGGCCAGGCGGTCGTGGTCGTGGCATTTGCGCAGGGTGTCGCTCCAGTTGCCGTAGTCGGTACCGATGGCGGCGCTGACGGTATCGGCCTCCGACTCGCATATCAACCCCACGCCCTCCGCGTCGATGAGGTTCTCCAGTACGCCCGTGCTCGAGTTGTTCCCCGATATGAGGAACATCTTGAGGCGCGGCATCTCTGGCTCCGGGATGCGGCTTCGCTCCTTCCCGAGCGAGTCCCATCGGCACTTCTCCATGCGGTAGGCCTTGTGGCGTTCCCGATAGTTCGCCATCATCTCCTCGTGGATAGGCTCGGCGAGGTGCCTCACCCAAGTCAACGCCCCTTTGCCCGACGCGGGCGGGGCGACCACGAAGGTCTGCAGGCAGGGCGAATAGTATTTGCGGCCATAGGAGACACGTACCCATTTGTTGAGCGTCGCGCCCAGCACGGTGATGGCGCCCAGCAACAAGATGTCCCGCTGGGCGGGCGAGTCGCCTAAGCCGACCATCGAACAAAGGAAAGAGGGCCATTCGTGATGAGGGAAAACGGGAGGTAAGACCGGAGGTGTCGTTTCCGTCTCCCTCGCGCGCACGTGTGCGTGTGAGGAGGTATCGGATGGACGCAAGTTCGCAAGATTTTCCGATTCCTCACGCGGGGTCGCCTTTTCGTTCACGGAGAAGGTAGTGTCGGATAGACGCTTGTCGAGCCTCACGCCCGCGAGCCGTGCCCAATGGACGATGGAGCCGAACCCGTTCGCTCCCTTGCCGTTCCGCAGGGCATGGTCGTACAGCCGTTCCGCCTCGTCCTCGCGGTATTTTTCCGACAGGCGGCAAACGCGGTGGAAGAAGGGTCGTCCCGCTTCACCGAAATCGTTGGCCACGGCGAACGCCAAAGGCATATACTCTTGATAGGTGGGAGCCACGTTCGCTCCCTGCCGCTCGATGGCGGCGACCAGACTCTCAAGGTCTTGGATAGAACGCATAGTTTTAAGTTTTTAAGTGTTAAATTTTGAATTATAAATCTTGAATTTTGAAATCTGAATTTTAAAGGCGTATCAACGCTCCGGGGTCATGACAGAGGAAGCAGGCCCGCGACAAGTCGGCGTTGGAGGTGTCGGGCTTCAACCCATGCCGCCACGTGAGATATTCCCACGCGGAACGCGTCGCCTCGTCGAACGATTTCTCCAAGGAGTCTGTGAGAGAGACGCGGTAAGGCAAGAAGAGCTTCACGCCGGTGCCACCGGGACTGACGAACGCCAAGTCGGGCGACAGCCGTTCGTCGGCGAAGAGGGTGTCGCGCCACTTTACCGCCTCTTCGGGGGAGGCGAGGTGGTCGATATCCACCACGAAGTCACCGGAGGGGACAAGCAGGCACTCCTCCTTCCGGTAAGAAAAGACACCGGCGGGAGTCACGTAAGGCAGCGAACATTGTTTCAGCCGCCGGAAACGCTTGGGGTCGTCCATCCCTTCGCGGACAAGCCGCGTACGCTCTCTCAACCACTCGCTGGTGGTGATAAAGGCGTGCAACCAACAGACATTGACTACGGCGTTCGGGATTTGGTTCCGGATGGGCGCGTTGAAAAAGGACATGATACATTCTTTCATAATTCTCAGGTTTTTAATATTTAACGGAATGAAGGAACGAAAAAATAATGAGATAAACGCTACCGGTAAACCGCTGGTAAACGAATGGTACATCGCAGGTACAAAAAACGACAATCTTTTGGCCGAGCAATATGCGTTAGGCGGGGTCACGTGCGTGTTCAACATACATGGAGGGAACGTGCAAGTCTTGCCCAACGCCTCCTCCGCGGTGCAGTATATTTACGAGGAAAACACGCATGTGGAGGCTGACTCGTTGGCTCCCTACATCCACGATGAGCGGGAACGTCGGAACTACGCACGGCGCATCGCCCAAAGCCCCGACGTGACGACCCTTTGCCAAACCGTATTGAGCGATATGTTCAACGACGTGTTGGCGGACTTCACGGCGCCGCATCAACTGGTCAAGAGCAAGGAGTTCATCCATGCGATCATACCCTTGCTCACCTTCGACATGGGCAAGAGCGAGCACAACCTGCGCCATGCCATCCGTAAATATGTGTTGGGAGAATAAATTCAATTCAAATTTCAAATATCGATGAAACCTATCCGAACCCTTTTGTCCCTTTGTATGGTAGGGATAACCCTTATTTTGATGAGTTCTTGCTCTTCCAGCCGGAGAATCACCTATTTTCAGGATTTACGTCCCGGCGAAAGCGAGCAGGCTTTGGCGGTGCCTCTTGAGATTAAGATTCGCCCGGAAGACAAGATATCCATTCTCGTGAATAGTCGCGACCCGCTGCTGACCGATTTGTTTAACCTGCCTATCGTATCACGGCAAATCGGGCTCGCCACACGCTCCGGAGGCGTGTCCGGCAGCAATCAGAGCTTGTCCGGCTATACGGTCGACACGCAAGGATACATCGACTTCCCCGTGCTGGGGAAAATCCAGGTGGCGGGCATGAAACGGGAGGAGCTGGCCGCTTACCTCAAGAAAGAGCTGATTAGCAAGAACCTCGTGAAAGACCCGGTCGTCACCGTGGAGTTCCTGAACCTCTGCGTCTCCGTGCTGGGCGAGGTGAACAACCCCGGACGGTATAACATCGACCGCGACCGGATGACCCTGCTTGACGCGTTGAGCATGGCGGGCGACTTGACCATCTACGGCAAGCGCGACAAGGTATTGGTGCTCCGCCAGGAAAACGGCGTACAGCGCGTGTATGGCCTCGACCTCACCTCCGCCAAGCAGATGTATTCCTCGCCCGCCTTCTGCCTTCAGCAGAACGACGTGGTCTACGTGGAGCCGAATACCGTGAAGGCGCGGCAATCCACGGTCAACGGCAACAACGTGCGCTCCACCTCGTTTTGGATTTCGCTCGCCTCCCTGCTGACTTCGGTAGCGATTCTCATATTCAATTAGTATAACTACTCAAACTCGCATCAAAGTGGCTATTCAAAACAACTCAACAAGACCCGGACAGGCGGATGACTTCATCCGGATTCAAGACCTGTTTTATCTCTGTGTCAATAAATGGTATTGGTTCCTCCTGTCGCTCATGGTCGCCATCGGACTCGCTATTGTCTATATCTTGGTGACCCCTCCGGTCTATACCCGTTCGGCCTCCCTCTTGATAAAGGAGGACTCCAAAGGGCAATCGCTCTCCGGCGAGGTCAGCTCGTCGTTCTCCGACTTGGGACTGTTCCAGTCGAACACCAACGTCAACAACGAGCTGCTGTCGCTCCAGTCGCCGGCGGTCATGCTGGACGTGGTGAAACGATTGCGTCTGGACATCGACTATCAGGCGGACGGGCGTTTCTACCGGAAGGTGCTGTATGGGAAAGACCGTCCCGTGACGCTCTCTTTCGGCGATTTGCAGGACAACGACGCGGTGTCGTTCACGCTGGAACCTCAAAAAGACGGAAGCCTCGTCCTGTACGACTTCGTGAAGAACGGCGAGAAGGTAGCCTCGGAACAACGGCTCAAAGGCACGATAGGTAAAGCGATAGACACTCCCATAGGTGAGGTGCGTGTGGACGATAGTTCGTATGACCCGACGCGACCGTTCGAATATCCCATTTACATTACCCGCTCCAGCCTGTACGGAACGACGGACCGGTACGCCTCGAACCTCACGGTGGCGCTGAGCGACGAGAAGGCTACCGTAATCAACCTTTCCTTCAAGGATGTCTGCGTGCAACGGGCGGAGGATGTGTTGAACACGCTTATCGCCGTCTATAACGAGAATTGGGTGAAGGACAAGAACCAGATAGCCGTCAGCACCTCGATGTTCATCAACGAGCGTCTGGGCGTGATAGAGGGCGAGCTGGGCAGCGTGGACGAGGATATCTCCTCTTACAAGAGCGAGCATCTCCTGCCCGACGTGCAAGCCGCGTCCAGCATGTATATGGAGCGGAGCAGCGAGACCAACGCCCGTATCCTCACGCTGAACACGCAGCTCTCCATGGCGCGCTATATCCGCAATTACCTGACCAACACCGCCAGCTACAACCAGTTGCTGCCGGTCAACTCCGGACTGGAAAGCTCCGGTATCGAACGGCAGATATCCGAATATAACACGATGCAGTTGCAACGCAACAACCTCGTGGCGAATAGTAGCGAGCAAAACCCGTTGGTGGTAGACATGGACCAGACGCTCCAAAACCTGCGCGGCGCGATTATCTCCTCCATCGACAACCTGATGACCACCCTGAACACGCAGATACGCAGCTTGCGGCATAGCGAGCAGCAGACGAACGCCCGCATCGCGGAGAACCCCTCGCAAGCCAAATACCTGCTTTCCGTGGAGCGGCAACAGAAGGTGAAGGAGGCTCTTTACCTGTTCCTCTTGCAGAAACGCGAGGAGAACGAGTTGTCGCAAGCCTTCACCGCCTACAATACCCGTGTCATCACGCCTCCAAGCGGCAGTATGATACCCACCGCCCCGGTCAAGAAGAACATCCTGCTGGTGGCGTTGGCGTTGGGCTTGCTGATTCCCGTATCCCTGATTTTCCTGAAGGAGAACATGAACACGAAGGTACGCGGACGGAAGGACCTGGAAGGACTTTCTATTCCCTTCGTGGGGGAGATACCTTGGGCTTTCCGGAAGAAACGGAAAAAGGTGGCGACGGACAAACGCCACGCTATCGTCATTCAAGAGAATAGCCGGAATGTCATCAACGAGGCGTTCCGCGTGATACGTACCAACTTGGAGTTCATGATGGGCAAGAGCGACAAGGCGAAAGTGATTATGCTCACCTCCGCCAATCCGGGTAGCGGAAAGACGTTTATCTCGGTCAACCTCGCCGCCAGTTTCGCCATCAAGGGGAAAAGGGTATTGGTTATCGACATGGACCTCCGTAAGGCGTCGCTGAGCGCTTACGCGGGCTCTCCGGGCGATGGCCTGTCCAATTATTTGGGGGAACAGGTGGATAACCCGGAGGAGATTATCGTGAGAGGGGTCGCCGACGAGCGTATGGATATTATCCCTGTAGGAATCATCCCGCCGAACCCGACCGAGCTGTTGTTCTCGGAAAGGTTGGAGCGGATGTTGGAGCTGTTCAAGGCGGATTACGATTATATCTTCCTCGACTGCCCGCCCGTGGAGGTCGTGGCGGACGCGGCGATTATCAACAAACTGGCGGACATGACCTTGTTCATCGTTCGTGCCGGATTGCTCGAAAGGGATATGCTTCCCGAGATAGAGAAACTTTACACGGAACATAAATATGGAAACATGTCCCTCATCCTGAATGGTACCGATGGCGGTAACGGTCGCTACGGCTATAAATATGGCTACAAGTACGGGTATCATTATGGCTATGGGAAATAAATCGCGTCATTCATAATTCAAATTTTAAATCTGGATTTTGAGATATGTTCTTCTTCAAACGTTCCGTATCGCTGGTGGAGAGCGGTCTGTTCCGAGGGTTTACCGATTGGCATTGCCATCTGCTGCCCGGAGTGGACGATGGGGTGCGGACCTTGGAAGAGACGCTCCGTGTCCTCTCGCTCTACGAGACGCTGGGTGTCAAGGAGGTTTGGCTGACGCCGCACGTCATGGAGGATGTCCCTAACGAGGTATCCGACCTGAAGGCGCGTTTCGAGGAGCTACGTACGGCCTATAAAGGTCCTGTCACCCTATATCTCGCTTCGGAGAATATGCTCGATAACCTCTTTGAGGAACGGCTGGAGCGAAATGAGCTGTTGCCTTTGGGAAAGGCGGGCGATCATCTGCTGGTGGAGACCTCCTATTTCAATCCGCCGATGGACTTGTGCGGTATTCTCCGGCGTGTCCAGGCGAAAGGCTATCATCCCGTGTTGGCGCATCCCGAACGATATACCTACATGGAGCGGGAGGATTACAAGCGGCTCAAAAGCGAGGGCGTGAAGTTCCAGCTGGACCTTTTCTCGCTCGCGGGCTATTACGGTACGGAGGCCCGGAAGAAAGCGGAATGGCTGTTGAAAGAACATTTGATGGACCTTTCAGGCACCGACACGCATAGCTTCCGGATGGTGGAGAGGGGTATTTCTTGTAGGCTTTTTTCTAATTCTATCCGAAAATTAATGTTTGAACATTCTATTTAAAATGAAATGAAAAGAGTTTTGTTCGTGGCGACAGTCGTTAAAAAGCATATTATGGAATTCCATATTCCTTATCTAAAAATGTTTAAGGAATCTGGATGGGAAACTTATGTGGCGGCAAAAAACGATTATGAGAATCCCGATGATTGCCGGATACCGTATTGTGATTATTATTTCGATATACCATTTGAACGATTTCCTTTGAAATTCAATAATATACGTTCATGTCACTTATTAAAAAGAATCGTTGATGGCAATCAATTCGATATTATACACTGTCATACGCCTGTGGGGGCCATGATAACGAGATTCGCGGGAGTATCCGCCCGGAAAAGGGGAACCTCCATCATTTATACGGCTCATGGATTCCATTTTTTCAAGGGAGCCCCGTTTTTAAATTGGCTCGTTTATTTCCCGGTTGAATGGCTGTGTTCTTTTATGACTGATATGCTCATCACGATAAACAAAGAAGATTTTGTTTTCGCTCAAAAACATTTGCATGCTAAAAATATCAAATATGTACCTGGAGTAGGTATTGACTTTTCTAAATTTAATATTCACCATATCAACGCTAAAGAGATACGAGAGAAATTTGGGATTCCTGATGATAAAATATGGGTGTTATCGGTTGGAGAGTTGATTCCTCGTAAGAATCATAAACGCTTGATTCAAGCGATCGCTGACATTCCTCAAATTTATTTGACAATCGCTGGAGAAGGAGTGTATAAGGAAGAATTAGAATCTGTTATCCATCATCTTAGCATAGGTGACCGAGTCAGGCTTCTTGGGTATCGGACTGATATTCCTGAATTGTGTGAGGCCGCGGATTTTTTCGCTTTTCCCTCATTACAGGAAGGACTCCCTGTCGCTTTAATGGAAGCCATGGCTTGTGGGAAAGCGGTCGTTTGCGGTCGGATCAGAGGAAATACGGACTTGATAGACTCCCAAGGAGGGATTTTATTTGACCCGAAAGATATAGAAGATATCAAGAACGCTCTTTTGACGATATCCTGTCAAGATCGTCAGCGAATGGGCGTACATAATGCCCAAATGGTAAAAAAGTTCGATATTGTCCGTATAATGAAACAGATGAAGCGAATTTACGGGCTTGAGAAATAAAGTAGTATTTAAAAGATGAACAATAAAATAGAGCAAACGGATAACGCCATTCAAGTCGCTTTACTTATGCAAAGTGGCGAGGCCGGAGGAGTGCAACGTGTCATGATCAATTTAGCGAAAGGATTACAAGCCTTGGGCGTGAAGATCTGTTTTCTGATTGGGGATGCCCAAGGCGATATGATACGGGAGATACCTTCCGGTTGCGATATCATAGATTTCAAAAGAACAAAATGTAGGGGAGACTCCAAACTGTTTGTTTCCCTATTAGCCATCCGTAAGTTCATGCGAACTCATCCGGATACGATTTTGATAGGGGCTCCCGGATTGGCTGGTACCGCACTCGCTTTTATCAAGTTTTTGGGGGGCAAAAATAAGGCTATCGCTATCGTCGATAACCGATGTTCTCTATTGAAAGATGGAACGGTTTACCATACGGCTGTTTATTATATAAATAAACTTTTGTTCCGTTTCTTGAATGGAGTCGTTGCCGCTCATACGGCCGCTTTTGACGAACAGGCGAAATTTTATCATATCAAAAAAAAGAATCTATATAAGATTTATCATCCATTGGTCGATCCGCTTAAAATCATTAACGCATGCCCGATTATTGAACATAAGTTTATCCGTGATAAAAAGGATGGAGCCCAATTACTTCTTGCCGCAGGAAGATTGGTGCCAGAAAAAGATTTTTCTACTCTGTTGAAGGCTTTTGATATAGTTCGCGCTCAAAAAAATATCCGGTTGATTGTTTTAGGTGATGGTCCATTAAAAAATGCGTTGGCGAATCAGCTATCTCAAAGCCGTTATCCTGAAGATGTCGACCTTTTCGGGTATACAGATAACGTATTGGGCTTCATGAAGAGTGTGGATTTATTCGTATTATCTTCTCAAAAAGAGGCGTTCGGAAATGTACTGATTGAAGCTTTATCATGTGGGATACCTTGTGTGGCGACAGATTGTGATAGTAAGGGGCCCAGGGATATTATGGATGGAGGCAATCCCTCTTATGGGGTTTTATGTCCTCCCAATAATCCTATAGAACTCGCTAAGGCCATCGATATCGCGACGGAAATCTCTTACGATTCGCGAGTACTCAAAAAAAGAGCTGAGATTTTCACGATAGGTCATTCCGCCCGTCATTATTTACGAACCATCAAGGAAATAAGTAAATGATTTACGATACGAGGCGTTCGTCCGCATCTGATATAATGGCTATTACCGCGATTATAGCGGCATTTATATCTATAATATTTCTCTTGCCATTAAAGAATGACGACTTGGGATATGGATTCTTATGTATGTCGATTGGCTCTTTTGGGCTGGCGTTCAAGGCGAGAAAATATGTCTGTATATCACAGGCTTTAGCCGTGGCGTTTATACTCAGGTTTGGAATCTGCGTATTATACACTTTACAAGGAGATGGAGATGCGGATAATTATGGGGTATATACTCGATATTTCGCGTCTATGCCGCTTGATGAAGTATTCGCGAATATACCTACCGGAGCGTATCTCTATTCTTGGATTATCAGTTTCCTATTCAGGATATTCGGTGAGAATTATATGCCCGTACGGGTAATGAACGCCACATTGAGCGTATGTTGCGTATGGATTTTCTCGGATATCGTATCTTATGTATATAAGAATCCGAAAATAGTCGATAGAGCGACATGGATCATGGCTTTGTTTCCTAACCTGATTCGATTCTCAAGCTATTTCGCCAATCGTGAGGTTGTCCTCTTGCTATTTATGCTTCTCTACATAAAACATTCGTATCTCTATTATAGCGATGGCGGTAATAGGCATTTATTATGGTCGATATTGATGCTTGTCCCCGCGATGATTCTCCATACGTCCATGATCGCGATGATTATGCTCACCATCTTGATTATATTGTCAAGAGAGGGAGAACCCCGATATCGGGGGACTGATTTTATCTGGAAGAGTCTATTGACCGGCATGACTATCTTAGCGTTCGTGTACATGCTTTCCAAAGGGGTCGGTATGGAAAAATTCAATATCGGAGGAGGCGTGGATCTAAACGTGGCATCTATCAGTAATATCGGAAGTATGTCTGCGGCCGGTCGGGCGGCTTATTTAAGTGGAGTCAGTTTTTCCAATCCCATTCTGACAACGCTGTTTCTGCCTGTCCGAATGTTATATTTCCTTTTTACGCCTTTTATCTGGATGATAAGTGCCGCGATCGATATTGTCGGGTTATTTGACGCGATCTTGTACCTATGGGTGTCTATTCCCCTATGGCGGAAAATAAAGGAAATACGACGAAAA
Organism: uncultured Parabacteroides sp.; assembly: GCA_949287365.1. Classification (GTDB taxonomy): domain Bacteria; phylum Bacteroidota; class Bacteroidia; order Bacteroidales; family Tannerellaceae; genus Parabacteroides. The sequence continues at coordinate 16,627 of CASEGC010000011.1, forward strand.
GGGAATGATAAGAAAGTGGAAGAACGTTTTCTTTTATTGCTGTTTTTGACATTGGTCGTGATTATCGCGATGTTCGCCGCCGTAACGTCCAATTATGGTACGGCGATTAGGCATCGTTGTAAATTATTCCCGATTTTCTTATTGATTGCCGTTGAGAATATTCGGATACCTTTCTTTAAATATAAGAATTATTAAGATTTTACGTAAAAATCACATATTCAACACGTCTTGAGATGAAAATAATCGTAATCTGTCCTTATTTTGGGAAATTCCCTCTTTATTTCGATTTGTTTTTGGAAAGTTGCCGGTATAACCCGGAAATCTTGTTTTTAATCTTCACGGATCAAGGCTATGAATCGCGGCTTCCGGATAATGTCAAAATAGCGACTTGTTCGTTTGAGCATATAAGAGCGTTGATTCAAGGAAAATTGTCATTAGACGAGCGGAAGTCACGAATACTCTCTCCTTATAAACTTTGCGATTATAGACCCGCTTATGGGAAAATATTCGAGGGTTATTTAAGAGAGGCTGATTTTTGGGGATTTTGCGATATAGATTTGATTTTCGGTAAAATATTCAATATACTTTCCATGGAAAGATTTCGGGAAAGCGAACGCGTTCTTACGCAGGGTCACTTGACGTTTTACAAGAATACGGAAAGAATGAATACGATGTTTTTGAAAGAAATCGAAAAGGGAATAAATTTTCAGAGGGCCATATCTTTCAAAGAACCTGCTTTCTTTGATGAGATTTTCATGCCGGCTATCTGTAAAGCGAATAAAGTTATCCAATATGGAGAAAACAGGTTTGCGGATATTCTTCCTCAATATGCCAATCTCTTGATCGCGTCGAGTTGTACGGTAAAAAATAAAGCGAAACAACAATTTTATTGGCAAAAAGGAAAGCTTTTTGTCCAAAGTGAAAATTCCATGTCTGAACTCATGTACATTCATTTGCAAAAAAGGATGTTAACTCCCTATTATAACGAAGCTGATTTACGAAAAGAGGAACGGATTTATTTCACGCCTCAAGGCATATTCCCGGCGAGGCTATATACCCGTGAGGCGGAAACCGGGAATGATGCTCATGTAAAAGCTTATCGAAAAAAAAGGTGGTCGTCATTATCTTTAAGAAAAGTTTGGGTAAAACTAAAAGTCATTCGTTTTAAAAATCAGTATTTATGAAAGTAGGCATATTGACTTTTCATCGAACGACGAACTATGGAGCCGCCCTTCAAGCTTACGCTTTACAAGAGACATTGCGGAGCTTGGGAATGGACGCTTCAATCATTGACTATCGGAATAGGGATATTTATAGTTATTACGACTACCGGATTTTTTCGGATTGTCGGCATATCAAGACGATTATCGGGAAAATCCTTCGGTATTCATATAACAAAAAAGTGTCGCGGCATTTCGAACGTTTTCGAGATACCCGAATGAATTTATCCCCTAATTGCGATACCTTTGAAAAGCTAAAACAAGAGGAAACACGCTATGACGCTATCATTTGCGGCAGCGACCAGATTTGGAATCCTAACGCTATATACATGGATTTCGAAGCGTTTCTGTTGGGTACTGTCCAATGTAAGAAAATCGCTTATGCGGCTTCCGCCGGTTCCGTATCACTTTGGGAAAAATATTTAAAGACATATTGGGAACTATTGCGTCGGTTTGACGCGATCTCCGTACGAGAAGCCGATATGGTACACCCCGCTACCGAATTGTCGCGACAAGATGTCGCGTTGGTATGTGACCCGACCTTGTTGCTTAACCAAGCGGACTGGATTGGAATTGAGAATAGGGAAAATTCAAAATCATTTCCGAAAGGTTATATTCTTGTCTATTTTTTGGGGAAGAATAAAAATGTAGTTCGTAACGCGTTAGCGCTGCATGAACGGACAGGACTGCCAATCGTATCTCTTGGGAGAAATATCAAAGGGAGTTATCGCCCCGCGGTTGGTCCTGAAGGTTTCTTGTCTTTGTTCCATCATGCGACCTATGTATTGACCAGTTCTTTCCATGGAACGATTTTCGCGATGCAATATCGGAAGCCATTCCTTGTATTTGGGAATGGCATGTATAACTCTCGGATGCGAACACTACTCGAACACTTTTCCCTTCAATGTCGGATGGTGCCTGATTCGGCTACCGTGGAGCGGACCCTTCCTCTTTTATACGAGAGTATAGATTGGGGAAAAATACGAATGTGTCAAGAAACGATAAAAACACGTTCCATCGATTTTATCAAAAAAGCATTATCGTAATATGGAAGTAAACGAAAGGAAGATATCATTACCTATAGATGCGTGTGTAGGGTGTTCGGCATGTATGGCGGTATGTCCTAAACATTGTATTCGCATGATTCCGGATGATAAAGGATTCCTTAGGCCGGAGATCGACCATGCTCATTGTATCTCTTGCGGGTCATGCTTGCATGTTTGTCAAGCGGAAAACCATGCGGAAAGGAATCCTCCTCCATCCACCGTATTGGCCGCACGGGTGAAAGATCAAGTCGTATTGAGGGAAAGTTCTTCGGGCGGAATCGCTTGGCTGTTGGCGAAAACCATTTTATCTCAAGGTGGAATCGTTTATGGTGCGGCATTTGATGAACGGATGGTCGTGAAACATTCACGTATCACGTCTATTTCGGATTTAAAAAAGATTCAAGGCAGTAAATATGTCCAAAGCGATATATCTGGGGTCTATGACTTAATCAAAAAGGACCTAAGAGCCGGATTCCATATCCTTTTTGTAGGAACACCTTGCCAGGTGGCCGCTATCAAAAAAGTTTTCTCTAACGGCAATCGGCAACTGTTGACTTGTGATTTGATATGTCATAGCGTGTCCAGTCCCTTATTGTTTTCTGAACATATAAAAGCGATTGAATCTTCGACGGGGAAGCGAATAAAAGATTATCGTTTCAGGGATAAATATATCGGATGGAATTACAATATGCATCGGATTGTATATAAAGATGGAAGTATCGCTAGGCATTCTTATTGGACACAGTGTTTCAAGCGATTATTCTTTCTTAATCTGATCGCGAGGGAAAGTTGTTATCATTGTCCATATAGTAGTTTGTCTCGTATAGGAGATATCTCGTTAGGCGATTATTGGGGAATCGACAAGGTTTCCTGCAAATTCGCTGACAATCGAGGAGTGAACGTGGTATTTTTCAATACGGAGCTTGCCGTCTCATTTATGAATACGATTAAAGAGCGATGTCTTTGGATTGAGACCGATTTGAAAGAAGCGTTACAAAAACATCTTGTCATGCCTTGCGAAAAAACAGAAAAAGTAGATGCCTTTTGGGAATGTTACGCCCGCTCATCTTATTCCAAAGCCTGCGACAGATTTGCCGGACAGCGTTATTATATAACAATCAGGAACTTCTTGAAAGATTGGTTGGTCAAAAATCGTTTGATACATATTTAATCTAAATGAATGGGACGGAATGCTCTGCTACTGAAAAATACGTTCATTATCTCTGTGGGAAAAGTATGTACGCAACTTATCACGTATTTGCTTTTACCCTTATACACTTCTGTATTGTCGACTTCCGAATACGGCACGATTGACCTTCTTTTCACCTATATCCTATTGATATCTCCTGTCGTGACGGTTCAGATGGAGGCCTCCATTTTTCGCTTCCTGATAGACGCCCGTGGGAATGAACGGGAAATAGCTCGTGTCATAACGAATTGTGTCACGTGCGCTGTCTGCCCAACGTTGGCGTTCTCCGCTGGTTTCCTTTGCTTTGCGCCTCTCTTGGGGTTTGAATATACCGGTGCTTTTGTATTAGGGGTAATCGCTAATTCCATGCTTTCTATTGCTCTTCAAATTGCGCGAGGTCTGGGTGATAATATCTCTTATGCGATAGGAAGCGCTATTTCTGGGATCTTGACGGTCTCGTTAAATGTTCTGTTCGTGATTGTTTGGTCTTCAGGAGTAGCCGGTATGTTATATTCAACCGCTATCGCCCAACTGATGGGACTTTCCTATATCCTCATAAGGGATAAGATATTTAAGTATATAGATTTTTCTTTGGTCTGTCGACGGTTGATTAAGGAAATGGCGAATTATTCCCTTCCTTTAATCCTCAATGGACTTTCATGGTGGATAATCAGCGCGTCAGACAGGACTATCGTTTCCTTGTTTTTAGGAACACAAGCCAATGGCATATTGGCGGTGGCGGCAAAACTATCCGCTATCGTAGCTAACGTATTCGCTATATTCAATCTATCATGGACCGAGTCGGTGGCTTTACATATCAAAGATAAAGACAGGGACCGCTATATATCCGATATCACGAGACAATGTTTTAATCTGTTCGGAGCCTGTGGCATCACTCTTATCATGGGATGTGCCGTTTTTTTCAAATATATGGTGGATGAACGCTTTTCTGCCGCTTTTCCTCTTATTCCATTATTGGTAATAGGTGGTATAATCAATGTCGTCCAAACTTTGTATGGAATCATTTATATTGGATTGAAAAACACGAAACAAGTCTCACGAACGGCGTTTATCGCCGCCATAATCAATTTCGTGGTGAATTTGGCTTTAATCAAATTCATTGGTTTATATGCGGCTGCGGTATCGACTATTTGCTCGATGCTTTACCTCGCTATCTATCGTTATATGGATATAAATCATATCATGGATATAAGACTAAGCCCCAAAGATATTTTCGTGATGATAGGGATGTATATTCTGTTCATGTCTTTATATTTGATAAATTACCCTATGTTGAACATCGTAGGTCTCTTATTATCCATTTTGTTTTGCGTAACATGGAATAAGAAAATGATAAATAGCCTTATACTGATTTTGAAAAAGAGATATCTTCGTTCTTAGGAAAAATGAAACGTTTTATTCGCCCTATGCCCCGATTCTTCGCTTTAATCCTGATTATCCTGATAGCCAACGTGGCGATAGTCAAGGCACAGCCTGCGTTACCCGCCGGACAGGTGGACATTTTCATGGGCGTGGATTTCAACTATCGGGATATCTTCCTCAAAGGCAAGGTGTATGAGTTGTTGATTAACCTCACGCCCGGCATCAAATGGAATATGGGCAAAGGCTGGCAAGCGGCGGCGCGGGCGTTGGTGCCGGTCTACAACGACTATGGAGACCGCTATAAGAAAGTCCGCTTGGACATGGCGGTACTTTCCAAGGAGATGTATCTCGGCTCTCGTTGCTTCCTGAAAGCGAGCGGAGGATTGTTCGGCATGGAGCGTTACGGGCTGGACTTGAAAGGAATATATGTGGTGAACGATTGGCTGGCTTTGGAGGCGCAGGCCGGATTGACCGGTTTTTGCTCGATGGCCGTGGATTGGGAGGCCAGTACGCCGGAACGGGTGACCGCCTTGGTTGGCGTGGATGTCTACCTCGCGAAATGGAACACGCAGTTTCGGGCCAGAGGGGGACGCTTCGTGTACAAGGACTATGGGGCCGTCGTGGAGGTCATGCGGCACTTCACCCATTGTTCGGTGGGCCTGTATGGGGAGTATAGTAACGAGGGTGGCAAGAATGCGGGATTCAAGGTGGTGATGATGATACCGCCTTACAAGCGGAGCCGCCGGAAAGTGAACTTCAGACCCGCTTCGAACTTCCGCTTGACCTACAGTTACGAAGGAAACGCGTTCGCCAACAAGATGTACACGACCGACCCGGAAGAGAACGAGCGCGAGGGTTGGTTCGACCGGGATTCGCTCCGCTGGGGAAGCAACACGATGAGGCCGGATTTCGTTTACAAGGAGGGACGGAAATGAGGAAGATATGTATGTCAATCTTTTTATGCGGTTTGTTCGCGGTGATGGTGAAGGCACAGGAATACGCTGGCATCACCGGCATGATGCACGTCCCGACGGCGGAGATGGCTCCGGAGGGAGAGGCGCGCGTCGGTGCCTTTTTCCTGAGCGGGGAGTTCCTGCCGGACAGGATGCGTTACGCGGACGAGAAATACGGCTCTTGGAACCATTTCTTGGCCATCACGCCCTTCTCGTGGATAGAGCTGGCGTATGTCTGTACCTTGATGAAGGGGGAGAACGACAAAGGAAAAGTAGGATATAACCGGAAAGACCGTCATTTCGCCGTCAAACTCCGTCCGTTGAAAGAGGGGAGGTATTGGCCTGCCATCGCCATCGGCGCGCAAGACCCGGGGCGGAGAATCAAGGAATCCTATGAGGAGGGAATATCCGCCTCGAACTCCTTTTTTCAGAATTTCTATGTGGCGGCGAGCAAACATGTTTTGTTGGAAAGGCATGAGTTGGGGATACACTTGACTTACCGTTATTACAGCTCCGACTTCGACGCACGATGGCGAGGTGTCGTCGGAGGAATCACCTATCGGCCCGCCTTCGCGAGGAATCTGCGGGCGATGGTCGAGTACACGGGCGATGAGGTGAACGTGGGGGTGGACTGCCTGCTGTGGAAACATCTCTTCCTGCAAGCCTGTTTACAGGACGGTAAACATTTTTCGGGAGGTATCATCTTAAGGATGAGCCTGTTCGGTAGGGGAAAGGATTAATCACTGTCAACGTGATTTATGCGAATGCCTACGTGAATTCACGCGAATATCCGGACAGTCTCGTGCGGACACTCGCATGGACTTATGCGAATATAGGAGGTTACGGTCACGAAATATCATGGCATAAGCTATTTTAATCGAGAATTTTATCAATCAAATCAATTTTTATCAAGATGGGAAAATTAGTTAAGTCAGGAATGTTCGCGTTCCTGAGCGTGGCTTTGGCCACTGGTTTTGTAGGGTGTGGTGACGACGATCCTGATTACAGCGACGTGACGCCACCCAGCGTGGAAGCGTCTTATAGCGTCAGCGGGCGTGTCACGGGAATGGACGGGAACGCCCTTTCCGCCACGGTGAGCCTGAACGGGACCTCTACCCAAACCGACGCGGAGGGTATGTTCGTGTTCGAGGACGTGGCGGCGGGTGATTACACGCTGACCGCCGAGGCGGAGGGCAAACGTCCGAAGGAGACGACCGTCAGCTTATCAGGTAGCGGGGGTAATGCGGTGTGGAACGTGGCGTTATCCAACGAGGGAACGACCGTCGCGATTAACGCGAGCGGCGTGACGGAGGCCAACGTGACTTCGGAGACAATCGAGGGGAATGACGAGGGAGCCGTGACCGTGGACGTAAGCGTGCCCGAGGCCACTCTTCCGGAAGGCAGCTCCATCATCATTACGCCCATCTATACGATGGACGAGGTAGGGACACGGGCGGTCACTCGCGCGGCGGAGACGACGATGTTGATTGGCACGAACGTGGAATGTTCGGACGAGAACGCCACGCTGGGTCAACCTATCTCCTTGACGTATGAGATAGACCCGGAGATGGCACGATATGTCACCGCCCGGAAATATGAGAACGGGCAATGGGTGAACGCCGAATATAGCGTGGAAGGCAATCAAGTGGTCATCTCGGCCGATCAGCTCACCTCATACGCTTTGTCATTGGAGGTAGACGTTACCTCCTCAACTTCTTCCAACGAGCTTTCTTTCGTACAGGACGCGTGGGATAACCTATATGGGGCGGAAAACATTTCCGTAGAATCCGCTTCCTACACCTATTCGGTAGGTACGGAAATCGCTACATCGGCGACAGACCGGATAACGGCTTATTTGACTGAGATATTGGCTCGTATGGCGGGAGCTTCCGCCTCGGCAGCTACGGGCGACTATTCCATCAACGTGACGCTTCCCGTGGGAACGGCATTGAACGTGACCGGACAGCAAGAGGTGACCACGCTGACCGTATCCGCGTTAGACCGCTCCGTCTCCGGCCGACGGTATGGCGATGTCTCCGTAAACGCCGTGACCTACAACCGGAACCACAACGGAGGAGGAAATCTCTAAGTTTGAGTTAAAATAAAAAATTAGCCCTAAGCAAGTGATTGTTTAGGGCTAATTTTTTTCTAATTAAACGCAGTCAGAACCGTTCGAGCAGTTCCTCCAATGTCACGGGCGACTGCTCGCCGGTAAGCATATTCTTCAAGTTAATCTTGCCCTCGGCCATCTCATTTTCTCCCACGATAGCCACGAACGGAATTTTCTTCGCGTCAGCGTAACCCATTTGCTTTTTCATTTTCGCGGGCTCCGGATACAACTCGGTGCGGATACCCGCCTCGCGCGCCTTAGCGATAAGAGGTAACAGATAGACCATCTCTTTTTGCCCAAAATTCACGAATAACAATTGGGTGGTCTTCAATGAATCTTCCGGATATAAATCCAACTGATTCAAGACATCGAATATCCGGTCCGCCCCAAACGAGAAGCCCACGCCGGAAACACCTTCCATGCCAAATACGCCAGTCAAGTTATCGTAACGGCCACCTCCCGTGATACTTCCTATCTGCACGTCCAAAGCCTTTACCTCAAAAATGGCTCCCGTATAGTAATTCAGGCCACGGGCCAATGTCAAGTCCAATTCCAAGTCGGCCCGAATCGGCGTGTTGGAAACGCAGTCCAATATGAAATCCAGCTCGTCCACGCCTTTCAAGCCAATCTCGGACGTAGCCAATATCTCACGCAACGTAGCGATTTTCTCCTTGTTGGTGCCTTGCGATAGGATAATCGGGCGCAAACGCTCGATAGCCTCTTCCGGCAAGCCTTTCGAACGAAGTTCCTCGTTCACGTTCTCAAGGCCTATCTTATCCAGCTTATCGATCGCGACTGTGATATCCACGATCTTGTCCGCCTCTCCGATAATCTCCGCGATGCCCGTGAGAATCTTCCTATTATTCATCTTGATGCATACACGGATACCGAAACGGCGGAACACCTCATCCATGATTTGAATCAACTCGACCTCATTGACCAGAGAATCAGACCCCACCACGTCTCCATCGCATTGATAGAACTCGCGGTAACGTCCTTTCTGCGGACGGTCCGCGCGCCAAACGGGCTGGATTTGATAACGCTTAAACGGGAAATGAATCTCATTCCTATGCTGAACCACATAACGGGCGAACGGGACCGTCAAATCATAGCGCAATCCTTTTTCACAAGCCTTGACCGCGAACCGGACGGGGTTCTTTTCCCGCAAATCCTCATCGGAGATTCCCGAAAAACAATCGCCCGAATTCAAGATCTTGAACAAAAGCTTATCCCCCTCTTCTCCATATTTCCCCATCAAGGTTGACAAGTTCTCCATCGCCGGAGTCTCGATCTGCTGGAAACCATACAGACGAAACACTTCGCTTATCGTATTGAATATATAGTTACGTTTCGCCATTTCCTCCGGCGAAAAGTCTCTCGTTCCCTTAGGGATAGACGGTTTTTGCATGATTCTATATCTCTTATTTATTCATCCGGAAGGTCACTCATCTCTCCTTCCGCCTAAAAAAATCATTATGTAATACAACAACGAAGCCAACGAGCCCAAAGCCGCCACCACGTATGTATAAGCCGCCGCTCGCAAAGCGTCTTCCGCTTTATCATGCGTATAGACATTCGTTATGCCCGCCTTGCTCAACCATACGAGCGCGCGTTGGCTCGCGTTGATTTCCACCGGCAACGTGATGAAGCTGAATAAAGTCGTCGACGCGAACAAAATAATACCTATCAACAACAATTGCGGGAAGGAATGCAACATCAACATCCCCGCCAATATCACCCACGTCATGATATTCGACGCGAAACTCACCACGGGCACCAACGCCGACCGCATCCGCAACGGAGCGTAAGCCGTGGCGTGCTGAACCGCGTGGCCACACTCATGAGCGGCAACGGCCGCCGCCGCTATGCTGTTACTGTAATAAACCGACTCGCTCAAATTCACGGTTTGATTCGCGGGATTGTAATGGTCTGTCAAATGACCGGGCGTAGAAATTACTCTCACATCATAGATGCCATTATCATGCAACATCTTCTCCGCCACATCCTTTCCTGTCATTCCATTGGGCATAGGGATTTTCGAGTATTTCTCGAATTTACTTTGCAAACGAGAAGACACGAGCCAGCTTAATAACGCGAATCCGATAAATATAATCCAATATAACATAATGAAATCAACCTTTTTAGTTTCTTATTCCTCCGTATATCTGATAATCGTTTGCTCGCGGTCCGGTCCTACCGAAACGATCTTGACGGGTACGCCCAACTCCTCCTCCAAGAAAGTCAGATAAGCGTTGAACTCCTCCGGGAACTCATCCTCGCTACGCATCCGCGTCATGTCCGTTTTCCATCCCGGCAACTCCACATACACAGGCTCCGTCGAGGCATCGATCTCATAGGGGAATTCCTCCGTCTCGACACCATTCACCTTATAGGCCACGCACGCCTTGATTGTCTCGAAAGTATCCAGCACGTCACTTTTCATCATAATCAGTTGAGTTACGCCATTAATCATCACGGCATACTTCAACGCGACCAAATCAATCCAACCGCAACGACGCTTGCGTCCTGTCACCGCTCCGAACTCATGCCCGCGGCGGCCTATCTCATCTCCTGTCTCATCAAACAGTTCCGTAGGGAACGGACCGCTGCCCACACGTGTGCAATAAGCCTTGAATATGCCATAAACCTCACCAATATTGCGAGGAGACACGCCCAAACCCGTACAACATCCGGCGCAAATCGTATTCGAGGAAGTGACAAACGGATATGAGCCGAAATCAATGTCAAGCATCGTACCTTGCGCGCCTTCCGCCAATATGGATTTCCCCTCTTTTAAATAACGGTTAAGCACATGCTCGCTATCAATCAATTTGAATCGTTTCAGATAATTCAACGCGTCCAGCCATTGCGCCTCCAACTCCGTGATGTCGTACGCGTAATTCAACGAACGGAGAATTGCCTCATGCTTCGCTTTCGCCACGGCATATTTTTCCTCGAAATTATGCAGCAAATCGCCGACCCGCACGCCATTCCGACTTACCTTATCCGAATAGGTCGGCCCGATACCTTTCCCCGTGGTACCGATTTTGCCCGCTCCTTTCGCGGCCTCATAAGCGGCGTCCAAGACACGGTGAGTAGGCAAAATCAAATGCGCCTTTTTCGAGATATAAAGCTGTTTCGTGATATCGTGACCGCTCGCGGCCAAGGCTTCCGCCTCTTGCTTGAACAACAACGGATCCAACACGACACCATTGCCTATCACGTTTATCTTTCCTCCTTGGAAAATACCGGAGGGAATCGAACGCAACACGTATTTCTCTCCGTTAAACTCCAATGTATGACCGGCATTGGGACCTCCTTGAAAACGGGTAATCACATCGTATCCCGGTGTCAGCACATCAACCACCTTTCCTTTACCCTCGTCGCCCCATTGCAACCCTAACAAAACGTCTACTTTCATTTTTCTATAAATTTATATAGGCTATAACATTCCAAAAACATAGTTTTCCTTGGCTCAAAACTTAGTTCTAACGCATGGAAAAACATACGCGGAAGGCAAAGTTAACGCATTTATTTTAAACACAAAGTCCTACTTATAATAATCAAACTCGAATTTTAAATCATTATAAATTTCTTGCAAATCCGCGGAATCCTCCTGAGAATTCAGGCTATCCTTAATCCTTTCCAATATTCGCCTCGCGTTCGAATCGGATAAGCGACCGTATAATCTCATCGCTTGCAACGCCGCGAAACGCTCATTCATGGCAGCCTCATAGCTTTTCCATGTAGCGGAGCGCGAACTCTCCTCCAAGAAAACCTCTAAAGAATGGCCGGATAACTCTTCTCCTTGCTTGAACATATTGGCCCAAAGCAAAAACGCTTCCGTACGGGCGAAGGGGGATTCACCGGAAATCAAGTCAAGAGAAAGCTCCTTCCGATAAGGTAATCGGACGAACAAATTGCGCGCGCAATGTTCCGCGATTTCCAGATAGGGAATCTCCCTGACCCAACGTTTGGCCTCTTCTATCGGGAACGACTCCACCGGTCGCAACAACGTGGCCAATATCTTGAACTCCCGGATATCTTCCTTCCATAAAGCCTCCGCTAACTCCGTGGCCGGCTTATGGGAACGAGCGATCGATTGAATCTCCGGATAAGAGACCCCGAAATTCAATTTATATACCACTCCCTTCTCACGCATACTCGCGGAAACCACGCCATTCATCGCCAAACGAAGCTGGTTACGAATCGTCCTAATCTCCTCTTGCGAATTTTCCATCATTCAATCATTATAGGTCGGCAAGAAAGAATAATCGCGGCTATAACGCAACATCTGCTCGGCATATCCTTCCGTATAATCAAGAACGATATCCGTCACCGTCCCGTTCGCGCCTTTCACCTCACGCATCACGGGATTCACGAATCCCTTATAAGGCGCGAGATTCAACCTCGCGTAGCGTTCCAACACCTCGGCGTGCAATTCCGGATCGATCTTCACGCCATAATTTTCCACCAACGCTTTGCCCGCGGCGAAATCGCCCTCGCTCTTGATTCGTTGGACTTCCGCCAGTAACTCACCGAACAACGCCCTCAACTTCAGATAGTCATTCACCACCACGTATGTTTTCCCCTCTTTTTTCTCGAACGAGATGATATCTTCGGGCTTTCCTTTCTCGTACACCCATTTGGCGATTAGCTGGCGATTACGCATGTGCGCCTCTTCCACGTCCTTGTCTAACTCAATCCGGACGAGCTGAGTCATCAAGCCGTTCATGATATATTTATAGTATTCCGCCTTGTAAGCCTCATTGTCCGGCAACAGGCCAAGTTCCACCAATTTGGGATCGCCCAGATAATACAATCCGAACAAATCGGCGCGCGCCTCTTCCAACGTGGAGCTATAAGCCTTCAACGCGTTCGGGTCCGTATCATCCAGCAACTTACCGGAGCCATGCCCAAGGCATTCATGCAAATCCGTATGCAAGTTATCCGTCAAGAAACCGTAACGTCTCATGGCCTCCCGTTCCTTGTCGCTCCAAACGAACTCCTCGCTAAACCCATTCCCTTGGGACGCCTTGTCATACGCTTCCGTGATATTCTCTATCGTGACAGATTTAGAGCCATGATCCCGACGAATCCAATCCGCGTTCGGAAGATTGATTCCAATCGGGGTCGATGGATAACAATCTCCTCCTAACATGGAAACCGTAATCACCTTGGCACTCACGCCTTTCACCCGCTCTTTCTTGAAACGCTTATCCACCGGAGAATGATCCTCGAACCATTGCGCGTTATCACTGATTATCCTCGTTCGTTTAGTCGCCTCCTTATTGATAAAATTAACCGTAGACTCCCAGCTCGCCTTCATGCCTAACGGGTCGCCGTATGTCTCGATAAAGCCATTCACGAAATCCACCTCCGAGGCGGTATCTTCCACCCAAAGGACCGAATAGGCGTCAAATGTCTTCAAGTCGCCGGTCTCATAATAGGCTATCAATTTCTCGATAATCGCTCTTTGCGCATCATTCTCGGCGAAAGGTATCGCCATCCGCAACCGTTCCACGATTCTCTCGATGGCGGAAGAATAGAGCCCGCCTACTTTCCATACTTTTTCCTTTATCTGTCCATCTTCCTTGACCAAGCGGCTGTTCAATCCATACGAAATGGGGCGAATCGTATCTTGCCCTATTTTCAACTTGGCGTAATAATCCTCCACCTCTTTCTGGGAAATATCTCCACCATAATAATTATTGGACGAAGCCTTAATTAAATCACCGTCACCGCTCTGTGCGGAACGTTTGGGCATGACCTTCGAGTCGAAAATCACGGGGGAAATCTCCTCAAGGAACCGCTCCACGCTTTGACCTTCGCGAAGCGGCAATTTATCCGGGCTCAAGCCTTTGACACAGGAGGTAAAGAAATCCACGCTAAACTCCGGACGGAACTTATCCAACGCGTAATGGTGATGGATGCCACTGGCGAACCAAACCCGTTTCAGATAAGTCTCCAACGCCTTGAACTGAGGCTCTTCCCGGTCACCCTCATAGTTTATATAGATAGCTTCCAATGTCCGTCGGATAGCCAAGTTGTAACGCCCGTTTTGGTCGAAAAAGATATCGCGCCCCATCAACGCCGCTTCCGATAAATGGTACAGAAGCTGTTTTTGCCGCAAGGAAAGCGATTCGAACCCCGGGACCTTATAGCGTAAGATCTCCAAGTCAGCGAACTTATCCACCACATAATTGAAATCCTTATCGGCCTCTTGGGAAGCCACATCCGTTTTTGGACCCGTACAAGCCGTCATTGCCATAGCTGTCATAAATGATACGATTAAATTCTTCATATACTTTGTCGCGATTCTATGTCGTCTTTTATAAAATTCTCGATAATCTTTTTGTCAAAACATCATCGTGTTTCCCGCGAAGATAGAGAATCCGCGGCCAACATCAAAGGTTTAGGATTTTTTCTCTAATTTCGCGCATCGGGAAGAGCGAAAAAACATAAAACGGAAATCAGCATGGAAATAGCCGCGTTAGTTTCAGGAGGAGTGGACAGCTCCGTTGTCGTACATCTGCTCAAGGAGGCGGGATATGAACCTACCATTTTCTATATCCGAATCGGGATGGAAGATAAGGATGGCTATATCGATTGCCCCGCCGAGGAAGACATAGAGATAACCTCCTATATCGCACGGAAATATGGGTGCAGGTTCGAGATTGTTTCCCTGCATGATGAGTATTGGGACAAGGTGGTCAGTTACACCATCGACTCCGTGAAACGCGGGCTGACGCCGAATCCGGACATGATGTGCAACAAGTTCATCAAGTTCGGTTGCTTCGAAGAAAAATGGGGAAAAGACTTCGACAAGATCGCCACGGGCCATTATGCCACGACCACTGAGATAAATGGCAAGGTTTGGCTTTCCACCGCGAAAGACCCCGTGAAAGACCAGACTGATTTCCTCGGGCAAATCACCCGTTTGCAAATCCAGAAACTGATGTTCCCGATCGGGCATCTGATGAAAAGCGAGGTCCGCGCCATCGCCGAGGCGCAAAAATTGCCCAGCGCCAAACGTAAGGACAGTCAAGGGATTTGTTTCTTGGGAAAAATCAATTACAACGATTTCATCGAGCGATATTTAGGGAAACGGCCGGGCAAAATCATCGAATTGGAGACCGGAAAGGTCTTAGGGAAACACAATGGTTATTGGTTCCATACGATTGGACAGCGTAAAGGGTTGGGGCTAAGCGGCGGACCATGGTTCGTGATAAAAAAAGACATCAAGCGGAACATTATATATGTTTCCAACGGTTATGATCCGGAAACGCAATACGGGAAAGTGATAAACATGCACGGGTTCGACTTTATCACGGAAGACCCTTGGGGTGAGTTCGATGACGCGAAAGAGATCACTTTCAAGATTCGTCACACGCCGGAATTCACGCATGGATATATCCGGCGAATCGGTGACCTGTACCGCATCGAGTCTGACAACAAAATACAAGGCATAGCACCCGGACAATATGGCGTGGTGTACGATAAGGAGCATCACCTCTGCTACGGAAGCGGAATGATTATTGACGAGAATCTATAATGTCCCTTTTCTGAATTGCCATAGTTCCCGAGGAACTCTGTTATATTCCTAGACACCGACCGTGCGATTTGGACAAAAAAAGCGATACCCCCAAAAAAGGAGTATCGCTTTTTCTAATTATGGATATGTATCAATACCGTCCTGTGTCCCACCATACACGCACGTTCATACCATCACCTTGACCGTTGTTCAAGCTACCGGATGTCGCGTTTGGATTCAAATTGCGCTCGTCCTCGATGTAACGCATTTTCTTGATGAACTCACCCTGCGGGATTTCCGTACTCTCGTTAACGATTACCGGATTCATCTTCGGATAGCCTGTACGACGGAACTCAGCCCATGCCTCTACACCATCAGGGAAGAGAGCTATCCATTTTTGGGAAATAATCTTCTCCAATTTCTCCTCTTCCGTATCCGAAGACTCGATTTTCACGCCTTCGATGTAAACCTCATCATTCGCCAGATTGTAATCCGGATCAGACTCGTACAGGCCAGCGCTACAGAATAAATTAGATCTCGACTCCTCGATAGAGGCACGGATACCCGCCTCGTAATTCTCTTCCACGGAACCGGCGTTCGCCCATCCTCTCAAGGCGGCTTCAGCTTTCAGGAAACAAACCTCCGAATAATTCATGATTGGTTTACGACGTTCTATCAACGCATAATATTGAGTATATGCGGCATTGGCATCACCTATCGAATTATAGTCACAAGCCTGATATCCCCATACGCAAGAATGCTGTTGAGCGAAAGTCGTACCTAATTCATTTGAAGGCATTCCGTTCGGAGCTCCTTGCCATTCAGGAAATGTCGGGTCAGTGAAAGAATTTTCCGTCCGACTGAAGAGGAATATCAAACGCGGGTCATTCACTGAACTCGTATTCACCGTGCCGTTCGCGACCATCGCGTCGATAATGGTCTTGCTCGCGCGAAACTCATTCCAACCACTAATTGTCCATAATGGATTAGCTTGATCTTCAGAAGCGCATGGTATGCCCGCATTGTCAGCGGTAGAACTTAACAATGTTCCCGCCAAAGCTTTCTCTCCTTCTGCACGGGCTTTTTCCGGGTCCACGAACGAGATACGGAGCGCCATACGCAAACGTAACGAATTACCCAATGCGATCCACTTGTCATAATCGCCATTATAAATTACATCCTGTGAACCAAATGTAGCCAAACCTAAATTCTTATTTGCTTCCAAGGTAGAGATAGCCTCGTCCAAATCCTCGAAAAGAGCGTAATAAATATCCTTTTGACTATCATAAGCCGGAGCTACGGCTCCCGTACCTCCTTCCGTATAAGGCATATCCCCATAAATATCGGTCGTACGGATAGCGACAAAAGCCGCCAAGATACGCATCACTTGATACTGGTTATCATATTCTGGATGGTCCGGCAGAATCTTGGTCCGTATATCAGACATTGTACGCGCCACGTAGTTATAATAGACACGCCAAAAGCTTTCTTTCGAATATTGGTCTACATAATTGTAACGGTCTGTCGTGAAACTAGTAGTCGTACAAGCTACATATTGAGCGTATTGGCTCGTGTACAAACTTTCACCCAATTGATACTCCCATGATTTACAGCAATAACCATATTGAGCCACTTTAGGGAACAAAAGAGCGATCGATGTTTCGGTCGGATTGTTCGGGTCCGTATTCATATTATCGAAACTATCGGTGCATCCGCATAACATACCGATACTTAAGGTAAGAAGTCCTATTTTGCTTATCAACTTTTTCATACGATAGAAAATGAATTAGAATTTAACATTAAGTGTAAAACCGAAGGAACGGGTCGAAGGCAATGACATGAACTCGAACGCTTGCGCATAATCCTGACGGCCATACGAACCTTCCGGATTAGACGGACAATTCTTGAATAGATAGAACAAATCACGCCCTACGAAAGATAGTTTCACGTTAGAGATTGGTAAATTCTCCAACCATTTACGCGGGAACGTATATCCCAAAGACAATTCACGGAATTTCATGTAAGAGTTGTCATATAAGTACTCCTCGGCCACTCCAGTACCATTACCAGCGATAGTGGGCCAATAAGCCTCCGCGGAAACCGGTGTCGTATTTGGCTGACCCGTCGTTTGGTCTATACCCGGAATCACCAACGTTCCGTCTCGTCCCGCCAACGTACGTGCGGAAGTACCGAAGTTCGTCGCGTACAAATCCGTCATCGAGATAACGTCACCACCTACGCGAAGGTCCAACAACGCGCTTAATGACAAATTCTTCCAACGCAAGGTAGTAGCGATAGAACCTGTCCAATCCGGAGTCATGTTTCCGATTGTTTTTTCTCCATCCGCGACTACCGGCATACCGTTATTCGTTAGGATATTGCCATTGGCGTCACGTTCATAATATTTTTTTGCCACGATGTCACCGTAACGGCCACCCTCGTTCACGACAACTTTCGCTACACGTTCATCCACGAGAACGAACTCTTTCAATTGCTCATCCAATTCCACGCAAGTGGTACGGTTCAAACCCCAATTTAACGTGATGTCCCACGTCCAGTCTTTGGTATCGATAGGCGTACCGGTCAATGCGATCTCGGCGCCGTACGAACGCATCTTACCGGCGTTAATCAACTGACGCTCATAACCGGAAGAACCAGGCATAGTTACGTTCAATATCTGGTTCAACGTATTCGCGTTGTAGTAAGTGACATCCAAGCCCAAACGGTTCTGGAACATCCGGTATTCCAAACCGACCTCCCACGAACGGGTGTCCTCCGGTTTCAAATTGCTCAAAGGCAAAATACCATATGTTACGCCACTTCCCGCGGGAGAAGTCGTTACGATGTTGCCCGCGAACTTCTCGAAAAGATAGATGGAAGCCAATTGATACGGACTGGTATCGTTACCTACCTGGGCGAACGAACCACGAACCTTCAAATAATCTATCGCGTCCGGCAATTTCACCATCTCCGATATAATACCCGACAAGCTGACAGATGGGTAGAAATAGGAACGGTTATCGGCAGGCAAAGTAGAAGACCAGTCATTACGGGCGGTCAAGTCCAAATAAAGCATGCTCTTCCATCCGATTGAGGCGTTACCCAAAACAGAGTTGATTCGTTTCTTGGAGTAATCCTCTGAAACAGTCTGGGCATTTCCGTTTCCTATCGTAGCGAATCCCGGAATAGAAAAATATCCGGAACTACCGCTCAAAGCGTCGTACTTGTTGGCGGTCATCGCCGCTCCCACGTTCGCCAATACGGAGAAATCACCGAAATTCTTATTGAAGTTCAACATCAAATCGGCGTTAAACTCTTCCCGATTGGACAAGGTTTTCGTATAATTCGTATCATTGATAGTTTGACCGTAGGCTGTTTGCGAATTAATCCGCATATTGTACCAGTCAATACCCACACGTCCGGTGATTTTCAACCAATCGGTAATCTTCCCGACCAATTGGATATTACCGATAAAACGGTTCGTCTCGTCTCGGTTGGTATTAGGACCATACGTATCGGTATAAGGATTACGAAACTCCCGGCTCGTACCAATCCAGTTAACCGTATTACCGTCCAATCCGATAGGATCTTCCAAATCAGACAAACGGATACCGCGCGGCATGGTAATCAAGGATTTCATGATACCATATTCACCTTGCGCCGGACGACCGCCCGCCTTTTGACGCATATAGCTGGCTTTTACGCTCAAATCCAAATATTTGCTAGTCCATTGAGAGTTCAAATCATAATATTGTTTATTTAGGAAATGATTCGGCGTGATACCCTCGTTCCGCTGGTCGGAGAAAGAAAAACGAGCCGTCAGGTTCTCGGAACCGCCGGAAGCGGTCAGCGTATTGGTATAATTCACGCCCGTACGATAGAAATCGTCGACATAATTATTTTGGGGTAACAAGGCGTATTGGCTATCGTACCGGTCATCATTATAGAAACTACTGCTATTGACACCACGCCAGCTATCTACCATTTTACCGGTCATCTGCGGACCCCAGCTACCGGTATTTCCCAATAAGAACTGCCCGTTCGCGCCTTGTCCGTAAATATTCTGATAGTCATAGGAATCATACGCTTGGCTGAAATTGATGTTTCCATTATACTCTATTTGTAATTTCCCGGTTTTTCCTTTCTTGGTCGTCACGATAATCGCGCCATTTTGAGCGCGCGAACCATACAAAGCGGCGGCGTTAGCGCCTTTCAACACGGAAATAGTCTCGATATCGTCGGGGTTGATCTGGGCGGCGGCACCTTCATAGTCCGTACCGCTCCAACTACCTGCGGCACCCGCCTGCGAGTCATTGATAGGCATACCATCGACCACCCACAAGGGTTGGTTGTTTCCACTCAACGATGTCGTACCACGAAGGATAATACGGGTAGAACCACCCATACCGGTACCGGATTGGGAGATTTGTACGCCCGCCACTTTACCTTGCAACAAATTCGCCACGCTTTCGGAACGGACCTCGGCGAAATCGTCGGCCTTTATTTCCTGCATGGCGTAACCCAACGCTTTCTTGTCGCGTTTGATACCCAAAGCGGTCACCACGACCTCATCCAACGCCTCCACGTCCGTGTCAAGAATGATTTCCATGTCCGTCTCATCTCCAACAACGATTTCTTTTGTCCGATAGCCGATGTAGGAGATTTGCAACGTAGAGCCTTTCGGCGCGTTAATCACGAAATTTCCGTCGATGTCCGTAATCACGCCGGTGGTCGTGCCTTTTATCAAGACATTCGCGCCAATCACGGATTCTCCCATCGCATCTCTTACGACTCCTTTGATTTGCTCGTCTTGAGCCGTAACGGTTATTTCCGGTGTACTGGCGTTAAGCATCGCCGATGGAGTCATCGCTAGTCCACATAATAACACGAGTACCTCGGGAACATGTTTCCCAGAATAGTGAACATTCATACTTTACTCATTTTAAACGGTTAATAATAACAGTTAATAAAAAATCCATATTTCACTTCTCATAAGACTTAAGATTCATCGGCTTACTTTCCACGGCATTTTAAGTCAACTTTTTCTTAAATCATATATATAAAGACATCCAAAATCTCAAACATACTTAAAACGGTTTCCGCAAATATAGAAAATAAACACTAATAAATGTACATGCGGGATGGATATTTTGGGTATTTTATCGCATTTTAATAATATTAACATAATGGCGGGTCCTATATAAGCCAAGAAAAATGGATATAAACAAAAATTCAAGAAGCCCCAAAGAAAACTTGACAAGATGAGACAGAAAAAAGCCGAAACCGCGGAGGAAAAGTCTATCTTTAGGCTGCAGATATGTATCTTTAGGTTAAAGATATGTATCTTTAGACTGCAGATATGTATCTTTAGGCTAAAGATAGAGTTTTCTCCATGGAGTTTCCTGTTTTTTTCGCTGGCTTTTCAAGTTTTCTTCCCAGCTATCGAACTTTTCTTTCCTATTTGTATTATTTCAAACTCGTCTCGTTTTGCCTCATACCCAGTTCACGTTCAAATAAAATGATTAAATTCGCGCCACGAGAAAACATTAAGTGTAATCATATATGTTGACGATTAAACAAATTACCGAAAATACGGAAGCGGTCGTCCGCGGACTGGAAAAGAAACATTTCAAAGACGCGAGAGATAGCGTCGCAAAGGTGCTTGAGCTAAACGATAAAAGGCGAAACGCGCAAAACCAATTGGACAAGAACCTCGCGGAAGTCAATACGGTCTCCAAATCGATAGGCCTGTTGATGAAAGAGGAGAAGAGAGAGGAGGCGGAAGCCGCCAAGAAGCATGTCTCCGAGATAAAGGAAGCGAGCAAGACTCTGCAAGCGGAGATGGACCAGGCGGCCGAGGAGTTGAGGAATTTACTTTACACCATCCCGAACGTCCCTTACGAGGAGGTGCCGGAAGGTACGGGCGCGGAAGATAACGTCGTAGAGAAGATGGGCGGTATGGAGACCGAGCTTCCCAAGAACGCCCTCCCGCACTGGGAACTGGCGAAGAAATACGACCTGATAGATTTCGACTTGGGCGTGAAAATCACGGGAGCGGGCTTCCCTGTCTACAAAGGCCAAGGGGCGCGCTTGCAACGGGCGTTAATCAACTTCTTCCTCGATGAGGCGCGTGCGGCCGGCTATACGGAAATCATGCCGCCTACGGTGGTGAACGCCGCCTCGGGCTATGGGACCGGTCAGCTGCCCGACAAGGAGGGGCAGATGTACCACTGCGAGGTGGACGACCTTTACCTGATTCCGACAGCGGAGGTGCCCGTGACCAACATCTACCGCGATGTCATCCTGGAAGAGAAGCAATTGCCTATCAAGAACTGCGCCTACACGCAGTGTTTCCGTCGCGAGGCCGGCTCGTACGGTAAGGACGTGCGTGGCTTGAACCGCCTGCACGAGTTCTCGAAGGTGGAGCTGGTGCGCATCGACAAGCCGGAGCACTCGAAACAATCGCATCAAGAGATGCTGGACCACGTGGAGGGATTGCTGAAGAAGCTGGAGTTGCCTTATCGTATCCTTCGTCTTTGCGGAGGCGACATGAGCTTCACGGCGGCGATTTGCTTCGATTTCGAGGTCTATTCCGAGGCGCAGCAGCGTTGGCTGGAGGTCAGCTCCGTGTCTAACTTCGACACCTATCAGGCGAACCGGTTGAAATGCCGTTACCGCGACGAGAATAAGAAAATCCAGCTTTGCCATACGTTGAACGGCAGCGCGCTGGCTTTGCCGCGTATCGTGGCCGCCTTGTTGGAGAACAATCAGACTCCGGAAGGCATCCGCATACCGAAAGCGTTAGTGCCTTACACGGGATTCGACATGATTAAATAAAGAGAGACGCTAGCCTAATAAAAAAGCCAGCCGGTTCAAGGAAGAATCGGCTGGCTTTCTCATATCTGTCTATCTTTAAATGAACAGGTTCAGGTTTGCGTCCTCCGCGCGCTCCAGGTAGGTGGCGACACCACCTAACGTCACGTTATCCATCAGCTCCTCTTTCTTCACGCCCATCACGTCCATACTCATCGTGCAGGCTATCATCTCCACGTTGTTCCGCACAGCTTGCTCTATCAGGCTTTCCAAGCTGTCTATTCGCTTTTCCTTCATGATAAGGCGCGTCATCCACGAGCCGAGCCCGCCCATATTCATCTTGGATAGTTTCAGCTTGCCGCTATGGGCAGGAAGCATCCAACCGAACATCTTCCCGAAAAGGTCTTTGGAAACCGACGGCTTCTGTCGCTTCTTGATGACGTTCAAGCCCCAGAAGGTGAAGAACATCGTCACCTTCTTGCCCGCAGAGGCGGCTCCGTTGGCGATGACGAATGACGCTAACGCCTTATCTAAATCGTCGCTGAAAACGATTAAAGTCTTATTGTCTCCTGAACATGTTTGAGGCGCGCGTTCTTCCGGCTTCGCTTCTTTCCGGATAATCGCCTTGACCTGCCCGCCTCTGTTCTCCACCGAGAGCAACCGCGCGCCAGCCAGCTTGCACCACGACGCCACGTCCTTCTCGAAGGCTTGGTCGGTGGCCGTGATTTCCAGCCGGTCGCCGGCTTTCATGTCGCCGAAGCTCTCCTTGAGCCGCATGATAGGCCCCGGACACATCAGGCCGCAAGCGTCTATCTTCAGCGTAGGAGCCTCATCG
This sequence comes from uncultured Parabacteroides sp., assembly GCA_949287365.1. Classification (GTDB taxonomy): domain Bacteria; phylum Bacteroidota; class Bacteroidia; order Bacteroidales; family Tannerellaceae; genus Parabacteroides. The sequence goes on from CASEGC010000011.1 coordinate 39,710, forward strand.
GAGGAGGCTTTCGCCGAAGGAAGCTCCTCCGCGGGGCGGCTCGCCGTAGCGTCCGGCAGTTTCGCCGTGGCGACGCTCCAAGTCTTGTAGCCGCCGGAAAGGTTCCGCACGTCGGCGAAGCCATGCTGCGTCAGGATGCGGTACGCCAAGTAGCCTCGCAACCCGACGGCGCAGGTCACGACTATCGGTTTGTCCTTGGGCAGCTCGCCCAGCCGCTCGCGCAACTCATCCACGGGGATGTTGATGAAGCCCGGAATCGTCCCTAAGGCATATTCCGCCTTCGTCCGCACGTCGACCCGTACCGTATCGGCCGGAAGCGAAGCGACATCCGACCATTGTAGCGTCTTCATCCTGCCGGTGAGGATGTTTTCCGCCACGAAGCCCGCCATGTTCACCGGGTCTTTGGCGGAAGAGTAGGGCGGCGCGTAAGCATGCTCCAGCTTCGCGAGGTCGCATACCGTCCCTTTACGCTGGATGACTTGCGCCAGCATCTCTATCCGCTTGTCCACGCCGCCGAAGCCCACTACCTGCGCGCCCAGCAACCGGCCGTCCTCTGGAGCGAACAATACCCTTATCGACAGCGGCACGGCTCCCGGATAATAGCCTGCGTGCGAGGCTCCGTGCGTCTCGCTGGCTTGGTAGGCGATGCCTTCCCGCTCCAACAGTTTGGCGTTGGCACCAGTGGCGGCTACCGTCAGGTCGAACACTTGGGCGATGGAGGTTCCCAACGTCCCCGCGTAAGTCTCCTTGTCGTTGAACACGATATTGTCCGCTACGATACGCCCCTGCTTGTTGGCGGGTCCCGCCAGCGGTATCAAGGCGGGCTTGCCGGTCACGAAGTGGCGTACCTCCACAGCGTCACCCAAGGCGTAGATGTCCGGGGCGGAAGTCCGCATGTAGTTATCTACCTTGATGCCACCCAGCGTGCCGACCTCGATGCCTGCCTCCCGCGCCAACGCGGTCTCCGGGCGTACGCCGATACTTAGGAGTACCATATCGGCTGGAATCCGCTTGCCGCTCTTCAGGCGGACCGTCAAGCCGTTGTCGCCCTCCTCTTCAAAGCCGTCCACACCGTCGCCCAACGCCAGCCCGATCCCGTGGCCGAGCAGCCGTTGATGTACGATGGCGGCCATGGAGTAGTCCAGCGGGGCCATCACTTGGTTGGCCATCTCCACCACGGTGACGCTCAATCCCCGTTCGCACAGGTTCTCCGCCATCTCCAAGCCGATAAAGCCACCGCCCACGACCACCGCCGAGCGAGGCTTCGCGTTGTCCACGTACGCCTTGATACGGTCCGTGTCCGGCACGTTCCGCAGCGTGAATATCTTCTCGTTATCTATTCCCGGGATGCGGGGGCGCAGCGGCTCCGAGCCGGGCGAGAGCACCAGCTTGTCGTAGCTCTCGGAATAGGTCTCTCCGGTCTGTAGGTTCCGGACCTCCACTCTTTTCTCCGCGGGTACGATGCGGGTCACTTCCTGCTCCACGCGGATATCGATACGGAACCGCTCCGTGAAGCCCTTCGCCGTCTGTACGAACAGCTTGCCCCGTTCTCCTATCGCGCCACCTATATAATAAGGTAGGCCGCAGTTGGCGTAAGACACATACTTGCCACGCTCGAACAGGATGACCTTCGCCTGCTCGTCCATTCGTCTCAATCGGGCGGCGACGGTCGCTCCACCGGCCACGCCTCCAATAATCAAATACTTCATTTCTCTTGTCGTTTTTTAGGATTCGAAACTCTTTTCGTCAAAGATAGTGAATTAACGTGAGTCCGAGATAAAAAGCGGATAGGGAAAAATATTCGATACCTGGGGAGAAAACTCGGAAAGCCGGCGGGAAAAGTTGGAAACGCCGTGGAGAAAAGTCTATCTTTAGGCTGAAGATATATATCTTTAGGTTAAAGATACGTATCTTTAGGCTTGCGATATGTATCTTTAGGCTAAAGATAGAGAATTGTCCGGCAGGCGGCGAACTTTTTCATATAGGGTTCGAGTTTTTTTGTCCCCGCTTTTTTCTTTTTCTTTTTCTTTCCTATCGGACTCACGTCGCGTTACGATTTCAGGTCTCGAATCTCGGATTCATGGTCTGAAACCATAAATCTGAAAACAACTATTTCCGCTTTCCATTAATTTTCGCTATTTTTACCCACGCGAAAGTCCATGAGCGATTTTCCATAAAAAATAAAATTATGTATCACTTAAATCTACCATGTATGGTTACAAGTATTTTTTGGATTATTCCAGTGGCGTCGGTCTTGGCGCTGGTGTTCGCCTGGGTCTTTTTCAGGCAGATGATGAAAGAGAGTGAAGGAACGGATTCCATGAAAAGAATCGCCTCGTTCGTGCGCGAGGGGGCGATGTCCTACCTGAAGCAGCAGTACAAGGTGGTCGCGTTGATTTTCGGTGTGCTGGTCGTCTTGTTCTCGATTATGGCTTATGGGTTCCACGTGCAGAACGAATGGGTACCCATCGCGTTCCTCACGGGAGGATTCTTCTCCGGTTTGGCGGGATTCCTTGGCATGAAGACCGCCACGTACGCTTCCGCGCGCACGGCCAACGCCGCCCGCACTTCCCTGAACAAAGGCTTACGAATCGCTTTCCGGAGCGGTGCCGTGATGGGGCTGGTGGTGGTTGGTTTGGGCCTGTTGGACATCTCTTTCTGGTATATCCTGCTGAACGCTTTCATTCCTGAGGATGCCATAAATCCAACCCAAAAGCTGAGTATCATCACTACCACGATGCTGACCTTCGGGATGGGCGCCTCCACGCAAGCCTTGTTCGCCCGTGTGGGTGGTGGTATCTACACGAAAGCGGCGGACGTAGGGGCGGACTTGGTCGGGAAAGTGGAAGCGGGCATCCCGGAAGACGACCCGCGCAACCCGGCGACCATAGCGGACAATGTAGGCGACAACGTGGGTGACGTGGCCGGCATGGGTGCCGACCTGTATGAGTCGTATTGCGGCTCTATCCTCGCCACGGCCGCCTTAGGAGCGGCGGCGTTCGTCTCCACGGGTGACATCGAGGCGCAATATAAGGCGGTCATCGCCCCCATGCTGATCGCGGCGGTAGGCATCATATTGTCCATCGTCGGGATTTTCGCGGTACGGACCAACGAGAACGCCACTATCAAGAACCTGCTGAAGGCTTTGGCGGTAGGTACCAACCTGAGTTCCGTGTTGATAGCTGTATCCACGTTCGGCATACTTTATCTTTTGGATATGAACAATTGGTTCTGGATTAGTTGCTCCGTTATCATCGGACTTTTGGTGGGTATCGTTATCGGACAAGCCACGGAGTATTATACCTCGCAATCGTATAAACCGACCCAACGGGTATCGGCGGCCGGATTGACCGGACCAGCCACGGTAATCATCTCCGGTTTGGGATTGGGTATGTTGTCCACGGCGATTCCGGTAATCGCGGTCGTGATAGGTATCATTTGTTCTTTCCTGTTCGCTTCGGGATTCGACTTCTCGAACATCGGCATGGGACTTTATGGCATCGGCATCGCCGCGGTGGGAATGTTGTCTACCTTAGGTATCACGCTCGCCACCGACGCCTATGGCCCAATAGCGGACAACGCCGGTGGTAACGCCGAGATGTGTAACTTAGGGAAAGAGGTGCGCAAGCGTACCGATGCCTTGGACTCTTTAGGCAACACGACCGCCGCCACGGGTAAGGGATTCGCCATCGGCTCGGCGGCGTTGACCGGCCTTGCGCTCTTGGCCTCTTACATCGAGGAAATCAAGATTGGTCTGTTGCGATTGGGCGAGACGGCCTTAAGCTTCGCGGACGGCCGGTCGATAGAGATATCCAAGGCCTCGTTCTCCGATTTTATGATTTATTATGACGTGACATTGATGAACCCGAAAGTGCTCTCCGGAATGTTTATCGGCTCCATGATGGCCTTCATGTTCTGCGGTCTTACGATGAACGCCGTAGGTCGTGCGGCGGGTCACATGGTGGAGGAGGTTCGCCGCCAATTCCGGGAAATCAAAGGAATATTGACCGGAGAGGGACAACCCGATTACGCCCGATGCGTGGCGATATCCACGAAAGGCGCGCAACAGGAGATGGTATTGCCTTCCGTTCTCGCGATTATCGCTCCCATCCTGACCGGATTTATATTCGGCGTGTGTGGCGTGATTGGATTGTTGATTGGCGGACTGAGCACCGGTTTCGTGCTCGCCGTATTCATGGCGAACGCAGGTGGAGCCTGGGACAACGCGAAAAAGCATATCGAGGAAGGAAATCACGGTGGTAAAGGTAGCGAGGCGCATAAAGCGACTGTCGTAGGCGACACCGTGGGCGACCCGTTTAAAGACACCTCCGGCCCCAGCCTCAATATCTTGATTAAGCTGATGAGCATGGTCGCCATCGTAATGGCGGGACTGACCGTGGCTTGGAGCGTCTTCTGACAAAGTCAAAGGTATGCGGAATTCTAAGTATATGTCTGATCTTGGAATTCCGCTTTTATTATTAAATGTGGCGTTCGATATGATGCGAATCCATCAGAAAGCGTTAAAAACAAAATAGGGTGTAACTCAATGAGCTACACCCTCAACTTTTTTTCTAATCGATGATTCCTGTTATTGACCGATATAGGTCTCCATGAACTTGGCGTTCGGAGCGGGAGTGAGTGTCACCTCCTTCGTGTCCGCCGGAATCAAGACCGTCTGTCCTTGGTGCACGGCTATCTCATTCCCCTTGTTATCGCGGATAGTGGCTTTCCCTTCCATGCAAATATAAACCACGAACGAATCCAAACTTGAGAAATCACGAACCAAAGAGGTGTCCAAATCCAACAGGTTCGTGGCGAAATATTTACAATCGGCCAACTCTACCGCGGTGTCTTTTTTCGCCTCGTAATGCGTACGGTAATCCGGATATAGCGTATAGTCTATCGCGTCTTTCGCTAATTCTGTATGCAATTCCCTGCCATTGCCGTTCGCGTCTTTCCGGTTGTAGTCATAAATGCGATAGGTAATATTGCTCGTTTGCTGAATCTCGGCGATAAAGCAACCCGCGCCGATCGCATGGACGCGTCCGGCCGGCAAGAAGAACACGTCGCCCTCATGCACGTCGTAACGCTGAAGCACGTCCATAATCGTATCGTTCTCTACACACTTCACATACTCCTCGGCATTGATTTGTTTTGAGAATCCGGAATATAATCCGGCTCCCTTTTCCGCCTTTATCACGTACCACATCTCTGTCTTACCGAAAGAATTATGACGTTTTTTCGCCAATTCATCGTTTGGATGCACTTGAATAGACAGGTTGTCGCGCGCGTCTATGAACTTAATCAGCAACGGGAATGTCGAGCCGAATCTCGCCATCACTTTCTCACCTACCAATTCCTTTCCATAGGTATGGATTAACTCATCCAGCGATTTTCCTTCCAACTCCCCATTGGCCACGATGGAATAGTTTCCTTCCACATGGGAGAGTTCCCAACTTTCTCCTACGCCATTCTCTACCGGAGTAATGCCCTTGAACGGACAAATCTCAGAACCGCCCCAAATCACTTTCTTGAGAATCGGTTTAAATGTAAATGGATACAACATAACGTATTTCTATATAAAATTTCACTTCTTGATTTTCATTTTCCGCAATACGACCGCACTCCGCGCCGGGATATAAAGTTTCAACCATTCTTTCTTCTCTTTCTTATATAAAGGATCGAATTGGGTGAAATGATGGACACTGTCATCCGCCAAGCCGAAACCGCCAAAGCGGGGAGCGTCCGTGTTCAGTACCACCTCGTATTCTCCTTTCGGTACCAAAAATCCATAATCCGTGAAAGACCTCGTGGGACTGAAGTTGAAGACGAACACCAAATCCTTTCGCATATAAGCCAATATTTGGTCGCCATCATTGTCCCATACTTTCTGGATCGGGGTATCTTGGAAGTTCCGCACGTCACTAATCAACTCCAGCATCTCTCGGTCGAAATCTCCCAAGAAATGATATTTCAAATCTTTGTTATCCACCAAATCCCATTGCCTGCGGGCATATTTATATGACCAGCTATTGCCTTCCCGCGGGAAATCGATCCATTCCGGATGACCGAACTCGTTTCCCATGAAGTTCAGATAACCACCATTGATGGTCGAGGCGGTAACCAATCGGATCATCTTGTGCAAGGCGATGCCTCGTTCCACCATGAAATTATGGTCATCCTTTTGCATGTGCCAATACATATCCGCGTCGATCAGGCGGAATATGATGGTCTTGTCACCCACCAAGGCCTGATCATGGCTCTCCACATAGCTGATGGTCTTCTCGTCGGCGCGACGATTCGTCATCTCCCACCAGATGGAAGAAGGATGCCAATCCTCATCTTTCTTCTCCTTGATAATCTTGATCCAATAATCCGGGATATTCATGGCCATACGATAGTCGAAACCATATCCGCCATCCTCTATCTTAGCTGCGAGACCAGGCATGCCGCTAACCTCTTCCGCTATCGTGATCGCGTTTGGATTAACCTCATGAATCAGTTTGTTAGCCAAGGTGAGATACGCGATAGCGTCGCCATCCTGATGCCCGTTGAAATAATCGCCATAATCGCAAAAGGCCTCACCTAATCCGTGGCTGTAATAAAGCATGGAGGTCACTCCATCGAACCGGAATCCATCGAATTTGTATTCTTCCAGCCAAAACTTGCAGTTCGATAGCAGGAAATGAAGGACCTCGTTTTTCCCGTAGTCGAAACACAAGGAATCCCAAGCCGGATGTTCCCGCCGGTCGCCGTTATGGAAATATAAGTCATAAGAGCCATCGAAACGCCCTAATCCTTCCACTTCGTTCTTGACCGCATGGCTATGGACGATATCCATGATCACGGCGATTCCCATGCCATGCGCCTCATCAATCAGCTGCTTCAGCTCTTCAGGAGTGCCGAAACGCGATGAGGCCGCGAAAAAACTGCTCACGTGATAGCCGAACGACCCATAATAAGGATGTTCTTGGATAGCCATCACCTGTATCGCGTTATAGCCATCTTTCGCCACACGGGGCAACACCTTCTCCCGGAACTCATTATATGTCCCCACCTTCTCTTCGTTCGAGCTCATCCCGATATGGCATTCATAAATCAGAAGGGGAGACCTTTTCGGCTTAAATCGTTTGTACTTGAATTTATAAGGTTTCTCCGGATTCCAGACTTGCGCGCTGAATATTTTTGATTGGTCATCTTGCACGACCCTGCGTATCCATACCGGTATACGCTCTCCGGCGCCGCCGTTCCACTCGACCCATAACTTAAACAAATCCCCATGCCGCATACTTTTCTCGCCCAACGCGATTTCCCACACTCCATTTTCCTTACGTTCAAGTTTATATTTGTCGTTTTTTTGCCAATCGTTAAACGTTCCTATCAGATAAATGGCGGTCGCGTTTGGTGCCCATTCGCGAAACACCCAACCTTTCGTGGTTCTATGCAATCCAAAATAAAGATATCCGGAAGCCATCTCGGATAAAGTTTGTTTTCCGTTATTCGTCAAACTCTTTTCTTTATCGATTGCATACCGATACCGACCTTCTATAGCCGCCTCATAGGGAGCCAGCCACGGGTCATTCTTGATCAGATTTAGAGACTCCATGTTTTTTATTATTTGGTTTTGCGACAAAGATACAAAGAAAAATTTCTTACATTTGCATAAACTGTATTCAAATGATGGGCAAAAGGACACGCGGTATAATCTTTTACCTGATGATCATCCTCTTTTTCGGCTCACTTATGTACTTCATCGCCAAAGAGGGGGAAAGTCATCAGGTGGAGGGTTCTATCGCCGCTCTCGAAGGTTCCCCGAATGACTTAGGGGAGGGGTTTGCCCTCTTCCGCCGATTGGTACAGGAAAATATCGAGTCCTCGTTAGGCATATTGCTTTTGCAAATCATTACGATACTGCTTACCTGCCGGCTATTCGGCTGGTTGTTCCAGAAGATAGGGCAACCGACTGTCATCGGGGAGATTGTCGCCGGAATTTTCTTGGGGCCTTCTATCTTAGGAAACTTGTTCCCGGAAGTCTCCTCTTTTCTCTTTCCGGTGGAATCGCTGGGGAACATCACGATACTCAGTCAGTTTGGCCTTATCCTGTTCATGTTCGCCATCGGGATGGAGCTTAACCTCGGGGAGGTGAAGAAGAAGTTGAAAGAGACGATTCTCATCAGCCATACCAGTACGATAGTCCCTTTCTTCTTCGGGATGCTGACGGCCTATTTCGTGTACGATAAATATGCGGATAAGAGCACGCCGTTCCTTTCCTTCGCTCTTTTCGTGGGTATCGCCATGAGTATTACCGCTTTTCCCGTGTTAGCCCGTATCATCCAAGAGAGAGGGCTGACCAAGACCCACTTGGGTACGATATCGCTGGCGAGCGCCGCCAATGGTGATATCACCGCATGGTGTTTGCTGGCGGTAGTCATAGCCATCGCGCAGGCTGGAACTATGCTTAGCGCCGTCTATAATATACTTTTCTCCATCTTATATATAGCTTTCATGTTCTTGGCCGTACGTCCCTTCTTGCGGATGATCGGACATGTCTATCATAACAAGGAGGTTATCGACAAGGGGCTGGTGGCGGCTATATTCCTGCTATTGATTTCCTCATCTTATTTGACGGAGATATTGGGGCTGCACGCCTTGTTTGGTGCGTTTATCGCTGGGGTGGTGATGCCGGAGAACATCAAGTTCCGAAAAATCATGACCGAGAAGGTGGAGGATGTCTCCCTCGCGTTGTTCCTGCCGCTTTTTTTCGTATCGACGGGATTACGGACGGAGATTGGTTTGCTCAACAAGCCTGAGTTGTGGTGGATGTGTTTTATCTTCATCGCCGTGGCCATCATCGGAAAGTTCGGTGGGGCGTTTTTCTCCGCTAAGTTCGTCGGGGAGAGCTGGAAAGACAGCCTCTATATCGGGGCGTTGATGAATACCCGTGGATTGATGGAGTTGGTGGTGCTGACCATCGGTTACGAGATGGGTATCCTTGGACCGGCCGTGTTCGTGATGTTGGTGCTCATGACTTTGGTCACTACTTTCATGACTACGCCGCTTATTGCGCTTATCAACTTCTGCTTCCAGACCCATGACAAGTTCAAGGAGCAGAGACGGAAACTTTCTTCCGACGGCATCTTCAAGGTGCTTCTCTCCTTTGGGCGGGCGGGGAACGGACAAATTATGTTGGATGTCGCTCACCAGATGTTCTCCGGAGGCAAGAACAAGCTGGAGCTGACCGCCTTACATCTTACTGTTGGCTCGGACGTGAACCCGCTGCATACGGACAACTTCGAGGAGGTGAGTTTCGGGCCTATCCTTTATGGGGCTAAAAAACTTGGTATGCAGATACAGACTCGTTACGAGGTGTCCAATAATGCTAGCGCGGATATCTGCGCCATCGTGAACAACGAGGGGTTCGACTTCCTCCTTGTAGGTTCTGGTATCTCGATGAGCGACACGCCCGATGACATCGCCGCCAATCGTTATAAGACTTCCTTCTACAATCGTTTCTTCCGCCGAATCAAAGCGCCGGAGTCATGGTTTTCACCCGGCTCGCTACTGAAGGATAAGACGAAGCAGTTCATCGAGCAGAGCGATTGTCCGGTGGGCGTGTTTGTCAACCGTAACTTCGTGAAGGCTTCCAACGTTATCGTAATCATTGGTTCGGAGGAGGACCTTTTTCTCGAAAATTACGCGCGAACTCTGCTCAAAACTACCCATGGCTCGTCTACGACCTTTCATCTGGACAAAGAGGAACTCACGCCTCAGTTGCTCAGCGGATACAATTTCATGCTCATCAGTTATAAGACATGGAATGACATCTCCGAGCATCGCAAAGCCGCATTGCAAAAGATGCCGTCTACCTTAATATTGAGTAAGTAACATAGCTCGATTTTTTTGCCTTTTATTCTTAATGCTCGATGGATGTGATAACCAAAATAAAACACGTGCGTCTTATTCCGAGGTCACGCACGTGTTTCCCGGGAGGGACGCACGTCCCTTTTTTAGGGGACGCGCGTGTTTTCTCACGGGTATTTTTTTTGATGTCCGGTCGCGCCTTCTCATGGGAAGAGTGCGATAA
>CASEGC010000012.1 GCA_949287365.1 uncultured Parabacteroides sp.
ATACGTCTCAAAAATATGTGGAAATTTGGGAAACATCAAAAAGCAGCCGAAAAGTGTTAATTTTTAGAATGTATTGATAATTAAATATTTATGCTTGGATATTTCTGATTGTTTTTGGTTGTTCTACGATTCTAAATACAACTTAAAAAAACGAGATTATTCGCAAATAATGGAGTGTTTAAAATCGAAAAACGATATTATTCGCAAATAATGGAGCATTTAAAATTGAAAAACGATATTATTCGCAAATAACAAGGCTTTCGGAACGAAGTTAGTTAAAATAAACGCAAAAAAAATCCCCCGGTCGCTCATGCAAGAACGACCGGGGGATTTTCCACCGCGAATCTTTATCGTCGTGTCATCCCATTTTACTAATCTTCTTCAATCTATCCTCATCTATCAATTTGATTTTTCTACCATCCAACGCTATAATATGCTCCGCCACGAAAGTAGACAAAGTACGGATAGCGTTCGATGTCGTCATATTCGAAAGATTAGCCAAATCTTCGCGAGCCAAATAGATACTGAGCGTAGCGCCATCCTCCTCCAGCCCGTAACTATCCTTAAGGAATAACAAGGATTCAGCCAAACGCCCACGAATATGTTTTTGCGTAAGGTTCACCGTACGTTCATCCGCGATACCTAAATCTATCGATAACTGGCGGATAAAGAACATGGCCAAATTGGGATTGCTCATTAAAAGGTCCTTCACGACCGTCATAGGAATCATGCACACCGTAGAGGCCTCGAAGGCGGAGGCGTTCGTGAGGTAATTCTCCTGCGCGAAGTTGGCTCTATACCCAAAATATTGGATGGGCTTAATCATCCGAATGATTTGGCTCCGTCCACCTACTCCATCCTTAAAGATTTTCACTTTACCTTTCAGTAAGCACATCATATCCCTTGGTTCGTCGCCCTCGCAATAAATCAACTCATTACGTTTGAAATGCTGGATCGTCGAATTCTTACGGAGGATCTCATGCTCCTTCTCGTTCAGGACCCTCCACACCTCTGATAAACTAGCCGATAAATCGACCTCTTCTTTTTGCTGTTTAACCACGACTGTTATATAACATACTTATGAAGCACAAATATACGATATTTCTTTTAATAAAATAAAAACTTTCGCTTGATTTATTCGCTCGAAATTATAACATTTTACTTTATTTCACGTCCAATCTGAAATATATTCATTATGTTTGTTTGAAAAGAATCGCTAAATCATTGAAAAAGATCTACTATTTGATATTCGTATTAATATTTACCGCGATAAATATTTCAGCGAAAGAAATATCTTATGGCGACAAGGATTTAGCGTTCAAGGGGAAAAAACAAGAAAGGGAAGAACGAGGCGACTCCATCATGCGCTTAACCATCGAGAAGGCAAGCCAATACAGGAATATGATTTCCAAGTACGAGGCCGAGATTTACATCAAAGGACACACGGAGATTCTGCAAGAAAATATCCTGATGCGCCTCGCTCATCATATCCTTCCCGTCGAACGGAAGAATAAAGACATGTTTTTCGAGATGGTCAGCCATTCACGATACAACGCGCCAGCGAATTATATCCACGATTTGCGAGCGGTCAACGGGAACAGCATCCCCGATGAAAAAAAACAAGAGGAAGCTTTGGCATTCCTGAATCTAAACATCTACTCTCCCACGGCTTATGACGACGCGATATTCTTGCCTATAGCCGAAAACGCTTTCAACCTTTACACGTTCAACCTTGAAAGAGAGAAAAACATCGATAGCCTGAAAGTCTATAAAATAAGTTTCTTGCCTAAACAATGGAGCCCAAAGTTGGTATGCGGTTATCTTTATGTCTTCGACCAATCATGGGTCATTCACAAAATCGACATGATCGGACATTACGCGTTCGCTGAATTCAATCTGGAAATGGACTTCGGACGAAGTGTCGAACACTTTTTATTACCAGAAAAAGCCGATTTGTTCTTAAGATACAAATTACTGGGTAATACGATAGAAACCCGTTATCACTCCGCGTTCAAATACGACAAGGTCGAATGGACGAAAAAAAATAACGACGAAGAATGGAAAAGGCATCTGGACCTAACCAATTATTACAAGCTCTCCTCCGACACGATTCCAATCATCAGGGATACGGCATATTGGAACCTACATAGGGATAAACCGTTGGAAATCGAAGAAGCTCGATTGTATGAGCGGCCCCTTACGCCAAACAGCCGGAAGGGAGATACGACAAAGTTGAGACAATATGTCCAATTAACCAAACGGCTAACAGACATGATCAATTTGAATTACAAATCTACCCGCATCAAATATTCGGGACTCTTGAATCCGTTCCAACTGGGTTATTCCGCCCGTAATGGTATCACGTATAAACAACAGTTCCGTATCAGTAAAACGTTCGACCACGACAAACAATTTCGTCTTCATCCGGAAATCGGTTTCGTGTTTAAGCGCAAACAGATTTTCTTTAAGCTCAGAGGGGATTGGGAATACTTACCGCGGAAAAGAGGCGCGTTGTCATTAGAGGTCGGGAACGGAAACGAAAGCTACTCGTCCGATATCACTCGGCAAATCAACGAGGAACTAAAGGATTCCACATTCAAATTCGACGACCTCAATCTCGAATATTTCAAGCATTACTACGCTGAAATCAAAAACTCAATCGAGCTATTCAACGGATTCGAATTGACGACCGGCATTTCATACCACCGACGTATCCCAACGCGGGAAAAGAGCGAGATAACCCCGGGCGATAACGTAGAACAAATACTCAGCCAAGATTTCAACGATTTTACCCCGGCAATCGGCATCTCTTACACGCCCCGCCAATACTACCGGATGGATGGATACCGGAAAGAATACGTATATTCGTACTATCCGACAATCTCCATCGAGTTCGCGAGAGGAATCCCCGGAATATGGAAAAGTTCCGGCGATTATGACCGTATCGAAGGCGACATTCACCAAAGCCTGATGCTCGGTTTATGCAGGCGGCTCAACTACCATATCAGCGGAGGTATCTTCATGCGGCAAAGAAGCACCTACTTCGCGGATTTCCGGTATTTCACCCGGAAAAATTTCCCAGACACGTGGGATGACCAAATCGGAGGCGTTTTCAACCTGCTGGCGAGCGAATGGTATAACGCCTCCGACAAATACGTACAAGCCCATTTCATGTACGAGAGTCCCTTCATCCTATTCAAGATATTACCACTCAATTCCAAGAGGAAGTTCATGCGAATCGCCTCCCGATACATTTTCACCGAACGTTTCTACCTGAGCCATTTATGGATGCCGGTGCTTCCCAGCTATACGGAAATGGGATACGGCATCGGCAACCACATATTCAATATCGCTATTTTCGTCGGATTCGATCGCTGGAAATACCAAAGTCTCGGATTCAAGTTCGCCTTCGAGCTGTTCCAATAAGCCGACGGTCATTCCGTCTTCGTCTCCAACAGGCTCTCCAACTTCACCAACTCGTCGCGGAGGCGCGCCGCCTCGATGAAGTCGAGCTTCTTGGCGGCGTCGGTCATCTGTTTGCGGGTCCGCTCGATTAGTTTATCCAATTGAGCGCGATTCATATACCGCTCCACCGGATCCGCCACCATGCTCGGCTCCGGCTCCACGTACGCGTAAGGTTCAACCTCCGGACGTTTCTCCGTCAGCATCGATACGCTGTTCTTCATCACTTGCCGCGGCGTGATGCCATGCGCCTCATTATAGGCCATCTGTTTCTCGCGCCGGCGGTTCGTCTCCTCCATCGTCTGGCGCATGCTATCCGTTATCTTATCCGCGTAGAAAATGACCTTCCCGGTCACGTTGCGGGCGGCACGACCGGCGGTCTGAGTCAACGAACGATGCGAACGCAAGAAGCCTTCCTTGTCCGCATCCAAGATAGCGACCAGCGAGACCTCCGGCAAGTCCAGTCCCTCGCGCAGGAGGTTGACGCCAATCAACACGTCGAATAATCCTTTCCGCAAATCGTCCATAATCTGGACCCGCTCCAACGTATCCACGTCGCTATGGATATAATTGCAACGCACGCCCATGCGGGTCAGGTAGGCGGTCAGCTCCTCCGCCATGCGCTTCGTCAGGGTGGTGACCAGCACCCGCTCGTCCTTAGAAGAACGTTCCGTGATTTCCTCCATCAAATCGTCGATTTGGTTCAAGGAGGGGCGTACCTCTATCACCGGGTCCAGCAACCCTGTCGGACGGATGACCTGCTCCACCACCACGCCCTCGCTCTTGGCCAACTCATAGTCGGCGGGCGTGGCGCTAACGTAAATGGCCAACGGGGTCAGCGACTCGAACTCCTCGAAGGTCAGCGGGCGATTATCCATCGCGGCAGGGAGACGGAAACCATACTCCACGAGGTTCTTCTTGCGGGCGTAATCGCCGCCGTACATCGCGCGGATTTGCGGAATCGTCACGTGGCTCTCATCCACCACCAGCAGGAAATCTTTCGGGAAATAATCCAGCAGGCAGAAAGGACGCTCGCCAGGAGCCCGACCGTCAAAGTAACGCGAGTAGTTCTCGATGCCCGAGCAATGCCCCAGCTCCCGTATCATCTCCAAATCGAACGTCACCCGCTCGTAAAGCCGTTTCGCCTCGAAAGGTTTGCCTATCTCCTTCAGGTAGTTCACCTGCGTGCCCAAGTCCACGTCTATCTGACTGATGGCCTGATTAATGCGCTCCTGCGTGGTGACGAACAAATTAGTGGGGTAAATATTCAACTCATCCTGCTCGTCGAACTCCTCTCCCGTCTGCGGGTCGAACGAGGAGATGCGGTCCACCTCGTCACCCCAAAACTCAATGCGGTACGCCATGCCGTCGAACGTCTCGATAGCTGGGAAGATGTCCACCGTATCGCCATTCACCCGAAAACAACCGCTCTTGAACTCCAACTTATTATTGATGTATAAAGCATCCACGAAACGCCGCAGCAACTTGTCGCGATCGATGCGCATACCCCGCTCGATGTGGGTGACCTTCTCGGCGAACGCCGTAGGGTCGGCCATACCATACAAGCAGGAAACAGACGATACCACTATCACGTCCCGCCTTCCCGACAACAACGAGGCGGTCGCCCGCAGGCGCAAGCGGTCTATCTCGTCGTTTATCGCCAAGTCCTTCTCGATGTAGGTGTCCGTGGCGGGCAAGTAGGCCTCCGGCTGGTAATAATCGTAGTAAGAGACGAAATACTCCACGGCATTGTTCGGGAAGAAGGCCTTGAACTCGCTGTACAGCTGCGCGGCGAGCGTCTTGTTGTGGCTCAGTATCAACGTGGGCCGCCGCACCTCCTTGATAACGTTCGCGATAGTGAAGGTCTTTCCGGAGCCGGTCACGCCCAGCAGCGTCTGGAAAGGAACCCCCTCGCGGATTCCCTCCGACAAAGCCGCTATCGCCTCCGGCTGGTCGCCCGTCGGGGCGAAGGATGATGATATCTCGAAATTCATCGCCTAATCCACCGTTGGTTTCGGCATCACGAGCCACAAGATAATATACAGCAGGATACCGAACCCGGCGAAGAGCACCATCAGTACCCATACGACTCGCACTATAGTCGGATCCAAGCCCAAATATTCGCCCAATCCAGCGCATACGCCACCAATCATCTTGTCTTTAGAGCGGGTCAACCGCTTTCCGTTATTTTCCATATCGTTTTGATTTTACAAATTCTACCAATAAACAAAGATAAGATTTTATTCGCTGAATTGTCGCGGATATCTCACATTTTTCCTTACATAAATATAACTACGAACGGCGAACGGGGAGAAAAATCCGATAAGCCAGGAGAAAAACAGGAATCTCCCCGGGAAAAAACATAAAACCTCCCAAAGAAAAGTCTATCTTTAGGCTGCAGATACATATCTTTAGGTTGAAGATACATATCTTTAGGCTTGCGATATGTATCTTTAGGCTAAAGATAGAGAATTCATCGGCATGTCGCAAACTTTTCCTTAGAAGCCTCGAAGTTTTTTCCCGCCTCTTTTTTTCTTTTCCTCCCTATATCGGGCTCGCATCGCCTCGCCTTATACGGAAATCATCTTCCGAAAGGTGCGAGAAAAAGATGATTTATGACGATGGAAGCCCTCGTTCATGATTATTTTCATGTACATTCGCGATACATTATCGAACGAACAATTATTAAAAAGAGGACAATGAAAAAGTTAGCGCTTTGCGTAGTTTTTATCGCCACATTAGTGGCAGGATGCGGAGGCGACGAGAAGGCGGCCCGGGCCCGTCTGGAAAACGCGTGGACCATGTACGAAAACAACGAGCTTTTCTCCGCGAAGAACGAGATAGACAGCATCCGAACCCTTTACCCCAAGGAGGTCAAGGTCTTGAAAGAGAGCTTGAAGTTGATGCGGCTGGTCGAGGAGAAAGAGGCGGAACGTAACATCGCCTTCTGCGACAGCCTCCTTCCTATCAAGCAACAAGAGCTGGAGAAGCTGAAGGACGGTTTCGTCTTCGAGAAAGACTCCCTTTACGAGGAAATAGGGAATTACATCAGGAAACGGCAAACGATCGAACGGAACATCCAACGCTGCTACGTGCGTTGCGGCGTAAGCGAGAAGGGAGAGATGTATTTGGCCAGCGTATATTACGGGGGACGAGCTATCGACCACACGGGAATCAGGCTGAGTACGCCGGATGGCCAATTCGCCGTCACCGCCTCCATCCCGTACGATGGCGGACTGAACTACCATTTCAAGGACATGGGAAACGTCACGGAAGTGGTCACATACAAAGGCGACCATTGCGTAGACGCGGTCAAGTTCATCTTCGCCAACGAGAAAAAACGTATCAAGGTGGAATATACCGGAGGAAAGCCTTATATCATATACATGGCGGAAGCGGATAAGAACGCTATTGTCAACACTTTCAATTTCGCCACCATATTAAGTGACATCAACAACATGATTACGCTCAAACAAAAATCAGAGAAGAAGATAGCCTATCTGAAGAGCAAACTGGAAAAGACGGACTCCACCGAATAAGCGCGGAAAACGAACGAGCGGCTTCCTCCACGCCAAACAAAAAAATCGTCCCATTCTCACGAACAGGACGACCATACTACTAAAAATGTAAACAGTGTATTTATATAGTAATATCATGAAACTATATATTTTGGAGAAAAAACCGTCCCACCTTCCCAGGCAAAACGGCCGGAAATCTAATCTACTCAATAAATATCTTCACCTCTTTATCCAAGATAGGTCTTCCCCGACCTATCTTGGATAAGACTTAAACATCTTTCCTATCTTTTAAAGACCTAAACCAAAAAATCTCTTTACGCTTTCATCTTAAATCGTACAATAAACATACAAGCTTCATGCCAAAACCTAACCCAAAAACCGGCAAAACACATATAACACTAAATATCAATAAATTAAAAACATAGAAGAATACTCTTATCTCTCAAACTAAACTGTGGAACAAACCGTGAGATGTGGAAAAATTCCACGTTCCCCATATGAAAAGGACAAAAAATAGGCCCGCTCATTTCCGTAGCGGGCCTCAAAATCATCGACTTAATCACGATTTACATTTAATAATAATACTAAAACAATAAAATAAAGTTCGTCATATCGTTAAACATTCAATGTTTTCTCTTCATCCACCAATCGCGAAAATACGTCTTTTCCCCGTACGCTCAGGAATTCGCCTGATGCACCGTGAGTTGCGGGAACGGGAAACCGATACCTCGCTTATTGAACGTAGCGTATATCTCCTTATTGATATCAAAATAGACATCCCAATAGTCCGAGCTCTTCACCCAAGCGCGCACCACGATATTCACGCTGCTATCCGCCAGTTCTTTCAAGGCGATAAACGGTGCTGGCTCCGACAATATACGGGAATCTTTCGTCAAGACGGACTCGATGACCCGCTTTACCTCATCGTAGTCGCTATCATACTCCACGCCAAAAATCCAATCCACCCGGCGAGTATCTTCCCGGCTGTAATTGACGACAACACCACTACTCAACGCACCGTTCGGGATATAAATCACCTTATTGTCCGCGGTCCGTAACACGGTATGGAACATTTGAATCTCCCGCACGGTACCGCTCTCATTCTGCGCCTCGATATAATCACCTACCTTATACGGCTTGAAAAGCAAAACGATAAGGCCACCGGCGAAATTCGACAAATTGCCGCTCAACGCCATACCGATAGCCACACCCGCCGAAGCCAACAACGCGGCGAAAGAGGCCGTCTGCACGCCCAATGCCCCCACTACCGAGATAATCAGCAAGACCGTCAAGCTCACGTTCACCAAACTCTCCGCAAAGCTCTTGATGGACGGATCTATCTCACGCTTGCTCAATATTTTCCTGACTAACTTATTCAGTAAGTTGATAATCAACCGCCCTACCAAAAAAACAATGAGGGCCTTAACAATTGTAAGCCCCAACTGAGAAGCGTGTTCTACCAATGCGGCCATGGCCCCTTCCAACCTCGTGCTCATATCCACCACCGTCAATAATACCATAAATGTTTAGTTTTTGAGTTTGTAAGTTTTTGGGGGTTATAAGTTTTTGTTATTTCAAAACTCATAAACCCATCCATTTATTATGAAATGTAGCAAAGGTATAAAGTTTTTTTATTCTGAAGAAACATTGAATTTATTACTTAGTTTCGCGAAAAACTAAAGAATGGGTGAAAACATGAGAATCCTCCTGACTCTAATCGTTCTTCTCTGCTTAGTGAGCGAGAGCAAGGCACAAACATACGAGAAATACATAGAGAAAAGTTTCGATTTCATAGATAAAAACGACCTGCTCTCGGCGGAAGAAAGCCTGAAGGCCGCCATGCGACTCGAACCGGGAAATCCGAACAACTATGCTTTATTAATGAATTTAGGGACTCTGCAACGGCGGCAAGGGAAATTGGACGAGGCACTCATCTCCTACACGGCGGCACTCAGCCAACAACCCAATAACGAGACTATCCTAGAGAACCGAGGCGGATTGTACGTGGAAATGGGAGAATACGAGAAAGCGATGAACGACTACAACGCCTTACTCATCCTGAACCCGCATCATCAAGAGGTTCTTTACAGCCGGGCGATGCTTTATCTGAGAGAAAAGAATTATCTCGCCGCAGAACAGGATTTCGACAAGATACTTGAAGTGAACGAGCGTTCCATCAACGGCAGGCTGGGACACGCCATCCTCGAGAAAATACGGGGCAATTACCTCGATAGCGAACGCATACTCAATTACCTCATCAACGAAATGCCACGGGAATGGAGACTGTACGAAGAGCGCGCCGACCTCTATTTCATTATGGGGAAAAACGCCCGAGCCATGACGGACATCAGCCGGGTGTTTGCCGAAAGCACGCCTACCGCCGATTTATACGTGTTGCGTGGGAAAGTAAAACTGGCTCAATATGAGAAGGAATCGGCTGCCTTGGATTTCAAGAAAGCCCTCGATATGGGATACGATCCTACGGTCATCGACGAGTTGATGAAGATGACGGAGTGAATCAGGGAGAGAAACAAGGCTTGGAACACTTGTCTGGTTTTGGATAAACGAATGCTTCATCGTGTGGAATATGATAACAACTAAAAGACAATATCGTCCAATCGAAGCCTCTCTCCCCTCTCCTTTTTCTTATTTATTCCTCGCGGCCGCCGCCGAGGGCTTGATACAGGTTGACGAAGCTCTGGAGCTCGGCGAAGCGGTTGGCTACTCGCGACAGCTCGGCGCTCAGCAAGGTCTGCCGGGCGGTAAGTACCTCCAGATAGGTATTCGTGCCATAGTCCATCTTCAATGCCGTGCTCCGCTCGGCCCGGCGCAGGGCCTCAACCTGATTATCCAGCAGCGAGGCCTTCTGGCGGCTGCTCTGGTAAGCCGTCAGGGCGTCGTTCACCTCCGTGCCGGCATTGAGCAAGGTTTGCTGGAAGCCGAGCCGGGCTTCCTCTTGCTGGGCCTTGGCAATCTTGAGGTTGGCGATGTTCTGCCCGCGGTTGAAGAGCGGCTGCGTCAGCGAGCCGAGGGCGGAGACAAGGAATTTGCCGGGATTGATAATCAGCGAGCCGGCGCTATTGGTCCAACCTGCGCTCCCGCTCAGCGTGATGTTCGGATAGAAGTTGGAGCGGGCTTGGTTCGTGGCGTAGAAGGCCGCCTCTAATGAGCGCTCGGCCGAACGGACGTCGGGACGGTTCGCCAGCAGGCGGAGCGGGATGCCTACGGAGAAATCCTCCGGCGGCGTTTGCCCGGACAGGTCGCCCCGCTCGTAATGCCGCGGCGTCTCGGCCAGGAGGAGGGCCATGCTGTTCTCCACCTGGTTGATTTGCTCCTTCAAGTCGACGACAGAGGTTTGGACGCTGTAGTGGGTCGCTTCCATCTGCGCCACGCCCGACTCGTCGTACAATCCCGCGTCCATCAAGGCACGGGCGGAGGCAACGGTCTCCCGCCATGCCTCGGCCGTCCGCTCCGACAAGGCGAGCTGCTCGTCGAGCATCAATAAGGTATAATACGTATTGGCGACGCTGGCGATGAGCTGCACGCGGACGGCCTGCTGATAGTCGCGGCTCTGAGCGTAGAGCGCTTGCGCCTGCTTCTTCGCGTTGCGCATCCGTCCGAAGATATCCAGTTCCCAACTGGCCGTGACAGGTACGGAGTAGGTCCATGTAGCCTTCGCGCCGTCGAAGCTGCTCATGCCTCCCTGGGGCGATAGGGCGAAGGAAGGCAGGAAGGCGAGTTTCGCGGAGAGCAAGGTGGCCTCCGCCTCCTCTATGCGGAGCTGGGCGGAGCGATAATCCGTGTTATTCTCCAAGGCCTGTTCGATGTATGTCCGCAGATGGGGGTCGGTGAAAATCGCGCGCCACTCGGTGTCGCCCAGGCTTGCCGTGTCGCCGGCCGTAGCGATTCCCTCGCCGTAAAGGTTCTCGGGGACGGACCCGGCGGGCGTGTAGTTGGTGTAGATGCCACAGCCGCTCAACAGAGCGGTCGCGGCGGTTAATAGAATGATATGTCGTTTCATTATATATATGCTTTAGTTGTTATCTTTATTCAAGGCCTTTCTTTCCTCGGCGTCGCGGGCCATCTCCAGCTGGATTTGCTGGTTCGCCTCAACCATCATCGGTTTGCGCAGTTTCTCTTGCAAATATTCGAAGACGATGTAGAACACCGGCGTGACGAAGAGCAGGGCAAACGTGCCCACCAGCAATCCGCCGATGACGCCCGTGGCCAACGAGCCGTTGCCGTTCGCCCCCGCCCCGCTGGAGAACATCAGCGGAAGCATACCGAAAATCATCGTCAGGACCGTCATCAGGATAGGCCGCAAGCGGGCTTGCGCCGCGTTGTAGGCCGACTCGATAATGCCCATGCCCCGGCGGCGACGCTCCACGGCGTACTCCGTAATCAGGATGGCCGTCTTCGCCAGCAGGCCGATGAGCATGATCATACCGGTCTGCAGGTAGATGTTGTTCTCCAACCCGAAGAAACGGGCGAAGAGGAACGAGCCCATCAATCCGAAGGGCACGGAAAGGATGACCGCCAGCGGAATCAGGAAGCTCTCGTAGAGGCAAACCATGATGAGGAATACCAGCACGATACAGATGGCGTAGACGAACACTGTTTGCGCGCCGCCACTGGCAGCTTCCTCGCGCGCCATGCCGCCGTACTCGTAGCCGTAACCCGTAGGCAGTACCTGCCCG
This sequence comes from uncultured Parabacteroides sp., assembly GCA_949287365.1. Taxonomy (GTDB): domain Bacteria; phylum Bacteroidota; class Bacteroidia; order Bacteroidales; family Tannerellaceae; genus Parabacteroides. The sequence goes on from CASEGC010000012.1 coordinate 11,678, forward strand.
GCCACTTCGCGGATGGCCTGTTGCGCCTGTCCGGAGGAATAGCCCTCGGCAGGGTTGACGTTTACCTGGATGGAGCTGTACAGATTGAAACGGTTGGCCACCTCGGGACCCATGACGTCCTTCAAGGAGACGAACTGGCTGATGGGGGCCATCTCCTCGCCGTTCCGCACGAACATGTTGTCTAATGAATGTTTATCCAGCCGGTACTCGGGCGAGGCTTGTAGCATCACGCGATATACCTTTCCGAACTGGTTATAGTTCGATACGTACGAGCCTCCGCAGTAAGCGCCCAGCGCGTCCAACACGTCGGTCGGCGAGATACCCGCGCGCTTACACTTGGCGGCGTCCACCTCCACGGCTATCTGCGGGTAATTCATCGAGTAAGTGGTATACGCCATCGCTATCTCGGGCCGTTGGTTCAAGGCGCCGATGAATCGCAAGATGGAGTTGTAGAACGTCGCCATGTCGCCGCCCGTCTTGTTCTGCATGTTCAGCTCGATGCTATTACCCATGCCGTAGCCGGGAATCATACCGGACTGGAAGCAGAAGACGCTGGCCTCCTTTATCTGGGCGAAGCGGGCGTTCAGCCTTGCCATGACGGCGTCGGCGGTATGCTCGGAGCCTTTCCGCTCGCTCCAGTCCTTCAGCTTGATGATGGAGACGCCATACGAGGTGCCTTGTCCGGAAAGCATTCCGTAGCCCGCCACGGTACTGTAATGGTCGATTTCCGGCGTGTCGTCCAAGACGGCTTTCAACTGATCCATCACCTTGTTCGTCTCCGCCAAGGAGTTTCCCGGCGAGGTGCTGACGTTCACCATGATAGTGCCTTGGTCCTCTTGCGGAACCAAGCCGGTTTTCGTGGTGTTCATCAGGTAAATCAAGAGGACGACGGCCACGCCCAGCGAGGTCCAGACCATCCAACGGTGGTGGATGGCGTACATCACGCTTTTCTTGTACTTATTCAAGATGGCGTTGAACGAGGCTGTATAGGCGGCGCGCACCCGTCCGTTGAAACTCGTGGGGCTCTTCGTTCCGTCGGAGGGTCTCATCAGCATGGCGCACAAGGCGGGGCAAAGCGTCATGGCGGAAATCAAGGAAATGCCCACCGACGTCGCCATCGTGATGCCGAACTGCGTGTAGAACACGCCCGACGTACCACCCATGAAGCAGACCGGGATAAATACGGCCATGAAGACAATAGAGCACGTGATGACCGCCATCGACACGTCGGCCATGCCATCCTTGGCGGCCTGATAAGGCGACGTATAGCCAGCGTCGTATTTCGCCTGCACCGCCTCGACGACGATGATGGCGTCGTCCACCACGATACCGATGGCAAGCACGAGGGCGAACAGCGTCAGGATATTGATGCTGAATCCAGCCGCGACGAGGCAGGCGAACGTACCGATTAGCGAGACGATAATGGAGAGCGACGGGATGAGCGTGCTTTTGAAGTCCTGCAGGAAGAA
>CASEGC010000013.1 GCA_949287365.1 uncultured Parabacteroides sp.
CGCGCTCGATGTCCTTAGCGGTGATTCCGGGGATGTAGGTGACGACGCCGAATAAGCCTATCGTCAGGCAAGCCACGTACAAGTATCGCCCCCAACGCCTCGTGAGGAAAAGGAGGACGGTGGCGGTCAGTATCAACCCGACAACGACCAAGTAGACCCGCGGCTCGGTAAAGCCGTACTGCGCCACCCGATAGGCCGTGGCGACCCAGAACATGACAAGCGCCGGGAGCGTCCACAGGCTGGCGTGGCGATAGAACCAATCGTACATCCGCCGCTCGACGAAAGCCTGGCATCCCCTCAACAGGAACGCCGCGATGATGAAGCCGATCGCGATGGCGGCAACACCACCCTTCGGCAACGACCACGTGAGGGTTATCTTGATGAAATACAGGTACAGGATAGCGGCGTAGACGAGCAGCGCCGGCGAGAGGACGTAGTTCAGCAAGATGCCGAACAGCTTGCCGAAGCCCTCCCAACCCGTCTCTTTCCGCCGGTTGAACAGCAGGAAGAGGAACGGGAACAGGACGAGGAAGACCCCATAGCCCGTATAAGCCATCAGCCGTGCGAAGCCGTCGCCATAGCCCAGATCGAAGATGTAGAAAATCGACTTATAGATAGACCCCGTCAGCAGCCACGTCACCACCGAGAACCCCCCGGCGAAGAAGAGCGAGCGCAGGTAGGCGAAGCCGCCCTCCAGGTAGCGTTTGTTGTCGCGCTCCCAACCGCTCGACAGATAGAAGAGCTGGATGAGCAACCACGATACCGCGTAGGTGGTGGTGAACAAAGGTTGTTCCGGCAAGAGGTAAAAAGGAATCCACAGTAGCGGCGACAGGTAATACGCCCAACGCCCCATACCCCGCTTGAGCAGCCGGTTCAACGTATAGGTGAAGAGGAACACGACGGGGTAGTACGACAGCATCACATCCCAGCTCCGTCCCTCCCGATCCTCGTAATCGTAGCACGCCACCGCGAAGGCGGCCACCGAGAGCGCCACCTCCGCCGGATGGTTCCGCAAGGTCGCCCCCGCTTGGCTCGCGAGAGCCGTCATCTTTTCCTTGATTCGTAACATAGTGTTTTATGTATTAAAGTATCTTTCTATTTCCCTTCTTATCGGCCATCCTCGGCACTGTCATTTCGTCAGTCCAAAAGGCGACCGGATGGGGTCCGTCACCGAACGATGTAAAGGTCGTCACCGAACAGGGTCTGGTGACGACCTTTACGGCCTCTGGTGACGACCCTTTCAAAACCGCCTTTTTGAGCCCATCCGGGCTACTGTCAAAATGTCTTATCCTCCTCCAGCGCCCGCAGGATGGCCTTGCCCCACAACTCGCCCAAGCGGACGGCCCCGTCGGCGTTCGGATGCAGGTAGAAAATACCGGCGTTCCCCTTCTCCGCCTGGAAATCCGTCCGGTGATGCTCCTTAAAATAATCGAACCCCGTCGTGTCGCCCAGGAAGACCTGTCCGGGGAAGCGGCGGGCGTAATCGTCCACCAGCTTTTGGAGCTGGGGATAATAGCTCTCCAACCGGCGCAACCCCTCCTCCATGTACTTCGAGCCGTTGTACGTGTTCGGGCTGTACCAGATGGGGCGATGCGCCACCACCCGGCAACCCGGGTACAAGGCGAGGAGGCGGTCGATAATCGTCCGCATATTCTCGTAATATCGCTCGGGCGACACGGGGCAGCCGTTCGTGCCCGAGATGGCGCTATCGTTCGTACCCAGCATGATGGAGAACACCAAGTCCGCCCACGTCTCGTCCCGGAATGAGTCGGCGGCGGCGGTCATCCACGGGAAGAGCGTGTTCGTCTCCGGCAGGTAATCCACGGTAGTGCAGCCGCTCCGCCCGCGGTTGACGTACTTCACCGAGCCTATCTCCGGGCGTTTGCTCAGGTACAACGCCGCCTTCACCGGCGGCGCCTCCCGCGTAGGGTTCGACAGGCCCATGCCCTCGGTGATGCTATTGCCGATAAACACGATATTCACGTAACGCTTGCCCTCCGCGGCGAAGGCGGATAGCCCCATAAGCGTCCCCAGCAGCATACAAATCATAATCCTTACTCTTCTCATAGCCTTTTACGTTCTTTTTATGTAGAAAATACCATACATTCGCGCATATAAAACGAAAATACATTCCAAACATTGTATGAACACGCGTATAAGGAAAACACTTATTTTACCGCTGGCGTTGCTCTGCGGCCTCGCCGGCCGGGCGCAAGGGAATTTCGAGGATTCTTTCACGGAGAAAAGCCTCCGTATCGACTTCGCCCTGAGCGGGAACAAGGACAGCCAGTCCGCCGCCATCGAGCGGCTGCGCGAGGAGCCCGTGTGGGGCGGCCCCCGGAAAAACCTCGTCGATACCTTCCGTTACGGGGGCTATTATATAAACGTATACGACGCGGCGAGCGACTCGCTGCTCTACGCCCGCGGCTTCAACACGCTGTTCGAGGAATGGCGCACCACGGAGCAAGCCCGCACGGAGACCCAATCGTGGACGAATAGCGTAGCCATCCCCTATCCCAAGGCGCCCGTCCAGATAGAGCTTACGGCACGGGACCGGAGCGATATGCGCTTCCACCCGCTATTGACGCAGACGGTGAACCCCGCCAGCATCTTCATCGACCGGGGAAAACTAAAGGAGAATACCGTGACAAGGTTGCGATACAACGGCGAGCCCGCCGGGAAGGTGGACCTCGTGTTCGTGGCGGAGGGCTACACCGCCGACGAGCAGGCGAAGTTCGTAGCGGACGCCCGGCGCTTCGAGGAGGCGTTGTTCGCCACGCCGCCGTTCGACGCCCGCCGCGCGGATTTCAACATCTGGGCCGTGGGCACGGTCTCGGAGGAATCGGGCACCGACCTGTCCGGCAAGGGCGTCTTCAAGCACACGGCGCTCAACTCCGGCTATTACACCTTCGGCATCGACCGCTACCTGACGACACCGGACATGAAAGCCGTGCGCGACGCCGTGTGGAACGTGCCCTGCGACGCGATCTTCATCCTCGTCAATACGGACGCCTACGGAGGCGGCGGGATGTACAACTTCTACGCCATGGGCACGGCGGACCATCCCCGCACGCCGGTCGTGTTCGTCCACGAATTAGGGCATAGCCTCGCCGGCCTGGCGGACGAGTATTTCTCCTCCGAAGTGGCGTATCAAGACTTTTACAACCTGGAATACGAGCCGTGGGAGCCCAACATCACCACGCTGGTGGATTTCGGCTCGAAATGGGAAGACCTCCTGCCCGCCGGAACGCCCATCCCCACGCCATTGGATGAGAAGCACCGGGAGAAGCCCGGCGTGTTCGAGGGAGGCGGCTACGTGGCCAAGGGCATCTACCGCCCGATGGATCACTGCATGATGCGCGACTACGCTCCTTTCTGCCCCGCTTGCGTACGGGCGATCCACCGGATGATAGACTTCCTGACGGATAAATAAGGGTGAGAGCCCCCTCTCATCTTTTCGCTTTCAGGCGTTTCGCGTAGAGGCTGTCGATGATACCGTCCGCCAGACCGATCATCGGCACCCAAATCTCTTTCGACTGTCCGCAGCGGGCTACCTCCAGGAAAATCTCGGCGGCGGGCACGATTACCTCGGCGCGGTCGGGCTTCAGCCTGAACAACTTGCGCCGCTCGGCGGGCGTGTAGCGCTTCAGCTCGTCGTTAATCTTCCGGAGCGACTCCACCGGGAAGATCGCCGCCTGCTTGTGTTTCTCCTTCTCCTCCGCCAGGCGGAACAGCTTGTTGATGTTGCCACCCGAGCCGATAATCATCAAGTCCGGGTGATCCTTGGCAATCGCCTCGATATCCCGCCGCAGGGCGTCGAAATCCTCCTCCCGCACGGCGTTCTTCATCATACGGACCGTACCGACGTTGTACGACTTCGACGACTTCAACTCGCCCTTCGAGATGAAACTGATCTCCGTACTACCGCCACCCACGTCCACGTAGATGTAATTCTTATCGCGGCGCAAGAGGTTCTCGATGTGGTTGTCGTACACGATGCGCGCCTCCTCCTGTCCGCTGATCACCTCGATGCGGATGCCGGTCTCTTTATAAATCCGCTTCACGATGGCCTTGCTGTTCTTGGCGTCGCGCATCGCCGAGGTGGCGCATGCCCGGTAGTCCACCACGTCGTAAATCTTCATCAACTGGCGGAACGACTTAATCAAGCGGACCAGCTTCTCTTCCTTCCGGGGCGAGATCTTCCCCCCGTTCGAGAAAGCCTCCTCGCCCAAGCGTACCGGTACGCGCAACAACAACTCCTTGGTAAACAACTCATCGTTCGCGTCCTCGTTCACGCTCTTAATTAACAATCGGGCGGCGTTGGAACCGATATCTATCGCCGCGTAACTCGCTTTTTCCATATTCCTAACTCGCTAATTTATATAATCTCGTTCTTATAACACGTGTACAACGCCTCCTGCGAGCGGAAGGGCAGGTTCTCCTCCGTCGTCCAAGGCAGGTTGCGCCCCGTCCCGTCCACGATATGCCCCTGCATCGTGTCTCTCAAACCAAACTCGATCACACGTTTCAAATCCCGCTGGAGATCCGGGTCGTACACCGGCGCCATCACCTCGATGCGGTTGTCGAGGTTGCGCGTCATCCAGTCCGACGAGCCGATAAAGTAACGCTCCTCGCCGCCGTTGCCGAATATCAGGATACGCGAATGCTCCAAGTATCGGTCGATGATTCCGTTGATACGAATCGTGTCGCTCACGCCGGGGATGCCCGTCACCAGCGAGCAGTTGCCGCGCACCAGCAAGTCGATGCGCACGCCGGCGGCCGACGCCTCGTAAATCTTCCTCACCAACGCCTTATCCGTTATATGGTTGATCTTCGCCATCAGGTAAGCGGGCTTGCCCGCCTTGGCCTGCTTGATCTCGTTGTTGAGCATGGCGATCACTTTCTTGCGCATATCGTTGGGCGATACCAGCAAATGGCGGAAGGGCCTCGGCGAGTAGGGCTTCTCGATGAAATCGAACACGGCGTCCACCTCGTTCACGATGGACTTGCGGGCGGTCATCATCGTGATGTCCGTATAGACACGGGCGTTGCCCTCGTGGAAGTTGCCCGTGCTGACGCATACGATATCGCCTTTCGTCGAGCCGATATGAGTCAGCTTCGAATGTATCTTCAGCCCCTCCACGCCGAATATCACGTGGATGCCCGCGTCTTGCATCTTCTTGGACCAGTTGATGTTCGAAGCCTCGTCGAAGCGGGCCAGCAACTCGATCACGACCGTCACGTTCTTCCCGTTCTTGGCGGCGCAAATCAGCGCCTTGATCACCCGCGAGTCCTTCGCCAGGCGGTATAGGGTCGTCTTGATGCTCTTCACGTCCTTGCTGATAGCCGCCTCGCGCAACACCCGCAGATAGCCCGAGAAACTGTGATACGGATAATGCAAATAACGGTCCTTCTCGCGGATGAGGCCCAGGATGCTCCCCTCGGCGAATTCCGGCTTAATCAACGGCGGCTGGGGCGGATACTTCAAGTCCTTCCGTCCGCAATCGGGGAAACGCATCAAGTCCTTCATATTATGATACCGTCCGCCCGCCACGCGGGTATCGAGCTTGTCGATGCGCAGCTTGTCCATAATCAGCTTGAGCAGCTCCTTGGGCATGCTCGCGTCGTACACCAACCGGATCGGGTTGCCGCGCTTGCGGCTCTTGATGCCCTTCGACACCTTTTCCATCACGCCGCTCCGCACCTCCGGGTCGATCTCCATCTCCGCGTCTTTCGTGAACTTGAAGGTGTACGCCTCGTATTGGTCGTAATCCATCCCCACGAAGATAAAAGGCAGGCAGAAGCGCACCACGTCGTCCAGGAACATCAGGCAAATCCGCCCCTCGTCGTCCGGCAGGCGGATAAAGCGCCCGAACTCGTTGACCGGCATCTCTATCAAGGCATAATCCTTCTTCTTGCGCTCGCCTACCCGCTTCGTCAGGCGAATCGCCAAATAGATATCCGAGTCGGCCAGCTCGCCCAAATGCTTCAGCTCCGAGAGGAAATAAGGGAACGTGGAGCCATTCAGGTCCACCTGATAAAGGTCGCGGATATAATCCTTCTGCCGTTCCGTCAGTTGCCGCTCGTTCACGAGGTAGATGCCCTGCGCCTCCAAATCCTTCACGATATCCTGGAACGTCTCCTCCAACTGGCGGGTATACGCCGTATTCAACTTATTGATTTGCTTAAAGATGCGCTGGGCGTTCTCGCGCTCCTTCTTGATGTCCTTGTCCTCGCACTCCATGATGCGGTTCAGGGTAGCCACGCGCACCCGGAAGAACTCGTCCAGGTTGTTCGAGTAGATGCCCAGGAAGGAAAGCCGCTCCAACAGCGGCACGTTCTTCTTCGCCGCCTCCAGCAAGATTCGCTGATTAAAATACATCCAGCTAACGTCGCGCTCCACATAGCGCGAGGCCGGAAGTTCCCGTTTCGACTTCATACGATTATCTCTCCATTATTATTCGCAAGCAAAGTAAGGGAAAATCCGCCACAACGCTGTTACAATCCTGTAACAAAATAGCCGCGTTATGAAGATTTCAGGAAAAGGGACATCCATATATGAAGAGAATTCGTTACTTTCGCGCAAATAAAACAAACTCATCTTGTAATATTAGTAACGTATGGCAATTTACTTAGACGATGTATCAAGAACTTTTGGCGAGTATTTACTGATCCCGGGTCTGACCACGAAGGCCTGCATTCCCTCGAACGTTTGCTTGAAAACGCCGCTCACGCGTTATAAGGCCGGCGAGAAGCCCGCTATCGAATTAAATATCCCCTTCGTCTCGGCGATCATGCAATCCGTATCCGGTCCGAAGCTGGCGATTGAGTTGGCGCGCAACGGCGGCCTCTCGTTCATCTTCGGCTCGCAGACAATCGAGAACCAGGCGGAGATGGTCCGCAAGGTGAAGAAGTTCAAGGCCGGATTCGTGATCAGCGATTCCAACCTCACGCCGGAGCATACGTTGGCGGACGTAATCGCCCTCGTACGCCAGACGGAGCATTCCACGATCGGCGTCACGCATGACGGCACCCCCAACGGCAAGCTATTAGGTATGGTGACCAGCCGCGACTATCGCGAGGGCAAGGATCCGATGGACCTGAAGGTGAAGGATTTCATGACACCTTTCTCCAAGCTGATCACGGGCGACCTGGGCATCACGCTGAAAGAGGCGAACCAGATTATCTGGGAGCACAAACTGAATACATTGCCGATTATCGATAAGGAGCAGAACCTGCAATATTTCGTGTTCCGCAAGGACTACGACAGCCACCGCGAGAACCCGAACGAGCTTTCCGGCGCCGACAAGAAGTTGCTGGTGGGCGCGGGTATCAATACGCGCGATTATAAAGAACGTGTGCCGGCATTGGTAGACGCGGGTGTCGACGTGGTCTGCATCGACTCGTCCGACGGCTATTCCGAGTGGCAATACGACACCTTGCGGTGGATCAAGGACACCTACGGCGATAAAGTATTGGTAGGCGCGGGCAACGTGGTGGACCAAGAAGGCTTCAACTACCTGGCGGACGCGGGCGCCGATTTCATCAAGGTGGGCATCGGCGGAGGCTCCATCTGCATCACGCGCGAGCAGAAAGGTATCGGTCGCGGACAAGCCACCGCCCTCATCGACGTGGCAAAGGCGCGCGACGCATATCTCAAGAAGAATGGCGTGTACATCCCTATCTGCAGCGATGGCGGCTTGGTACACGATTATCACATGGTGCTGGCCTTGGCGATGGGCGCCGACTTCCTGATGATGGGACGTTATTTCGCCCGCTTCGACGAGTCGCCCACGAAGAAGCTGAAAATAGGCAACAACTTCGTGAAGGAATACTGGGGCGAGGGCTCCAACCGGGCGAAGAACTGGCAACGCTACGACATGGGCGGCAGCGAGGCCCTGAAATTCGAGGAAGGCGTGGACAGCTACGTGCCCTATGCCGGCAAGCTGAAAGACAACCTGAACGTCACGCTGGGCAAGATGATCGCCACGATGTGCAGTTGCGGCGCAATCACCATCCAGGAGTTGCAACGGAACGCCAAGATCACCCTCGTCTCTTCCACCAGTATCGTGGAAGGCGGCGCACACGACGTGATCCTCAAGGAACAGAACTAAAAAGCACGCACGAACGCGGGCTAAGAAACAAACGTCCCGTTCCTCTTCCTCGCGGGAAGAGGGGCGGGACAAATTTTATATGAGAACCCGCGTTCTTTCAACATCAGCTCGGCTTTTTCGTATAGGTAGAGAAACACTCATTTCGGAAATAGCCGTTTCGCTACTGCGAAGATAATGTGTTTTCTCATAATAACAGGCAGTTGGCTTGTTTTTATTCCACAAATTCCCATCCAAGTGCGGACTACTTCCCCGAGCAATCTTGAAACTGCTTAGTAAGCAATTATGCCATCCCGACAAGACAATAATGCTTATTCATTTTGTAGGTAAAACTTTCTCTCATGTAAAGATGGTATGTTCAAACTTATTTTACTATAAATATAGACGTACCAAATATCCATTCATAACTTAGAGTCAAAATAAATGTCAAAATCAATAATTAATAGAATCTGATAGCATTTCCTGCTCTTTTCTTCAACGGATATCGCAAGTCTTACGTTACTCCACCAAGCACAATCAATAAACAGGTAGAGCTAAACTTTGCTCCACCTGTTTATTGATTGTATTATTTCACAGATAATACCACTCGACGATATTCACTCTTACTAGAATACTTGAATTCGTTGAAACGTGATTTACCATACCATTTAACTTCAATCTTGTTTTCAGGGATGCCAGCTATCACCAATTGTTGCAGAACATTTTTTGCCCGTTGTTCTGATATCCAATTGTTGGCAACATCGCCGCCGATATTGCATGCAAACCCTTCTACAAGAATTATAGCTTCCTTATTTGTCTGCAAGAAAGCTTTGGCATATTCTTTTAAAAGTTCATTGCTAGTGGAAGATATGTCGAAAGAATTGAAATTGAATAAAATACTAATATTTGGAATAACTATGCTTCCATTGTTCAATTCTCTCGCTTTCTGTACGTTTTCTGCGAAAATTCGTTTAAAAGATTCTATATTGTCGACAATCTGCCCTGCTATTACAGGAGTAGCCTGTGCGACTGTTTTTGCTATATCAAAAGTTTCCGCAGGCTTCTGCACCGAAACATTGACAGAATCCTGAATATTGGTTATTCCATCAAAACCCGTTGTGTTAGTCTTTTTACCTTGTATCAAATATACGGTAATGCCAACAATACCGAGCAATATGATACAACCGATAATAATGGCTGTTCTTTTAGATTTTCTTCTTTTTATGCAATCATTGCATATGAAACCATTAGGTTTGTTAATTCCGTTCTGCACTACGACATCTTTATGGCATTTAGTGCATTTCATTGTTTTTTGTTCCATATTATTTTGAATTTTAGAATGTTATTCAACTACGGTCTGCAATACGCTCTTAAACATCTCATTAAAGATCTTATATGCTTCCTCGGTTAATGTTTCCTTTGCATAAGCTCGAATATTTACAAAAAGCTCTTCTTTGGTGTTGCTTCGATCTATAACCTCAGCAAGTCCATCGTGAAATTTAGCGGATATTGAAGAATTAGGTCTTCCACTTGAAGGATGTCCGCCACCTATTTTAAAATTGACACTACTGGTCTTCTGGGTTAATTCTATCAACGCAATAACCAAGAAATGTCCGTCTTCCCCCATTTTTCATCAAGAAGAAAACTTTTAAAATTCTTTGTCATAAGCCATTCATGATAACCACTTTCACCTTTTGCATTTCTAATAGCACTATTTATGTATTTTCTAATATTGGGCTGTTCTAAAATTTGTTCTACTTGCCTTTTGTCGCCATCTGCTAATCGTATGAAAAATTCCAAAAAGTTATTCTCATCTTCAGTATATCTTTTAATTATTGATTTAAGATTAGCCTTATCTGGATTCCGCATAAGGTAATCAAATTCCTTCTTTTCTAATTTAATCGAACCTTTGTTTTTTATTTGTTTCAGCTTTTTGTATATAAGCGTTTTCGGGAGTATACTTTTTAAATATATTGATTCAAATTTCTTCTTGGCAGATGTTGCCAGATTCTTAGCCATTTGTATCGGGGATGATTCAACGATGGATTTCTGTAATGGCCCGGATTTATCCCTTACAATTTTAATCATCTTCCCAAATGTTTTATTCTTGCTCAGTGCCACAAGAGATCTATTCGCTGCATTTCTGGCGCTTTTCGCCGAAACACTCAGCAATACTTCCGCTTTCCTAATAGGCAATTTATTCAAGACTTTTGGAGCAGCAACAAATGCTACATTTGTTGCAATTTCAGTTCCTAATATAGTAAGTTCCTCGGTATAATCCTCTTCGTTTACTATTGCCGTATAAATATCTATGCCAGCAGATGCAGTCGCAACTGCTGCATCTGCAGCATTTATCGTAATATTTGCAATTCCAGCAACTTTCCCTGCAGCAATCAATGCTGCACCGGCAGGCGTTCCGATTCCTGTAACAGTTAAAATAGTGCCAGCAACAGGGGCGGCAACCTCTACGGTTGAGAAGGCGATACTTGCATACTTAACCGCATTATTCCATGTATCCTTATGTTTTTTATAAAATTCATTCGCTCGTGACAGTGCATTATCTTCGTTATATTCTCCTTTTTCTCGTTCTTTCGCAGTAGTCCAGACTCCGTTTTCTGTTGGAAATCCATTAACTAATTCACCTTCATATAAATCTCCGTTGCTAAATAAAATACTGGCTAATTTGGGAAATTGATTTGAACAATCCCAATTTGCAGTTATTGCTAAAGTGTCTTTTCCTTCAATGTAATATAGTGTGCCATCTCCTTTTATCCTGCCGTCTTGAAATTCACCCTCATACACATTGCCGTCAGCAAAACGAAAGATACCTAAGCCATTGAATTTCCCATCAATAAATTCTCCCTCATACGAATTCCCATTACTGAACTGGTAATATCCAACTCCATAACGTTCGTTCTCCACAAAATTTCCTTCGTAGAAATCATTGTTTGCATATATAATCCGTCCCTCTCCATTAATCCATCCTTCTTCCCAATTTCCAGTGTATTCAAAGCCTTTTGCCGTGTATGTTCCTAAACCATTTTGTAAACCGTCATTCCACTCTCCATAATAAACATCTCCATTCTGAGCATAAGTATAAGTACCTATTCCATCAAACTAATTTTTGGCCCAATCACCAGAATAAGAATCTCCATTTGAAAACACTATGTTTCCGAATCCGTTTCTTTGCCCACCTGACCAACTTCCTGAATAAAAAGAAAAATCGCTTGTTTCCGCATACCCTATACCGTCCGGCTTGTTATCCAACCATTCTCCATCATATAGAAAATGCTGACTTTTATATATACCTGTACCGTTTAGTCTGCCGTTTACAAACTCTCCGGTTAATGTATCCGTTTTCGTATAATATGTGCCATTCCCTGACCATTGCCCATTACTCCAACTGCCATCATAGTAAGAACCATTTTTATATAACATACTCCCTATGCCATCCGGCTTTCCATTTAACACATAACCATCATAAAAGCCTTCATCGGTATTATCTTTATAATATGTCTGTATCAATCTTCCATTTTCCCACGTTCCCTTTTTTGTGCTTCCATCTTCTCTGTAAAGAGTACCTTCCCCATTGAATGTACCAGCTTTCCAATATCCCTCATAGTACAACTTATTCTTTTTGTACAATTTCAAGAAGCCATCAGGCTTGCTATCGTGAAAATATCCAATATAAAGTTCGTCTGCTTTTGCTAAGACACCAAAACCTTCCATCTTGCCATCAATGGTGGCACCCACATACTGACTGCCGTCATCCATTGTCACTACATCTTCAATAGATTGTGCTCCATAAAACATATTTGATTTATAGTCTGTTTTATGACCGTATGTATCAATGACAGAAAGGACTCCGATCCCGTTTGGGACTCCGTCAATCACATCACCTTCCCATAAAAACGATTTTGTCGTGTCTGATGAAGATACCCACATCCAAACATCATCATTAGTCTTCATCCATAATTGATCAGAACGAAAAGAACATGAATTTGCCCCCAAAAGGGCAAGACATATTAAGACTGTATATTTTATATATCTTATTTTCTGCTGTATAGTTTTAGGCATATTCATTGTCCATTTGATTAATTTTACTTTGCTTCCAATTCTTTCTCGATTTCCTCAATCGTAGGTAGGCTACCCCGGAAATCTTTCGGCAAAGCCTGCCCCAATTCATAATCGGAAATCCCTATCGGTTTCTGAATATCGCGCAAGGCATATTCGGCCTTGATACGGTCTTTGGTCTTGCAGAGCAAAAGACCTAGAGTGCGGTTGTCACCTTCACGGCAAAGTATGTCATCCACGGCGGAGCAGTAAAAATTGAGCTTGCCGATATATTCCGGCATAAACTCTGTGTCTTTCAGTTCAATCACCAGATAGCGGTGCAGGAAAGTGTTATACATCAGAATGTCGATGTAATAATCATTTCCTGACACTTCTATGTGGTATTGCCGTCCCATAAAGGCAAACCCGGCCCCCATTTCAATGAGAAACTTTTCCACATGGCTGACCAGACCTATCTCTACATCACGTTCATTATACTGGTCCGTGAAAGTCAGCATATCGAATATATAAGGGTCTTTGAGCATTGACTTTACCTCGCTCGCTTCTGGCGCAGGCAGTGTTTCGGTGAAATTGTTGGCCAATGCCCCGTGCTTACCGTAATGGTCAAGTTTGATGGCTTCTTGCAAATATCGAGTATTCCAGTGGGATATAATGCATTGCACCATATACCAATACCGCGCCCGAATGTCTTTCACCTGCTGCATTAGTATCAGATTATGCGTCCAATTCAAATGCTTTACGGGAAGGGTAAAATTATACTTGTCTAATTGCGCAATCAATGATTGCGTAATTGGCTTTGAGCCTTTGTCCGGTTGCGCAATCGCTGATTGCGTAATTGAGGACACGGCATCTTTTACCATCGTCAGCTCCTGATTGTATTCGTTGAAGAACTGCATCATGCACTGCATATTACGCACGGAGAAGCCTTTTATTTCAGGATAGTCGTTCTTTAAATCCACTGCCAGTCGCTGCAAAGTCTTCTTGCCCCAACCGTCGGCATCCTGACTTTGTTGCAACATCCCGCCAATGTCCCAGTACATCCGCAGCATCTCCTCATTGGCGGCATAAATCGCACGCTGTTGCGCAAGCAATACTCTTTGCCTGATTTGACGGAATAATTTCGCATATCCTCGGAAGCTATCCGACAATACATCATTTTTTATTGGAGCACACATGGTTCTTCTTTTTGCTTGATTACAAAGGTACATTTTTAATCCGACGAGGTATCAAAAGTTTCCGATAATATTTCAATATTCCCATAAAACCCCAAATGACCAGGGCGACAATAGACAGGTAACATAACTAACTTCCCCGGAGCACATACGTGCGTGGGCAAAGTCACGTACGTGCGTGGACATTTTAACATACGTGCGTTGGCGAAGACACGTATGTGCGTTTATCAATACCAATCCTTCCTTTTCATGTAGAGCCACGTGAGCAGTCCCGTAAGAAGCATGATCACCCATGCGGCGAGATAGCCGTAGCGCCAGTCCAACTCCGGCATCACCTCGAAATTCATGCCCCATACACCCACCAAGAATGTCAAGGGAATGAACAGCGTGGAAACGATGGT
>CASEGC010000014.1 GCA_949287365.1 uncultured Parabacteroides sp.
GGACGTGGCTTCCGTGACAATCGACGACATCCTGCTGGAGCGTCGCTTGGAGCTTTGCGCCGAGGGGCATGCGGCTTTCGACGCTTGGCGTAACGGCCGCTCGGTGAACAACACGTTCGTGGGCGAGGTTCCGTCGGGCGACAACCGCACGGTATGCGCGATCCCCATCAGCGAGATCAACGTATCCGGCGGACAGTTGCAACAGAATCCAGGCTATTGATAAAGACCTATAATTAACGAGGAAGGCACAGGGAGTTTTTATCCCTGTGCCTTTTTTTCGTATCTTCGCGATTACATATTTAAATAAGGAGGGACAGATTATGAGCGCCACGAGCCTGAATGCGGAGCTTTTCCGCGAGTTAAGTTACATCGCCGATAACGAGAACAGTATGCGGAAGTTGTTGAAGTATGTCAAGAAGCTTGTCTCCCAACAGCGAGAGGAGGAGGAGCGGCAAGCCTCTCTCGGCGTAGCCGAGGATACCGAGGAATACCGTCCGCTGACCAAAGCCGAACTGATATCCGACCTCAACGAGATGTGCGAGGAGGTCAAATTGATTCGTGCGGGGAAGTTGAAAGGACAAACTTGGGAGGATTTCAAGCATGAACTACACGATTAAAGTCTATCAAACGTTTAAAAGGCAATTCAAACGCCTGAATAAACGCTATAAATCGTTGGAAGCGGATGTTGATCTGTTGGTGGAAAACCTCTTGAAAGACCCATGTCAAGGTACCGACTTGGGCCGGTGCCTACGCAAGGTGCGCATGGCTATCTCCGCCAAAGGCAAGGGGAAAAGTGGCGGGGCGAGAGTCATCACCTTGATACTCGCTTATTCCGAGGAAGAATCCGAGATAGGTCTGTTATATATTTACGATAAATCCGAACGAGAGTCGCTTACGGATAGCGAGCTGACCGATATCTTGCGTCAGAACGAATTGTTGTAGCCCGTTTCCTGTTTTAACATTCTTTAGATGGTATGTGCATAGAGGAGGCACTCTCATAGTACAGAGTGCCTAATCTCCGTATGTGGTGGGATTAGGCTCTCTGTACCTACCGCGCTTAGGCATGTGGCATATACGTCACTTAGGCATGTCGTATGTACGTCACTTAGGCACTCTCACTTTCCGACGTTTCCGGGTGCTTCACCAGTTCGAAACGCTTATCCACGCAGGCGGGCAACTCGTGCGGATAGTGGGTGACGTAAATCAGGGTCTTGCCTGGCCGTTCGCAGAACTTCTCGATGATGGCGGCGGCCCGCTTCTTGTTGCTCACGTCCAGCCCATGCAGCGGCTCGTCGAGGATAATCAAGTCCGGGTCTTTCACGAACGCCCTCGCCAATAACGCCAGCCGTTGCTCGCCGGACGAGAGGGTGAGGAACAGACGGTTTTTCAGCTGTTCGATGCCGAATACCTTCATCCAACGCAAGGCGATATCTTCCTGCTCGGCGTTGCATTTACGGAAAAGCCCTATCGAGTCGAAAAAGCCGGAGCCGACGATGCGCAACGTGGGGATGTTCTCTTGGAAATAGAGGTGCATCTCCGGCGATACGTACCCGATGCGTCTCTTTATGTCCCAGATGCTCTCGCCCGAGCCCCGTTTCCGGTCGAACAGGTAGAGCGTATTGGCGTACGACTGCGGATTATCCGCATAAACCAAGCTTAGCAGCGTGGATTTTCCCGCGCCATTAGGACCGAACAAGGCCCATTTCTCACCATTCTTGATTTCCCAATCCAAGTCATTCAGTATCGTGCGGTTGCCATAGCGTATCTTTACCTTTTCCATCCGCAGGGTCACGTCGTGGTCGGACGGAAGCTTCGTCTTGTCCACGGGCAATTCGATTCGGGAGAACGCGTCTTCGGCTTCGTTCCCTTCCGTAGGGAAAAGGGAGGCGATTAAACGCTTGTCCGCGAGGAACGCCTCACGGGTCATGGGCGGCAGGCAGGTCCGGTTCCGGACGGGTAAAACGTGCGTGATCATGTCCGGTATGTCGTTCGGGTTGGATAACAACAGGATGACCTGCACGTCTTCCAGCCGGGTCATTTGGCGTAGCGTCTCCACGAGCAAGTCCCGCGACGGGGCGTCCAGTCCGATAAAAGGATTGTCCAATATCAAGACGCGCGGACGGCTGAGCAATGTCCGTACGATAAGGAATTTC